>NZ_CP032317.1:3600000-3900000 GCF_003574965.1 Hymenobacter oligotrophus | reverse complement strand
AAACTCGTTGGTGAGTGACCTAGGGGTTAGCAGCTTGGTAGCCTTCGAGTTCAACTACGGCACCTTTGCCCTTACCAGCCGGCAGGGCGTGCTGGCGGCTGCCCGCACCATCGAAGACCTAGGCGCGGCCGCCTTGTGCGGCGCGGTGCAGCTGTTTTCTTCGGCGGTTTACATTCAGCTCGTGACTCGCCTTACGGCTACCGAAAGCCGCCACTCCGCTGCCGTGCGCGATTTGCTGCAGCCGGGCTCCTTTGCCGCTGCCGAGGTAGTGCCCAATACCGGCGCCGATGCCGGTTTCGGCCTGGCGCTGGCGCCGGCCGCGGTGCTCACCGAGCTCAGCAAGTACACCGCCTTGCCCATTACCGGCAACGGCTTACCCACCACCTAAGGCCGGCCTCCTCTCATGAATTTGCTTTCGCTTTTAAACCAACTGGCAACCGCCGACGCCTCGGAGCAGCCCACGGCCCGCCGCGGGGCGCTTACGCAGCTGGCCCGCACGGCCGCTGCCACCCTGCCACTGGCCCTAGGTGCCGTGGCGCAGCCAGCCATGGCGCAGCGCGCCGGCACCCAGCTCGACGCGTTGCTGCTCTTGCTGCAGGTGGAGTGGCTGCAAGATGAATTTTACAGCCGCGTGCTGGGCGATATTGCCGTTACGCCGCCCGTGTCGGCATCGTTGGTGCCGGCCGATATCCAGCCCGATCTTACGCTGATCCGGGCCCAGCAGCGCCAGCACATCGTTCGGTTCGAAGCCCTGATAGCCAACTCGGGCGGACAAATACCCGCGCGCCCCCGCTACGATTTCACGGGCAGCCGGGGCGGCACGCAAGCCGCGGCATTTGCCGATGTGTTTTCGAACACCGAAACCATGCTGGCCGTGGCGCAAACCCTCGAGGATTTGAGCGTGCGCGCTTACCTAGGGCAGCTTGCCGCACTCCTCAGCAACGATGCCCTCCTGGTGCTTGCCAACCGCGGCCTGGCCACTGAGGCCCGCCATGCGGCGCACTTGCGCCAGCTGCGCCGCCAACGCGGCGCCGCCGTAAAGCATTGGGTTAGCGGCACCGATAACGGCGGCCCCGTGCCCACTGCCACTGCCCCGGTATACGCTGGCGAAGACCGCGTACGCCAGCTCGTTACGGTTAGCCGCGAAATTGACCTAACCACGCTTACGCCGCTGCTGCCCATTACACCGGCCCTTACCGACGCCGAAAAACGCGCGGCCGCCACCGAGGCCCTCGACGAGCCGCTTACGGCCGCAGCCGTGCAGGCCGTGGTGGCGCTGTTTACCGCCTAGGTCGCTGCAAGCCTGAACGTTAATCCCCCGTTAAGACGAGCTTAACGGGGGATTATTTTTTGCCCTTGGCTAAACAATAGCCTTGCATTTTCATTTTTAAATATTGTACCTTTCTCCGTAGCGAAACGGTCGCTCTAAAGTTGCATCAGCCTTTTTTGTTGTTGAACGTATAGAGAGCCGCCGCTACACAGATGGCGTTTTTACCCCACCCAAAACACTATCACTTACTACAATGCTGGAATATGTAAAAACCATCCTACAAAAAGTCAGCTTCGATCGAATGCTGTTCGAAAAGGAACTTCGCAAGGCCCTGCGTACGCTCGTGCCCGACGAAGTAAGCCAACTTAAGGCGTGGTGTTACCAGCAGTTCTCCAAACTTTACCGCCGCGTGCTCAACCGGGTTTTCCGGCAGGTGCGCCTAGCTTAACTCGGGCTTGGTGGCGGGCGCGCCGAGTGCCGGCTCGCCCGCCACAAACCGAATGTTGCGCGTGAGGCCCTGGTAGCCGGTGCGCTTCACGGCCGAGTGCCGAAACAATGCCTGAAACACTTCCTGCGTGATTTCATGCCAGTGGCTCGGGCGCATCTCCTTTAGCTGCGGATGCGGCCGAAATTGCTCCTCCTGCGTGGCCCGCGAAAAGCGGTTCCAGGGGCACACATCCTGGCAGATATCACAGCCAAATATCCAATTGCCCAGCTGACCTTGTACGTCGGCGGGCAATTGTTCTTTTAGCTCGATGGTAAAGTAGCTGATGCACTTGCTGCCATCAACCACGTAGGGCTCGGTAATGGCCTGGGTGGGGCATGCATCGAGGCAGCGCGTGCAGGAGCCGCAATAGTCGCGAATGGGGCCGTCGTAGCTTAGCTCCACGTCCACAATCAGCTCGGCAATGAAATAAAACGAGCCGGCGCCAGGCGTAATCAGGTTCGAATTCTTGCCGACCCAGCCCAGGCCGCTTTTGCGGGCCCAAGCCTTATCGAGCACCGGCGCCGAATCGACGAACGCGCGGCCGCCCACCTCGCCGATGTGCGCTTGCATGTCCTGCAGAAGCGTTTTCAGCTTGTCTTTGATGACGTGGTGATAGTCGCGGCCGTAAGCATACTTACTCACCTTCAGCGTATCGTCGGGCTGCTGGTCTTCCTCGGCCGGGTAGTAATTCAGCAGCAGCGAAATCACCGACTTGGCACCGTCCACGAGCAGGCGCGGGTCGAGGCGCTTGTCGAAGTGGTTTTCCATCCAGCGCATTTGGCCCTGCATGCCTTTGGCGAGCCACTGCTCCAACCTAGGGGCTTCTTCCTCCAAAAACTCAGCCCGTGAAATACCGCAGGCCATAAAGCCCAGCTCCGCCGCCCGCCGTTTGATAAAGGCAGTGTGTTCGGCGCGGATAATGTCGGAGGCAAGCATGCGGGCAAAGATCGGGATAACGCCGCTGCCGAGGAGCTACTGGCTTAAGCGTTGCTTCCAACACTCAGCACGGGCCCGGCGTTCCTGCTGCTTGGTTCAGCGACACTCCAATAAATCGCCGGGTTGGCAGTCCAGCGCTTTGCACAGGGCTTCGAGCGTACTGAAGCGTACAGCTTTGGCTTTGCCCGTTTTCAGAATGGAAAGGTTAGCCAGCGTCAAGTCCACTTTCTCCGACAGTTCGCTTAACGAAATTTTGCGCTTGGCCATCATCACATCCAGGTTCACGATTATCGGCATTTGTTAAACCGTCAATGCGTTTTCGGCCTGAATGTCGGTGCCCTTCTGAAATACCTGCGCGATGATGAAGATGATGCCGGCCAGAAACAGGAACTCATCGCCCGACCAAGTTGGGATGTCAATCGACACGCTCTTCAGCAGCCATTTGGTGTAGTTGTTGGCCACTATAGCTACTACGCCGGCTGCCAAAGCGTTATGGCTGATTTTGGTTATCAGCGCAGCTATTTCCGAACTGAAAGGCGCCGCGAAGTCGATTTTTCGGAAAATCTGAATGACCAAGTAAGCCATGTATGCTTTTACCGCCAGGAAGTACACCATAAAGGATACCACACCCACGTAGTGCACCTCGGCGTAGTTTTTTAGCGCAGCCAAGTTCAACCCCATGTACAAGTTCTGCGCACCCACTGGGTTGATAAACTCGCTCACGAAAAATGAAATCAAAATGGATCCGGTCTGGACGCACAACCCAATAAGCAAGACCCAGAACACGACGTGCATAATGGTCAGAACAAGCGTTGACTTGGTTTTCATAAGGTGTTGTAGTAGAAAGGTGTTGGTTTGTTGAGCGCTGTTACTTACAGCAACAGCCTTCTTCTTGAACAACTTTCGATAAATTTTTATTGATAATCAATAAACAACAGATATATTTTTTGAGCCTTCATGGTTAGTAAGGGTCAATTGGGCTAAGTCGCCCTAAAGAAATTGCGGCCCGCTAACTGCTGCTTGCTGCCTGCATATGTGGAATAAGCAGCGGCTAAGCAGGCTTTGCGTTTACTTAAATACATAAACACCCGGCGTCAGCTTACGAGACCGACGTCGGGTGTTTATGGTAAAGAACATGTTCCGGCATGAGCGGCTCACCGGCCCATGTTGCCATGCAGAGGCTGCGCAATGGACGACCTAGGTGCGTGCAGGCGTGTTAGGTGCCTTCGCCCTATGCGGTGCTATGCACCTAGGGACTCACACCCTGAGCAGTCCGCGAAACCCTCTGGAGGAATAATACGACTGCGCTGTGTTGTGATACACGAAAACCCTGCCGTAGCGGTAATCGGCAAACAACGCCCCGCCAAGCTTTCGAACTTCGGCGGGCGTTTGCAACCAGCTCGAGGTTTTGGCATCGAACCGGCCGAGTTGCTGCAAGCTTCGGTATTGTTCTTCTGTCAGCAGCTCAATGCCCATCGCCGCTGCCATATCCTTGGCATTGCCTGCTGGCTTGTGCTCCTTTCGGGCCTCCAGCCCTTGGCGGTCGTAGCAACCACCACGGCGACCTAGGGGCGTTTCGGCCGCGCAGTCGCAGAACAAGTATTCGCCCGTTACGGCGTCAATTCCAATTACGTCGGGCTCGCCGCCGGTTCGTTCCATTTCCGATAGTGCCCAGATTTTCGACGGGTTGGCCTGAAGTCGGCCTTTTACCTCGTCCCAAGAATGGCCGGCATGGCGGTGCAAATTTTCGCGGAATCTGTTTTCCAGTACGCCAAGCAGTTGCTCCTGCTGGTCGGGGGCTATTTTGTTACTAACCATAGTGGCCGAGGTGTTCATTTGGACCGCTGAAACTAGCGCATTTGGCAAAGGCGGGCATGGGCAAAACCCAAAGCAATTGAAGTTAGGGCCGGTCGCGGCCGACGAAACGGTTTTTGCCCAACAGAAATCCGATGGCGCGCTCGATATTACGCAACAAGGCTTCCTCGCTTTTCAAACGCACCAGATAGCGCACCAGCTCGTTTTGCCGCGAGGCCGACAACCGCTCAAAAACCTGCTGGGCCTCGGGAGCTTCGGCCAAGGCCCGCTCAAGGGCGGGGCACGTCAGCACGGGCGGGCCTACCGGGTTGTAGTCGAGCGTAACGGCCAGTATTTCGCCAATGCGACGGGGCGAGTGAGCCAACATCGTCAGGTTGATGTACAAGCGCCATTCGCCGGCATAGCGCACCAACGTTTGCTCAAAGGGCTGGTTATTGATGGTTCCGTGCACCCGTATCGGCCCTTTGCTGCGCCCTGCTTTGGAAAACACGTCGGCCAACACATCGGCAGGCACTTGCACAAACGGGTTTACACCGATCAGCTCGAGAGTAGCGGGAAAAGCGTGCATATACAGCTAGCCTAACGCAAAAATGCACCGCCGTTGGGCGGTGCATTTTTGCACAATAAATCACAGGTTACTCTTGCGCGAACAAGTCGCCGGCTACGTTGCCACGCAAGTGCTGCGGCAGCGGGCGCCCTAGGTGGGTGTAGGCTTGCTCGGTGGCTTCGCGGCCGCGCGAGGTGCGTTTGATGTAGCCTTCCTGAATCAGGAACGGCTCGTACACTTCCTCGATGGTTTCGGCTTCTTCGCCGCAGGCCGTAGCAATGGTGGTAATGCCCACCGGGCCACCCTTAAACTTGTCGATGATGGTCGACAGAATGCGCTTGTCCATATCGTCGAGGCCTTGCGAGTCAACGTCGAGGGCGCCGAGGGCAAACTGGGCAATGTCGCGGGTGATGGTGCCGGTGCCTTTGATCTGGGCGAAGTCGCGGGTGCGGCGCAGCAGGTTGTTGGAGATACGGGGCGTACCGCGCGAGCGGCGGGCAATTTCGAAGGCCGCATCCTCGTGAATGGGCGTGCCTAGGATTTCGGCCGAGCGCTGCACGATGTCGGTGAGCAGCTTGGCGTCGTAATACTCCAGGCGCGACGAGATGCCGAAGCGGGCGCGCAGCGGCGCCGTGAGCATGCCCGAGCGCGTGGTAGCCCCGATGAGCGTGAACGGCGACAGCGAAATCTGCACGGAGCGGGCGTTGGGGCCCGAGTCGAGCATGATGTCGATGCGGTAGTCCTCCATGGCCGAGTACAGGTACTCCTCCACCACCGGGTTGAGGCGGTGAATCTCGTCGATGAAGAGCACGTCGTGCGGATCGAGGTTGGTGAGCAGGCCCGCCAGGTCGGAGGGCTTGTCGAGCACCGGGCCCGAGGTCATCTTGATGCCCGAGCCGAGCTCGTTGGCAATGATGTGCGACAACGTGGTTTTGCCGAGGCCGGGAGGCCCGTGCAGCAGAACGTGGTCGAGGGCGTCGCCGCGCTGCTTGGCGGCCGCCACAAACACTTTCAGGTTTTCCACCACCTTGGCCTGACCGGTAAAGTCGTCGAAGCTAAGGGGGCGCAAGGCCTTGTCAATTTCTTTATCGGTGGCGTCCATGTGGGAGTTGCCACCTGTCAGGTACGATTCGCGCATACGAAACGAAGGTAGTTCGGCGGTCGAAGTTTCAGAGCTAAGGTAACAGCAGGTAGCCCGAAAACGTCCCGCGTGCATAAGGTTTTTAGCAAATAAATAGCTGCCGCTCAATCATTGGCTAACAGTTTTAGCCAAGGCACGCCAGCAGGCCCCCGCCTCCAGGCAAAAGCCCGGTTCCGCATTGCAGAACCGGGCTTTTGCCTGGGCTTAGAGGTTATACTTTATACCGGCATGCGACGAAACTTTAGGTAATAGGCAGGTGCCTAGGCAGCAACAGGCTTGCCCAACCTAGGGCTTAGACAGGTTGCACGCTAGCTCACTGGTTGACTGATCAACACAAAGCAAAGCCTCGCGGCCAAACGGCGCGGCTAGGCTACACTTGTTCGCCGCTGCGCGAGCCTTTCTGGGCACTTTGGCCGCCGTCGTGCGAGTTGCCCTGCGAGCGGTGCGAGCTTTGGGCGCTGGGCGTGCGCAGGTGGCTTTGGTCGTCGGATTTGCGGCCGCCGCCCTGCGTCCCGCCTTGGTCGGCGTCGCGGCTGCGCGTGTTGGTGTCCTGCACCAGGCCGCCCGAGCCTAGGTTGTTGGCACCCGAGCCGGCCGCGGTTTTGGCAATGCCATCGGAGGTGCCATCGTCGGCAATGGTGTTAAAATCCTGCGTGGCGTCGCCGTCGTCGTTGGGGTTGCGGTCGTGGTGGCGCGGCGGGTTGTTGCGGTCGGGCTGGTAGCGGCTTTCGGGGGCGTTGCGGTAGTTCCCTTTATCTTCTTCGCGGCGCTCTTGGCGGCGCTCGTCTGCATTTTGCGACATAGTAGTAAGGTGCTTGGTTGAGATACGCTATACGACCGCCGCGCCCCGCTAGGTACTGACGAGCTGACGATTAGCCCCAACCGGCCCTAGGTAACCACGCCCTCAACGCCCACAGCAGCCCGGAATTTGCGTTACTTGAGCCCGCGGTTGTTGCGGCGCTTTTTTCGGGCCGAAGGGCAGCCGCGTTTTCGGAACCTCTCCCCGCTTCCCCCTATTCCGTTTACTGCATGCGCCGTGTGTTGCCGGTTATTGTGCTGGCTCAGTTTTGCTGCACCTCGCTTTGGTTTGCCGGCAACGCCGTTGCGCCCGACATAGCCCGGCAGTTTGGGCTAGCCGATAACTTCGTGGCCAACCTAACCAGCGCCGTGCAGTTGGGCTTTATCAGCGGCACGTTGGCGTTTGCCGTGCTGGCCATAGCCGACCGCTTTTCGCCTTCGCGGGTGTTTTTGGTGAGTGCCTTGTTGGCGGCCCTATGCAACCTAGGCGTGCTGGCAGCCGCCACCGAGGCGGTGCACCTGTTGGCCTTCCGGTTCCTAACGGGTTTTTTCCTAGCAGGCATTTACCCCGTGGGCATGAAAATAGCCTCCGACTACTACCAGGCCGGGTTAGGTAAATCGTTGGGCTTTCTGGTGGGGGCGCTGGTGCTGGGCACGGCTTTTCCGCATTTGCTCCGCAGCGCCACTACGCAGTTGCCCTGGCATTATGTGTTGGTAGCCACCTCCGGGCTGGCCGCGTTGGGCGGCATGGCTATGGCGGTGTTGGTGCCCGATGGGCCGCACCGCCAGGCCGGCCAGCGGCTGCGCTTTATGGCTATGCTGGAGGGGTTTCGGGTACCGCGCTTTCGGGCAGCGGCGTTTGGCTACTTCGGCCACATGTGGGAGCTGTACACCTTTTGGGCGTTTGTGCCAGCTATGCTCAGCACCTACAACCGCATGCACTTAGGGGCCGAGCTGCCCGTGCCGCTGCTCTCGTTTCTGATTATCGGCGGGGGCGCGCTGGCTTGCATGGGCGGCGGGCTGCTCTCGCAGGTGGTGCCGGGCCGCAACGTAGCCCTCGGTGCGCTGTCGCTGTCGGGCTTGTGCTGCCTGGCCTCGCCGCTGCTGCTGCGGGTGGGCTACGCGCCGGCGCTGGCGGCCTTTCTTTTCTTCTGGGGCCTAGTGGTGGTAGCCGATTCGCCGCTGTTCTCGACGCTGGTGGCGCAAAGCGCGCCCGAGGCCACGCGCGGCACGGCGCTTACCATCGTCAACTGCCTAGGTTTTGCAATCACGGTGGTCAGCATCCAGGTTACCAGTTGGCTGGTGGGCTACCTAGGGCCGCAAAATGTTTACCTGGTACTGGTCCTAGGTCCGGCCGCGGGCTTGCTGACGCAACGAAGCCGTTAGAGGCCGGTTGCCAGTTTCCGGTTGTCAGTGGTTAGGACGGAAACTGGCTAGCAGCTGGTAGCCGGTGGCGAATAACGGGCAACTATCAACTGACAACCGGCAATTGGCAACTTACTCATGCAGCAGCACCTCAATGTTGAGGTACAGCCAATCCTCTTCCCACGATTTGTAGGTAAGCTGTGCCGTAATGCGGCGGCCGGCATCGAGCAAACGCGCTACGGTTTCGTTGCGGCCTTCGGGCAGGTAGCCCAGCCACACGTCGCCGGCGTCGGGGTGGGTGCGCACCTGCACGGCCCAGTCGTCGTAGGGGCTGTCGGCTTCGCGGCGGAGCACCAACAGTTGGCCTTCGTGGAGTTGCGGCTCGTACTGCACCAGGTTTTCGCGGTGCGAGGTGCCGGCAACCAGGCATTCCAGAATAATCAGCGGCGCGGCAGAAGAAGTATTGGTGGGCATGTGGCGGAAGGCTAGCAGGTTGCAAAGTAATGCGGCGGCACGGTTCATCACACCGCTACGTTGCGCTCGGCATACGTATGTTTCTTTGCGCCGCTGCCGGGCTTGTGTGTTTTCCTAGGTGCTCGGCGCGCCCTCCGCTTATGTACAGCAAAACCGAAGCCGCTCAACTCCGCCAAGCTTTCTGGACCACCCTGGGCCAGTACATGCGCCCCGTTCTCTCTTCCGAAGGCCTGCCCGTAAACTGGATCAATTACAAAACCGGCCTCAAAAACGTGTTCTTCCGCATGCACGCCGATACGCGCCGCGCCAGCATTGGCATCGAAATAACCCACGCCGATGCCGGATTGCGCGAGCTGTACTTCGAGCAGTTTCGGGAGCTGCGCCTGATGCTGGAAGAAGCCCTAGGTGAGCCGTGGCTGTGGGAGCTGGAGGCCGCCGACGAGTACGGGCAGCCGCTCAGCCGCATTTACCAGGAGCTAACCGGCGTGAACATGTACAACCGCGAGCATTGGCCCGAGCTGATTTCGTTTTTCAAACCCAGGCTGGTGGCGTTGGACGAGTTCTGGAGCACGGCGCAGTACGCGTTTGATGAGCTGCGGTGAGAATGGCTACCTCTGTTGCTTACTCTTCCCAGCTGCTGATTATTGCTTGACGCTTCCATACGCTTTTCACTCTTTGGTACACGACAGTCTCTCCGCCTCTGAATTGAATGGCTGAGGTAACAACAGCCCTGTTAAGATTTACCGAAAACAGAGGCACGGATATGCTCACTAGGTAATCACCATTGTTACGGCCGCTCAAGCGGGTGTTGGCTTTACTGATACCTAGCTCTTGCTTCCAAAGCAGAAACGAGTCGGTTTCGACAACGCTGACTGCTGGTTCGGTGATACCTGCCTGCTTAAACCTCCGTTGCCGATTGGCGCGCCATTGGAGACGCATAAAAGACGTATCTGCAGCAGAAAATGGCTGCTCTAACCTAGTCAGCTCAGATAATGATACATCAGGCCCATGCGCAGCTTCTGCTGTCCAGTAATAGTTCTTGTCCGGCACCACAAGCTGCGTAACCTCTTTAGGTTTGGGTAAGCCGAGTAGCGCCGCAGGTTGCTTGTCTGTTATTGGCCGGATTTCGGTTCTGATTATGTAATTCACCAAGCTGTAGATCATAGAATCAGGCACAGAGGTTACTTGGGGTTCCAGCCTACCTCTAGTTTCGTTTGAATTCGGTGACGAACAACTGACCAAAAACGCCCAACCGCACATTGCACAAAATTGTAGCTTATACATAGCATGAAAAACGGCCGTTCTTCTGCAAGAACGGCCGTTTTTGTTACTGAATGATCAGCTTACTTAAACGCCTGAATGCCCGTGATATCGGCGCCCGTGATGAGCAGGTGAATATCGTGGGTGCCTTCGTAGGTAATTACCGACTCCAGGTTCATCATGTGGCGCATGATGGGGTACTCGCCGGTAATGCCCATGCCGCCGTGGATTTGGCGCGCCTCGCGGGCAATGTGCAAGGCCATGTCAACGGAGTTGCGCTTGGCCATTGAAATCTGGGCCGAGGTGGCTTTGCCTTCGTTTTTTAGCATACCTAGGCGCCAGGCCATCAGCTGGGCTTTGGTGATTTCGGTAATCATTTCGGCCAGCTTTTTCTGCTGCAGCTGGTATGCGGCAATCGGCTTGCCGAACTGCTCGCGCTGCAGCGAGTACTTCAGGGCCGACTCGTAGCAGTCGATGGCCGCACCAATGGCACCCCAGGCAATACCAAAGCGGGCCGAATCGAGACACGACAGCGGACCTTTCAGGCCATCAACATTGGGCAGCAGGTTTTCCTTGGGCACGCGCACGTTGTCGAACACCAGCTCGCCGGTGCACGAAGCGCGCAGGCTCCATTTGTTGTGGATTTCGGGGGTGGTGAAACCCTCCATGCCGCGCTCCACGATGAGGCCCTTGATGCGGCCCTCCTCGTTTTTGGCCCACACCACGGCTACCTGGCACTCGGGCGAGTTGCTGATCCACAGCTTGGCGCCGTTGAGCAGGTAGTAGTCGCCCATGTCCTTGATGTTGGTGGTCATGCCACCGGGGTTCGAGCCGTGGTCGGGTTCCGTCAGGCCGAAGCAGCCCAGCCACTCGCCCGAGGCCAGCTTGGGCAGGTACTTGCGGCGCTGCTCCTCGGAGCCGTACTGGTAAATGGGAAACATCACCAGCGAGCCTTGCACCGAGGCGGTGGAGCGCATGCCCGAGTCGCCGCGCTCAATTTCCTGCATAATCAGGCCGTAGCTGATGTAGTCGAGGCCGCCGCCGCCGTACTCCGTGGGAACGGTGGGGCCGAACGCGCCTACCTCGCCAAACTTGCGCACGATTTCGGAGGGGAAGTGCCCGTCCTGCGCCCACTTCTCGATGTTGGGCGAAATCTCGCGCTTCACGAAGTCGCGGATGGTTTGGCGGATGAGCTTGTGCTCGTCGGTGAGCAGCCCGTCGATGTCGTAGTAATCGGTGAAACCGGCGGCGTTCAGGGAGCCTTTGTTTTGCTGTACCTGCGCTTTCGGGGAGAGTACGTCGGCTTGGGAGGACATATGCGAAAACGGATTGGGTGGGAAGCTCAAAGATAAAGATTTCGGGGTGTGCCCAACGGCTTGGCCTTGCGCGGCTTGCCCCGTAGCTACAACAGCTGGCCCCGGCGGCAGTTCCGCCAAGCGGCACCTAGGGTTTGTTGATCTTGGCGGGCCGGTTTTGCGTACGGCACGTAATCTTACCCGCCGCATGCCCAGGCAGGCCTGCGGGTTGCCGCAACGTTATCAACCATGAGCCACAAAAAACTCACCGAACTCGAGGCCACCGCCATTTGCGGAAACGACATTTCCTCGTCGTGCCTGTACGTATCGGGCCTAGCCATTACCTACGCCGGGCAATACGCCTGGCTGGCGCTGCTGATTGTGGGCGCGGTACTGTTTTTGTTCCGCAAAATTTACGGCGAAGTGGTGGGCGCGCTGCCCCTGAACGGCGGCGCCTACAACGTGCTGCTAAATACCACCAGCAAAAACAACGCAGCCTTGGCCGCGGCCCTTACGATCCTGTCGTACATGGCCACGGCGGTAATTTCGGCCTCCGAGGCCATGCACTACCTGCACACGCTGTGGCACGGGCTGCCGGTGCTGCCGGCCACCATGGGCTTGCTGGGCTTGTTTCTGGTGCTCACGCTGCTGGGCATGTCGGAGTCGGCCAAGGTAGCCGTGGTCATTTTTCTGGTACACTTGGCCTCGCTCACGTTGCTGTGCGGGGTGGCCATCTGGTACGTGGCCACGCACGGCACCGACACGCTCTCGCTCAACTTTCAGGCGCCGGTAAAGGGCGGCATCGCAACGGCCCTGTTCTACGGCTTCAGCGCAGCCATGCTGGGTATTTCGGGCTTCGAAAGCTCGGCCAACTTTGTGGAAGAGCAGGCGCCCGGCGTGTTCCAAAAAACGTTGCGCAACATGTGGGTGGTGGTGAGCTTTTTTAACCCGCTGCTGGCCTTTTTGCTCGTGGCCGTGCTGCCGCTGGTGCAAGTAGGCGAGCATACCGCCACCATCCTGGCGCACCTAGGGCAGGTAGCCGGTGGCAAATGGCTTGCCGCCCTAATTTCCATCGATGCCGTAGCTGTGCTCAGCGGGGCCGTGCTTACCTCGTTTGTGGGCGTAGGGGGGCTCATGAAGCGCATGGCCCTGGACCGTATCTGGCCGCAGTCATTTTTAAAGGAAAACCGCCGCGGCAGCAACTACATCATTCTGATTGCCTTTTTTCTGCTGTGCGTCAGCATTTTGCTGATTACGCGCGGAGAACTAGGCCCGCTGGCCGGCGTGTACACCATTTCGTTTCTGGCGGTAATGGCCTTTTTCGCCATTGGCAACTTCCTGCTTAAAAACAAACGGGCGCGGCTGCCCCGCCCCGTGTACGCCTCGGTGCTTACCGTTACGCTGGCCTTGATGGGCGTGCTGCTGGGCCTGTACGGCAACGTAAAGCTGCACCCCGAGTATTTGGTAGTGTTTCTGCAGTACTTCATCCCCACTATGGTGCTGGTGGTGATTATGCTGGAGCGGGTGGCTATTCTCAAGCTCGTGCTGCACGCCGTACGCAACTACTCCAAAAAGCACGGCACGTTTTTGGGCCTCAAGCCGCAGCGCATCCGCCAGATGCTGCACGCGCTCAACCAGCAGGAGTTTGTGTTTTTCACGAAGGGCGATAATGTTTCGAACCTCAACAAGGTGATGATTTACGTGGTGGAAAACGAATTCACCAACCGGCTTAAAATCGTGACGTTGGTGGAGGGAGACGAGCAAGTATCGCAGCAGCTGCTGAACGACGTGCGGGTGCTCGACCGCGCGTACACCGAAATCGTGGTTGACTTTGTAATCCGGCAAGGCCACTTCGGCCCGCAGCTAATCGACGAGCTGTCGGCGGAATGGGGCATTCCCAAAAACTTCATGTTCATCGGCTCGCCCGGCGACCGTTTTCCGTACCAGATTTCGGAGCTGGGCGGCGTGCGCCTGATTATCTGACGGGGGCGCCCTAGGTGCCCACGTCTGCAGCGGCGCGGCAGAGCCACGGCCTGCACTACCTTTGCGGGCTATGAGCAACTCTTTTGGCACCCTGTTCCGCATCAGCACCTTCGGCGAATCGCACGGCCCCGGCATCGGGGTGGTAATCGATGGCTGTCCGGCGGGGCTGGCGGTAAACGTTGCCGACATTCAGGCAGCGCTGGACCGGCGGCGGCCCGGCCAATCGGAGCTGACGACGCCGCGCTCCGAGGCCGACCAAGTGGAGGTGCTGTCGGGCTTGTTTGAGGGGCAAACCACCGGCACGCCCATTGGCTTGTTTATCCGCAACGCCGACCAGCGCAGCCACGATTACTCGCACATTCAGAACGCCTACCGGCCTTCGCACGCCGATTATACCTACGATCAGAAGTACGGCCACCGCGACTACCGCGGCGGCGGCCGCTCGTCGGCGCGCGAAACGGCAGCCCGCGTGGCGGCCGGCGCCGTGGCCATGCAGCTGCTGCAGCACCACGGCATTCGGGTACGCAGCTACGTATCGCAGGTAGGTGCCGTGGCTGTGCCGGTTGGCTACGAGCAGCTCGACCTAGGGCTGATCGACTCGAACCTGGTGCGCTGCCCCCACCCCGAAACCGCCGAGCGCATGGCCGAGCTTATCCGCCAAACCCGCGACCGGCACGACACTGTGGGCGGTATCGTTACGGGCGTGGCCACGGGCGTGCCGGCTGGCTTGGGCGAACCGGTGTTCGATAAGCTGCACGCCGAGCTGGGCAAAGCCATGCTGAGCATCAACGCCGTAAAGGCCTTCGAGTACGGCTCGGGCTTTGCGGGTACGTTATTGTTTGGCTCGGAGCATAACGACGCCTTTTATACCGACGAAGCCGGGCGGGTGCGCACCCGCACCAACCACTCGGGCGGCATCCAGGGCGGCATCAGCAACGGGCAGGATATCTACTTCCGGGTGGCGTTTAAGCCGGTGGCCACCATTCTGCAGCCGCAACAAACCATCAACAACCAAGGCGAGGCCGTTGAGCTGGCCGGCCGCGGCCGCCACGACCCGTGCGTGTTGCCCCGCGCCGTGCCCATTGTGGATGCCATGACAGCGTTGGTGCTGGCCGACATGCTGTTGCGCGCCCGCGCCAGCCGCGTGTAGCCCCTAGGTACCGGTGCGGTTACCGGGCATCGGCAACTGCCGGTAAACCTCTACTTTTGCAACCGTAGGCAGCTCGTTGCGGTTATACACCATAAGCGCTACTGCGCGGCCTTCCCCTCGTACCAAGAAGCACTGTATCACCATGAATACTACTGCCCCCGCCGGCTCGGTGTCGATTTACGCCGAAGCCTCGCCCAACCCCGAGTCGATGAAATTTGTGCTCAACTCGCAGCTTGTGCGCGAGGGTGTGAGCGTTGACTACCCCGATGCCGAAGCCGCGGCCTACTCGCCGCTGGCCCAGGAGTTGTTTAAGTTCGATTACGTGGGCCGCGTGTTCATCGCTGCTAATTTCGTAACCGTAACCAAAACCACCGAGCACACCTGGACGCAGCTGATTCCGGAACTGCGCACCTTCCTGAAGTCCTACGTGGAGGCCGGTGGCCCCATTTTCACCGTCGACCCGGCCGAAGAGCAGCGCGCGGCCCAAGTGGCTGCCGGCGCCGAGGGCTCGGCCGAAGACCAGGCTACGTCCCAAAAAATCATCGACCTGCTCGATAACTACGTGCGCCCCGCCGTGGAGCAAGACGGTGGCAACATCACCTTCAAGAGCTACAACGACGGCATCGTGACGGTGAACCTGCAAGGCTCGTGCTCGGGCTGCCCCTCGGCTACCGTTACCCTGAAATCGGGCATCGAGAACCTTCTGAAGCGCATGGTGCCCGAGGTGAAAGAAGTAGTAGCCGAAGGCGTAACCGGCGGCTTCTAAAACCTACTGCTTCGGCTGACTGGATGGAAAACAAAACGGCCCGGGGCAGATGCTCCGGGCCGTTCTGTTTTCCATCCAGTGGCCGTAGTACGATTTGCTGCTGCTTGCTCCCTCTACTGTCATCCTGAGGCGCCAGCCGAAGGACCTTATCACGTTGGGACCTCACCCCCGGCCCCCTCTCCCAAAGAGGGGGTGAGTGTTACACTATCCGGCATCAGCACGCGAGATGTCTCAACTTGCCCGAGCCAACGACGACCTAGGCTAGCGAGCAAATCAGAAACCCCCGCCCACAAAAAACAAAGCCCGACCTGCACAGGTCGGGCTTTGTTGCATTAGGCTTAGCCGTAGGATTACTGCACAGCCGTCGAAAGCTTCGGAGCACCTGTTTCCGAGCCTTCGCTCAGTCGGTCTTTCTCCTTGCGGCCGTAGGTGTCGAGGATCAGCGGCGCGGCGATGAACAGCGACGAGTACGTACCGATGATCATACCCACAATCATGGCGAAGGAGAACGAACGCAGCGTTTCGCCGCCGAAGATGTACAGCACCACTACTACCAGCAGTACGGTGGTGGCCGTAATCATCGTGCGCGAGAACGTGCTGTTCAGCGCGGGGTTCACCACTTGGGCAAACGTCAGCTTGGGGTTCTCGTGCAGGTACTCGCGGATACGGTCGTAGATAACCACGGTGTCGTTCATGGAGTAGCCCAGCACCGTAAGCACGGCCGCCACGAACACCTGATCCATTTCGTAGTTCACACCTAGGGCCCGCGCAATGGGGTAGGTAGCAATTACGAACAGCGCGTCGTGGAACAAGGCCACTACTGCCGCCATCGAGTACTGCCACTTTTCGAAGCGGAACAGTACGTACACGAAGATGGCCAACAGCGTGAGGCCCAGGCTCAATACCGAGGTTTTCTTGATGTCGTCGGCAATGGTAGCGCCCACTTTCGAGGTGCTGCGGATTTGCGGGTTGTCGGCACCAAATTCCTTCAAGCCGTTCAGCAACGCTTGCTGCACCTTGTTGTCGGCTTCCGCCGATTCGTCTTCGGCCAAGTAGCCGGTGGTGATGCGCAGGCGGTTGGCCGCACCGTAAGTTTTCACCTCGGTGCCGGCGTTCTGAAAGTCGTCGAGCAGGGCCGAGCGCACTTTGTCGGCGGGTTCTACCTTGCCAAAATCAACGATGTAAGCACGGCCGCCGCGGAAGTCAACCCCGAGGTTGGGGCCGCCTTGCACGGCCATCAGTACAAAGCCGATGATGATGTACACCGTGGAAGCCAAGTAGGCGATTTTGCGCTTGCCTACGATGTCGAAATTAACGCCTTGGAACAGCTTGCGCGACAGGAACGTGGAGAACGTGATGGCAGTGCTTTCCTTGCCCTTAGTGAGCCACTCGATGATGAGGCGCGACACGAACACGGCCGACAGGAACGAGGTGAACACGCCAATACCCAGCGTTACGGCAAAGTTTTGAACCGGACCCGTGCCGAAGAAGCCCAGGATAACGGCAATAATCAGCGTGGTAACGTTCGAGTCGAAGATGGCCGAGAAAGCACGCGAGTAGCCTTTGTTGATGGCATCCTTCACCTGCAGGCCGTGGTTGAGTTCTTCGCGGATGCGTTCGAAGATCAGTACGTTGGCGTCGACCGAAGTACCGATTACGAGCACCATACCGGCAATGCCGGGCAGCGTAAGGGCCGTGCTGAATTGGGCCAGTACGCCCAGAATCAGGAACATGTTGAAGAGCAGCGCGGCATCGGCTACCAAACCGGCGCGGCCGTAGTACACGGCCATGAACAGCATGATAATCACCAGACCCGCCAGCGACGAGTACAAGCCCTGGTTGATAGCCTCTTGGCCCAGCGACGGACCTACTACGGCTTCTTCCACGATGCGCGTGGGGGCGGGCAGTTTACCGGCCTTCAGTACGTTGGCCAAGTCCTGGGCTTCTTCGATGGTGAAGTTGCCCGAGATGCTCGAGTTGCCGCCGGCAATTTCCGACTGCACCACCGGCGCCGAGTACACGTAATCGTCGAGCACGATGGCTACCTGGCGGCCGATGTTGGCAGCCGTGAGGCGCTGCCACTTTTTGGCACCGTTCGGGTTCATCTGCATCGATACCTCGGGGCGGCCGCCCTGGTCGTAGTCCTGGCGGGCATCCGATACCACCTCGCCACCTAGGGGCGCGGTAGCCTCAACCGATTTGCGGATGGCGTTGAGCTGCAGGTACTCCTGGCCTTCGATAACGGTGGGCTTCACATCCCACAGGAACGCGAGGTTCGGGGGCATTACGGCGCGTACTTCGGGCGAGCGAAGCACGGCATTCACGCGGGCCGTGTCGCGGATGTTGGCACCCAGCGCACCGGGCATGGTGAAGAGCTTAGCCAAACCCGAACCGGCTTGCTGCGCCGTTTGGGCCGAGTCGGCGGTAGCGCCGGCGGGCTTCTTCTTGGCCAGCTGGCTGGCCAGCGAGGTGGTGTCGGCGGGCGTTGCAGCGGCGGCCGTGGCAGCCGTATCGTTGGCAGCCGGGGTTGCCGCGGCCGTAGTGGCGGCTTTGCCACCTAGGGCTTCCTTGGCCTTCAGCACTTCGTCGAGCTGCTGCAGGTAGGGCAGGAACTCGTCTTGGCGCCACACTTCCCAGAACTCGAGCTTGGCTTGGCCCTGGAGCAGTTTGCGTACGCGGTCGGGGTTATCCACACCGGGCAATTCAATCTGAATGCGGCCGGTGCCCTTCACGCGCTGAATGTTGGGCTGGTTTACGCCGAACTTATCGACGCGGGTACGCAGGATGCGGAAGGCTCGCTCAATGGCCTCTTCCACTTCGGCGTCGATTACGCGCAGCACTTTATCATCCGCCGAGCTGGCGTCGAGGCCGCGGCTGCGGTTGGTGGTGTTGGCGAAAATGCGGGCCAGCCGGTCGCCGGGCGCCACCTCGCGGAACGACTGCGCGAACAGTGCCGTGAACGAAGTGCTCGGGTTTTGCTTTCGCAGCTCCTGAGCACGGCGCAGGGCTTCGTTGAACTTGGGGTCTTTGGAGTTGCCCGCCATGGCGCGCACAATCTCCACCGGCGATACTTCCAGGGTTACGTGCATGCCACCCTTCAGGTCGAGGCCGAGGCCCAGCTCCGAAGCGCGCACGTCGCGGTACGTGTATTCGGCACCAAGTACGTTGGTTACCGGGGCGCGCCACACCGAGTCGAGGTAACGCTGGCGCTTGGCCTGATCGACCACACCGTTGCGCGAGGCGTAGCGGACGGCATCGTCCTGCACGCGCCTCGACACGAACGTGAAGTAGAGGAAGTAAACGCACAACGCCGACACGATAAGCGTCAGCGTAATGACTAAACCTTTATTACGCATTGAAAAAGGGTAAAATGAATTGCTGTTGTGAGGCTACCGCAGCGCCGCCCTAGGTGCAGGCCGGCGGGGCAGGGTCGCGGACCTAGGGCCCGGCGTATGACTTGCGCAAGCCCACAGGCGGGCTTGCTTTCGATGGGCTCGACCACGAGTGGCAACCGTAGCTGCCTGAGCGAGTCGGCACGCCGGCTACCTAGGGCGCGTGCGGCGACAACGCCACTACGAGCAAGCGCGTGCGAAACCAATCGGGCACGGCGCAGGGCCGTACGGCGGGGGCAGCGGCCCGCTGGGTGGCAATGCGGAGGTGCTGAACTGGAATGGCAGGTTCCCAAGCCTCGGCTACGGGCAGCAGCCAGGGGCCAAGCTGCGCGGTAGCCTCCAGGGTTACCTTCTGCTTCACCACCGTGCCTTTGGGCGACCCGGTTACGCGGGTAGCCGCGGCTTTCATCGGCACCCGGAAGGTGGCCACGGCCTGGTTGTTCAGCCCCACAACCAGCAGCAACGTGGCCGCTAGCAGGCTAAAGCGAAGGCGAGGCAATATGGCGGTGAAAAACAGCACGATAGAAAGCGGGAGCTACAAATATAGTTAATCCCTATGCGTTGGAAAAGGCAACGGCGTATTCAGCAGGGCCAAACAGGCCTTATCGGGCCTACCGTTCCGGGAATCGGCAAAAAACCCGGCGCGGCTACTCGCCACGCCGGGTTGTTCGTTTTCGTAGCTCAGAAAAGGGTGGTTAGAACTTGACGCCCACCGAAGCCAGAAAATTGCGCGTGGCCTGCGGGAAGTACCAGTTAAAGGTTTCGGGGCGGCCGCTGGCGCCTACGTACGTGTAGGTGTAGCCATTGGCCTCGTAGCGGCGGTTCAGCAGGTTGCTGACCAGCAGGCCCAGCTCGATTTCCTTCGCAAACGTGGGCCGAATGCTGTAGCGCACGCGCAAATCCATTACCTGGTATGCATCGAGGCTGCGGCGGCGGTTTTCAGAGTTGTCGAGGTACTGGCGGCTCACGGTTTTGTAGAGCAGCGCCACGCGCAAGCCCGGCAGCGGCTGCCCCTCCAGGATGTGGGCCGACACGGCCGCCGGCGAGTACGAAATGGTGGAGGTACGCCGCTCCCCTACTACCCGGTTAAAGTCGGCATCGTAGCTCACCTCCTGAAAGTTGCGGATGCGGTTGCGGCTTAGCGTAAGCGTGCTGCTCAGGCTGAGCTTGTTGTTGAGGGAGGCAAAGCCCGTTAGCTCCACGCCGGTGCGGTAGCTGCTGGCCACGTTGGTGCGCAAGGGCGTGCCCACGTCGTTCAGCTGGCCGGTGGCTACCAGCTGGTTGCAGTAGTTCATGTAAAAGTAGTTGGCCTCGAAGCGCACGGCCGTGTTGCGGCCCAGCCAATCGGTATTGGGCAACGACACGCGGTAGCCGGCCTCCAGGTCGCCGAGGCGCTCGGGCTTGGCGCTGGTGTCGCCGGCGGGGCGGTCGGTAAAGTCGGAGCGTACGGGCTCGCGCTGGCCCACGGCGTAGCTGGCGTACAGCTGCTGACCTTCGCCGAGGTTGAAGGTGGCGCCGGCTTTGGGGTTGAAGAACGTGTAGCGGGCTTGGGTGGTCACGTCGTTCTGGTCGTCCTCCACGCCCCTGATGCGGTAATCGATGTGGCGCACCTGCACGTCGCCGTACACACCTAGGCGCGGCAATAGCTGCCAGGTAGCGCGGGCGTAGGCGTTGTAATCGGTTTTATCGGCGGTGTTGAAGTAATACCGGTGGCGCATGTTGCCCGTGGAGGCAAACTGCGCCCAAATCACCTCGCCGTAGTGGTCGTTGTCGAAGTGGTTCCAACCGCCGCCCACGGTAGCCTGCAGCCGGTCGTTGTCGGCGGGCTGGTAGTTGAGCGCGAACGTGCCGCCGTAGAAGTAGTTATCGAGCCACTTTTGGTCGATTAGGTTGGTGCGCCGGATGGTGGTGTCGCCGAGCACCACGTTGGGCAGGTTGTACGCCGAAAGGCGCCGGCCCGTGCGGTAGCTTTCGTAATAGCCAAAGCCGCGGGTCAGGTGCAGGGCGGCCCCTAGGTTCCAATCAGGCCCCAGCCCTTGCGAGAGGTGCAGCTGGTAGTGGTTCTGCTGGTAATTGTCGGTTTGGTTGTCGTAGGTGTAGTAGCTGTAGCGGCGGCCTTCCTGCACCACGCGGGCCGCATCGGCCTCCGATAGCTCGCCGTTGTCGAGGTAGGTTTGCAAAAGCGCCCGGTCGCCGGTAAGAGCGGGCTCGGGTACGCCGTTCCAAGCCTGGTAGGTTTTCTCACGACCCGAGAAGGTAATGAACTTCAGCAGGGTGTTTTTCTGCTGATACCCGGCCGCGAAATAGTACGACTTCAGGTCCGACGTGGCGCGGTTCATGTAACCGTCGGTGGCGATGCGCGAGAGGCGTCCGTCGAAGGTGAACTTGCCCGCAATCAGCCCCGTGCCGAACTGCACGTTGTTTTTCCAGGTATTAAAAGAGCCGAAGCTGTTCTGCGTTTCGGCGTAGGCTTCGCGGCGGTTATCAAGGGTGCTGATGTTGATGCTGGCCCCGAAAGCCGCGCTGCCGTTCTGGCTGGTGCCCACGCCGCGCTGCACCTGCAACGAGCTGATCGACGAAGCCAGATCGGGCAGATTCACCAAGAACGAGCCGTGCGACTCCGGGTCGTTCAGCGGCACGCCGTTGATGGTCATGTTAATGCCCGTGTTGCTGGTGCCCCGGATGCGGATATCGGTGTAGCCCACGCCGGCGCCGGCATCGGAGGTAACCACCACCGAGGGCGTTTGGTCAAGCAGGTACGGTATGTCCTGCCCAAAATTGCGCTGCTGCAGCTCCTGCCGGCTTACGTTGGTGTAAGCAGTGGCCGTGCGCTCGTTGGCGCGGGTGGCCGTTACCACGGCCTCGCCGGTAAGCACCGCTTCGGGTTGCAGCGCGGCGCTGAGCTGCTGCGGGGTGGGCTGGCCGGCAATACGACGCACCAGCGGCTGGTAGCCCACAAAGGTGATGCGCAGCTCGTGCACCCCAGCGCCTACGGCTGGTAGGCTAAAGTTGCCATTGGCATCGGTGGTACCTAGGGCGGTACCGTCGAGCAAAACAGTGGCACCGGACAGCGCCTGCCCGTTGCGGGCATCGGTGAGGGTGCCCGACACGGGCGCCTGCGCCCATGCCATGCCAACGGGCAGCCACGCTAGCAGCGCTGCCCCCGGCCAAATCCGAGACGTAAACAAGGTAAGTGGTAAGAAAAAGTGGAACGAGACCAAGCCCCAGGGGTCGGAGCCATGGTGTTACCGTTCGCGGACCGTTTGTTCCCTTCGCCGGTATTAGCCGGATCAGGTTCAATGGGTATCATCTCAGCCAAGCTCGCAACGGCCTGGCACCCCTAAACGCGGGGCAAAGGTAAAAGCTTGCCGCTAGCAACGCAATGCAACGGCCAAGCACACCGCCAGCAAGGCTGGCGCCCTAGGTGCGCGGGCACCGCTAGCCGCGTGGCAGCCCGCGGCTAGCGGTGCCCGCCGAGGCAAGTTTTTTGGGCTTGCGGGGCCGTGCTGAGCGGGTTCGATTAAACAAGCAAAAACCCGACTTAACCGCTTACAGTTAAGTGTATTACTCCTGGCCCCGCGCCGCTGAAAAAAGCTGTGCCCGAGCAAAACCACGCCGGGCTTTGTGCCGTTACCTTCTTCTGCAACAGGCCTGCAACGGCCCGCCCACAACCAGCCCGAATACCGCCATGATCAGCCTCGTATACACGCTCGTGGTCCTCACCCTGTTGGCCTATTTTATGGTGATGCCGCGCCGCACCGCTACCCGCCCGCCTTCGGCCGACAACGACGACGAGGGCGGCGAACCGCTCGACGACGGCCTACCCGACCTCGACTTGCCGCCCGGCATTTCGCGGCCCATCAACGATTGGGAGCCCGACTACAACCGGCGCCCGCACCGCCCCGTGCGGCCCCACAAGCCGGTGTTGCTCTAGGGGAGCACCTAGGCCACAGGCGGCGGCAGCGCGCAGCGCATGCGCACGTAGGCTACTGTGCCCTTGCTGAACGTGCTGCCCTCGGTTACAAACCCAAACTTTTGGTAGAACCCGGTTGCCTCTTGCCGGGCATCGCACCACAGCTCGCTGGCACCTAGGCGCGCTGCCTCGGCCATAAGGTGTCGCAGCAACGCCGAGCCCATGCCCTGCCGCTGCCAATCGGGGTGGGTAGCAAACTTGCGGAAGCGCGCCTCCGGGCCCTGCACAAACAACGACACTACGCTTACCAGCTTGCCATCGTAGTAAGCGCCGAAATGATGCCCCGCGGCATCGTCGGGCACGTGCACGTAGGCCAGCGGCTTATCGGGCCAGAGCACTAGGTGCCGCAGCGGATAGGTATCGGCAGCGCTAATGCGGCGGATATCGGCCGCCATGCTACTGCACCTCGATGGTGTAGCTGGCCTTGAATACCGCGCCCGGGGCCAGCGTGAGGATGCCTTCTTTGTCGCGCAGCTCGGTAGGCGAACCTACTGAGCTGGCAATGCCGTGCCACGGCTCGATGCACACAAACGGCGCGCCGGGGGCCTTGGTCCAGAGCCCTAGGTACGGAAAGCCATCGAACTGCATCTGCACGGCGCGCTCGGAGCGGCGGCTGGCCAGGGCCACGCGCGTGAAATCGTAGTGCTTGAGCACCAGCGCATCTTGGCTGAACAGCTCGTAGGTAAGCGGCAACTCGGTGCCGCTGTCGAGCACGGTTTCGGTTTCGCCGTTCAGCAGGCCGCCTTGCAGCAAATGCCGCTCGAGCTGCACCGCATGATCGAAGCGAAAAACGTAATCCTCGAACGCCTCGCCGCCATCGGGTTGCAACGGGCAGCGGAAGGCTGGGTGCGCGCCAATGCTGAACAGCAACTCCTCGGTGGTGGCGGGGTTGCGCACCTCCCAGCTCACGTGCAGGGTAGTTTCGTGCAGGCGGTAGCCGATGGTCAACTCAAAAGCAAAAGGGTATTGCTGGCGGCTCTGCTCGTCGTCGAGGAGGCGCAGGCGTACGGCCGTAGCCGACTGCTCCACTAGCGCGAAAACACGGTCGCGGGCGAAACCGTGCTGCGGCAGTTTATAGGCTTGCCCTAGGTGGTAATAAGTGTCCTCGGGCAAGCGGCCCACTATCGGAAACAGCACCGGCGCGTGGCGGGCCCACACGGCGGCATCGGCCTGCCACACGTACTCCAGCCCGCCTAGGTCGTGGCGCACAAAGCTGCTGAGCTCGGCGCCGTGCTCGTTGATTGTGACGCGGCAGCGGCTGTTTTCGAGGAAGTAGGCGTTCATAGCGGGCAGGTTAGGTTAAAGGTCGTCGGTGGGAGCTTGCGCAGCGGGTACGTACCCGTGGCTGCGCAACAGCTCGTCAATCAAGAAACACGATTGATCGACGCGGCGCTCGAAGGTGCCGCCGATTTCGGCAAAGTTGGAGAGGCGCTCCGTCAGCTCGCTGCGGTACAGATCGTAGAAATACTGGCGCAGGTGCGGGTGCTCGCGCAAGGGGTCGGGCTCCCAAGGCAAATCGATGCCCAGTAACAGAATGAGGTCGTAGCTGCGGTGCTCGATTTCCTCCAGAATCCAATCGGGGCAGTGGCCGAAGGCGTGCTCGGCCCACACTTTTATCACGAGCAGCTCGGTATCGCAAAACACCACGGGGCGGCGGCAGCGCTCGGCGGCAGCCACGGCCGCATCCTCGGCGGCAAGTTGGCCGCGGGCAATTTCCTCGAGGTCAGTTAGTGTATAGCCTAGGCCCAGCTGCCGCGTTTCGAGGTACTCGCGGGCGTACTCGGGAACCCACGCGGTGTGGTAATGCTCGGCTAGCTTTTGGCTAAGGGTAGTTTTGCCCGTCGATTCGGGTCCGGTTAGCGCGACGCGAAGCATTAGCGGGTGGCAGGGTTAGCGGGTTGCAGTTCGGCAAGCGAGGCTTGGCGCATGAGGCGGCGCCACTCCCAGTAGCCGTAGGCGGCCAGCCCTAGGTACAGCACGTAAAGGCCGCTGGTAGCATGCAGGCTTTTGGCCCAGTACATCGGCACGTATATCAGGTCAACCCCAATCCAGAGCAGCCAGTTTTCGAGGCGCTTGCGCGTAAGCAAGTATTGCGCAACCAAGCTAATGGCCGTGGTAAAGCTGTCGAGGTACGGAAACGAGGCATCGGTGTGCTGGTGCAAGTAGTACCCGAAGCCGCCGGTGTAGGCTGCCGCAGCCAGTGCTAGCCACGGCCACTCGCCCAAAGGCGTATGGGTAACTACCAAGGCCGAGTGGTTTTTGCCGCCGCGCAGCCATTCGTACCACCCGTACAGGCTCATGGCAATGAACACGAACTGCAGGTTGCGGTCGGAGTACAGCTGCGCCCGATGAAACACCACTACGTAGAACGCGCAGCTAACAATAGCTACCGGGAAGTTCCAGATGGTACCAATTGCTGCCAGCGCCACGCAGGCAAGGCCCGTGGCAAAGGCCACCCACTCGATGGGGTTGGTGCCAGCTACGGCCGTCCAGAGTTCAAACCACGACAAAACCTAGGAGCAATAAACCGAGCAGATGAAACCGATTAACAGGTGCCCACAGCCGGGCAGAGGCCAAAACTACGTAGTGTAGGCTACTTTTGTACAAGCAGCCAGGGGTTTCGGTGCCCACGGCCGCAATTATTACCATGTCGTTACCCGAACTCACGCCCGAACAGCTGCGCGACCGAATGGCCGCCGGCGAAACCCTGCACTTGGTAGATGTGCGCCAACCCGAGGAGTACGCCTACTGCCGCATCGAGGGCAGCACGCTTATTCCGCTGGGCGATTTAGCCCGCCGCGCCGACGAGATTGAAGCCGACGAGCCAGTGGTGCTGATTTGCCACCACGGCGTGCGCTCCATGCAAGCCCTGGCCTACCTGCAGCACCGCCACGGGCTCACCAATTTGCTCAACCTGCGCGGCGGCATTCACGCGTGGTCGCTCCGGGTCGATCCGTCGGTACCGGTGTATTAAACGTGTAGCGCTGAGTGCCACTCGGCGCTGGCGCGGCACGCGCCAGTGCGGCAACGCACCGTATATGGCCTAATCAGCACCACCGACCGCGCCCCATGAGCCCGTAACCGCGCAGCCCCGCATGGCCACCTGCGGCGGCCGCGCCGAGTGCCACTCAGCGCTACAGTTTACCCTTCTCCCGTACCCCAGTGCTCCTCCCCAATTTGCCCATTCAGGCGGCGCTGCCCGAGCTTACGGCTGCGCTGCAAGCCCACAACCGCGTAGTATTGCAAGCGCCACCCGGCGCCGGCAAAACTACCTTGGTACCGCTGGCTTTGCTGGAGGCTGATTGGCGGCAGGAGGGAAAGATTCTGATGCTGGAGCCACGGCGCTTAGCCGCCCGGGCAGCCGCAACGCGCATGGCGCAGCTGCTGGGCGAGCCGGTGGGCCAAACCGTGGGATACCGCGTGCGCCTCGAAAACAAAGTATCGGCCCAAACGCGCATTGAGGTTGTAACCGAGGGCATTCTGACGCGCTTGGTGCAAGACGACCCGGCGCTGGAAGGCATTGCTGCCGTGCTCTTCGACGAATTTCACGAGCGCAGCCTACAGGCCGACCTAGGGCTGGCGCTTACGCTCGACGCCCAAAGCGTTTTGCGCCCCGATTTGCGCCTGCTCGTGATGTCGGCTACGCTCGATGCGGCCCGACTCGGCACGTGGTTGCAGGCGCCCGTGGTTAGCAGCGAAGGCCGCATGCACCCCGTGGCCACACACTACCTAAGCCCGCGCCGCGCCGCCGGGTTGCCCAACCGCCCCGCCGAGCGCATGGCCGAGCTTACACCTGCCACCGTGCGCCAGGCCTTGGCCGAGCACGAGGGCGACGTGCTGGTGTTCTTGCCGGGCCTCGCCGACCAACGCCGTGTAAGCGAACGGCTGGAGCCGGCCTTGCCGGCCGAGGTAGACTTGCACGTGCTGCACGGCGAGCTGCCGCTCGATAAGCAGGACGCCGCTCTGCGCCCCGCGCCCGTGGGCCGCCGCAAAGTGGTGCTGGCTACCAGCATTGCCGAAACCAGCCTCACCATTGAGGGGGTGCGCGTAGTGGTTGATGCTGGTTATGCGCGCGTACCCCGGTTTATTCCGCGTACGGGCCTCACCACGCTCGAAACCGTGCCCGTAAGTCAGGCCGCCTCCGACCAGCGCCGCGGCCGCGCCGGGCGCCTGGGTCCCGGCATCTGCTACCGCCTCTGGACGGAAACCGACCACGACCAGCTGCCGGCGCATCTGGCACCCGAAATTCTCACGGCCGACCTCAGCAGCCTTACGCTTGAGCTGGCCTTGTGGGGCGCCACCGATGCAACGGCCCTGCAATGGCTCGATGTACCGCCTGCCCCCGCCCTAGCGCAAGCCCGCGAGTTGCTGGTGCGCCTAGGTGCCCTTACCCCCGCGGGGCAGCCCACCGCCCACGGGCGCGAGTTGGCCCGCCTAGGTTTGCCGCCGCGCTTGGGGCACCTGGTAGTGCGCGGCCGCGAGCTGGGCCACGGCCCTACGGCATGTGCCCTGGCGGCCCTGCTGGCCGAACGCGACGTGCTGCGCGCCACCGATGGCCAACCCGCCCCGCCCGACTTGCGCCTACGCCTCGAAGCCTTACAAACCGGCCGTGCCCCGCTGCCCGGCCTCGTAGCCGATGCCGGCGGTGTGCGCCGCGTGCGCGAAGCCGCGCAGGCCTTGCGCAACCGGGCCGGCGTAAAAGCCGCCGACCTCGAGCCCGACACCGCAGGCCTGTTGGCTGCCCTCGCCTACCCCGACCGCCTGGGTCAGCGCGAAGGCGGCGAGCGGCTGCGGCTGGTTACAGGCCAACGCGTGGCTTTGCCAAGTGAGTTTTTCGCTGCCGACGACACCTTCTTCGCTGCCGCTTACCTCGATGGCACCGCCGCCGCGCCGCGCGCCGCCATGGCTGCCCCGCTAAGCCGGACCGAAGTGGAAGAGCTGTTTGCCGAGCAAATTGAGGAGCAGAGCGAGGTGCGCTTTGATGCCACCACCGGCCGCGTGGTAGCGCGCCGCTTGCGCCGCCTAGGTGCCTTGGTGCTCAGCGAAGCCAACCAGCCCAACCCCGATGCAGAGGCAATTGCCGCAGCGTTGTTCGAAGCACTAAAGGCAGCCGACCTACGCAACCTGAACTGGACGGAAGCAGCCCAGCAACTGCGCGAGCGGCTGACCTTTTTGCACTTGCACTTCCCTGAGGAGTGGCCCGATGTATCGGACGAAGCCTTACTGGCCGACGCCGCCGAGTGGCTGGCTCCGCATTTGGCTGGTTTGCGCAGCCTAGGTGAGGTAGCCCGCCTCGACGTGGCAGAGCTGCTGCTCCAACGCTTGCCCAACGGTTGGGCGCAGCGCCAAGAGCTCGATCGACTGGCGCCTTCGCACCTCGAGGTCCCCAGCGGCTCGCACGTGCGCATCGACTATAGCGAGCCAGCGGCGCCCGTGCTAGCCGTGAAGCTGCAAGAAGTGTTTGGCCTGCTCGATACGCCGCGCATTGCCAACGGACGCGTGCCGCTTACCATGCACCTGCTCTCGCCGGCCCAACGCCCCGTGCAGGTTACCCGCGATTTGCGCAGCTTCTGGCAGTCGGGCTACTTCGAGGTGCGCAAAGACCTGCGCGGCCGCTACCCCAAGCACCCCTGGCCCGACGACCCGCTTACGGCTGTGCCCACCAAGCTCACCAAAAAGCGCTTCGAGCAAAGCAACGGGCAGTAGTTGCTTGGCGCAGCTTAGTAGCCAGGCAGCTTTTTGGTGCGCGGGTCGTGGCTAACGGCGGGGCTGTAATGCCGGTGCAGCCAGCGACTCAGGCCACCTAGGCCCGGAAAAAGCACGCGTTCGGTAATGTTGGCTTGGTCGAGCTTGTCGCGGGTTTCCCACTTCAATCGTGCCGGCAAAATAATCCTGTAGCACAGTTCGGGGTGGTGCTCCAGCCAATTGTCGAGGCAGGCTTGCGGCGTCGACATCAGGGCGAACAAGGCGTACTGATGCACAATGCGCGCGTCGAGCGAAGGCGGCTCCAGAAAAAGCAAAAAGGGCTCTTCGGGCTGCATGTCGGCCAGCTCGCGCAGGTTGCGGCACACGGGCTCCAGCAAATCGGGCGTGAACACGTTGGAGCCCTCGGCCCACAGCGCCTCGCGCAGCGGGGCAGGCATGTACTCGGCCGCCTTTACGTAGTTCAGCCCCCAAATCACTCCGTCTTCGTGGTACGAGTCGAGGTCGTCGGTGGCGAAGTGCAGCGCCACGTAGGGCGAGTACGTCCAGTCGAGCAGGCGCGTAGGCAAACCGTGGTGCTGTGCCACGGCCAACCAATCCCATACCGAGGCCTTATCGGGAATGGTGGTATCGTGGGCATACTTGCGGAAGTTGCGCAGCAGGTGGTGCTCCAGCTCGTGGTAGTTGCCACCTAGGCGCTGCAAGCTGGTGCTGAGGTTGTAGTTGGTGGAGCGCACCCCGCGGTACACAAACGGCGACCGAAACCGCCCGATGCGGCCATCCCAGGTGTCGCGAAACAAGGTGTGCTGCAGCTCTTCCCAGGAGCTGACCACGATGTCATTTTCGGAGTTTTCCACAAGTGCAAGCTAGGAGAAGTGGGTCGGCTCGCTACATACGCAGAAACACTTTTTTCTGCTGAACAGCAATTCGGCTAGCCCAACCCCCACCTCGATGGCAGCCCGCCGACTGCTGCGCTCCACCACGTTGGCCCGGGGGGCGGCAAAAACTTAACACAGCAGGGCGTAACATTCCCGTAACATAAAACGATATTTGATAACCTTCTCTTAACATACCACCCCGCCCACCCGTGTTTACTCGTTTTTGTGCCGCCAATTTGCTGGCCGGCTTGCTACTTGGTTGCGTAGGATTGCACCCCGCCCTGGCGCAGGCGCCCGAAGGCCGCGTGGCCGACAACAACCGGCACTTGTGGCTGGTGTACAACGGCAGCGTGCGGCTTTCGGAGCGATGGGGCGTGGCTACTGAAGCGCAAGTGCGGCGGGCCAGCTTTGGCCGCAACCCGCAGCAAAACCTCGTGCGCGCTGCCCTCGATTACCACGTAACCAAAAACCTGGTGCTCAGCGCGGGCTACGCTTACCAAAAGTCTTTTCCGTACGGCAACTTTCCGGCCGCCGGCCGCTCGCCTGAAAACCGCCTTTACCAGCAAGTAGTGCTGCGCGACACCGACGGCCGCGTGCAAACGCAGCACCGCTACCGCCTCGAGCAGCGCTGGATTCGGCGCCCCAACGATTCGGACTACACCTACTCCAACCGGGCCCGCTACCAGCTCCGGCTGCTGTTGCCCTTGCTGGGCCGCCGGCTGGAGCCTGGCATGCCCTACTTGGTGGCCTCCGACGAACTGTTCATCGGGTTCGGCAACAACGTGCGCAACAACATCTTCGACCAAAACCGCCTCTACGGCGGAGTTGGCTACCAGGCCAGCAAGTTGCTTACCATCGAGGGTGGCTACCTCAATCAATTGGTGCAGCAAAGCAGCGGGCGCGTGTTCGAGCACAACCACACGCTGCAGCTCTCGGTAGTGTTCAATCTCGATTTGCGCCCCGGCACACCCGCCCCCGTGCCCGCCCCGGCCGTGGGCGGCGCCTCGGAGTAGCTTTTGGCGAAGCCGGGTTGCGCAAGCTTGAGAATCCGGAATTCGCCGTAGCTTTGCTTGGCAAAAGGAGTCAACCACGTAACCAGCCTTTTGCTATGGCCGCCGAACCTGCCGCCAAGATTGCCTTCGAGGCGCTGACCTACGACGACGTACTGCTGCTACCTGCCTACTCGGAGGTATTGCCCCGCGACGCCGACACCCGTACCCGCCTCACCCGCCGCATTCAGCTGAACATCCCGTTCATCTCGGCCGCCATGGACACCGTTACCGAAGCCGACTTGGCCATTGCCATGGCGCAGGAGGGCGGCATTGGCATCGTGCACAAAAACATGAGCATTCGGGCGCAGGCCGAGCTGGTGCGCCGCGTAAAGCGCTCCGAAAGCGGCATGGTGCTCGATCCGCTCACGCTCAGCGAGCAGGCTACCTTGGCCGATGCGCAAAAGCTGATGCGCGACAACAAGATTGGTGGCATCCCAATTGTCGACGGCGACCGGCGCTTGCGCGGCATCCTTACCTCGCGCGATATGCGCTTCGAGAAGGATTTTACGCGCTCGGTAACCGCCGTCATGACGCCGGCTGAGCGCCTCATTACCACCCCCGTGGGCACCGACCTGACACAGGCCGAAACCATTTTGCAGAACAACCGCGTGGAGAAGCTACCCGTGGTTGATGCCGACGGGCGTCTGCAGGGCCTCATCACCTACCGCGACATCCGGAAGCGCCGCTCGCGCCCCCGCTCCTGCAAAGACGAGTTTGGCCGCCTGCGCGTAGGTGCCGCCGTGGGCGTAACGCCCGATACACTGGAGCGCGTGAAAGCCTTGGTTGACGCCGGCGTCGACGTAATCAGCATCGACACGGCCCACGGCCACTCCAAAGGCGTGCTGGATATGGTGCGCCGCGTGAAAGAGCAATTCCCAAACCTCGAGCTGATTGCCGGCAACGTGGCCACCGCCGCCGGCGCACGAGCCCTGGCCGATGCCGGCGCCGATGCCGTGAAAGTGGGCGTAGGCCCCGGCTCGATCTGCACTACGCGCATTATTGCCGGCATTGGCGTGCCGCAGCTTTCGGCCGTAATGGAAGCCGTCCGCGGCCTCGAAGGCACCGACGTACCGGTTATTGCCGACGGCGGCATCAAGTTTTCGGGCGATGCGGTGAAAGCACTGGCCGGCGGCGCCTCCTCTATCATGATTGGCTCGATGCTGGCCGGCACCGAGGAAGCGCCCGGCGAGGTCATCATCTACGAAGGCCGCAAGTTTAAAACCTACCGCGGCATGGGCTCGGTAGAGGCCATGGAAGAAGGCTCGAAGGACCGCTACTTCCAGGACGCCGAAGACGACGTAAAAAAGCTCGTGCCCGAGGGCATTGTGGGCCGCGTGCCGTTTAAGGGCGGTGTGGCCGAAGTGCTGTACCAACTGGTGGGCGGCCTGCGCGCCGGCATGGGCTACGTGGGCGCCGCCGATGTGCCCACGCTGCAGCAAGCCCAACTGGTGCGCATTACCGGCGCGGGCCTGCGCGAGTCGCACCCCCACGACGTGCAGATTACCCGCGAAGCGCCCAACTACAGCTCGCGCTAACAACCTCCTAGGTAGTTTCGCGGTTGATACCCTGCGGCAGCCGCCGCCCACCTAGGGCGGCGGCTGCTTCTTGTTGGGCCTGGCCGGCGCAACAACTGTCCGGGTTTTGCAAGGCGTTCGTATCTTGGGCGTCCGTTTGGCGGTGGCTTTGCATCGCCCGGCAACTTGATTTTCTTCTCTCCTCACTTGCATGGTTGCTTTCCGCGAAAAGCTTATTCCGGTTGCATTGCCCCTCGCGGTTCTGAGCTGGTTGGCTTTGTTGGTTTGCATGTTGCTGCGGGCCTACGCGCCAGCCGCATCGCAGTGGGGCACCCCACCCGATTGGCTTATTCTGCTCACGCAAGCGGCGTTTGCGGCCGGGGTGTTTGTGTACGAACGCTCCCGCCCCGATCGGCTGCGCGGGGCCGAGTTTGTGCCCTTGCTTCGGCAATTGCTGCTGGGCCCGGGGCTGCTGGCGGCGGGCGCCGCCGGCCTGCACCTGGCCGAGCGGCTGGTGTTGCCGGCAGGCATGGCGACTAACCCACTGCTCCTAAATACGCTGTACACCATCAACCTAGGGCTGTTTGTGTACTTCCTGGCGCGCACGTGCTACGCGTGGCGTTCCTTGGTTTTCTTCCGGGCGCAACCCAGCACCCGCCGCGAGTGGGAATGGTTTGAGCTGCTATTGGGTGCCACTCTGCTGTTTAGGCTTGTACAAGGCCAAAACCTGCACTGGACGGTTTATCCCATCATGGCCATTTTGGCGGGCTTGGGCGTGTACCTCAGCGCCCACCAGCAATGGGTAGCTTACCTCAACCGCCGCCAAAAGTGGGAGGTTGTATTTCTGCAGGCTGCCGTGTTGGGCGTGATGGCCACGTACCTAGTGTATTTCAGGTACCTGCAGCTGGCCCCCGAACTGGCCGGCCCACTGGCCCAGCACGCGTTTCTGCTCCTGACGAGTTTTTTCGCGGGCTTTTACGCCGTTATGGGCTTGCTCGTAACGCTATTCAACCTGCCCACAGCCGGCGTATTCGAGCAGAAGCGCGAGGAGATTTTGAGCATGCAGCGCCTCGCGCAGCTCATTCAGAAAGGCCAAACCGAGCACGAAGTTTACAATTTGCTTTTCGACTCGGCGGTGCAAACCGTGGAGGCCGACGCCGCTTGGCTTGATTTGTTTGCCGAGGGCGCAAATCCGTTTCTGGAGCACAAGGTGGATGCCACCACCCGCCAAGGCATTTGTCAGCTGCTGACCGATTACAACATCGGCCACATCGAGTACCTCAACAACGATTTGCCGCACAGCGCTGGTTTCCGGGCCCTAGGTCTGGAGTACGGTTCGCTTATTGTGATGCCGCTGCGCTCGAGCAAGCACCACTACGGCACGCTCTACCTGCTGAAGCGTTTCCGCCAGGGCTTCGACCGCGAAAACCTGAGTTTGCTCCAGATCTTCACCAGCCAAACGGTGCTGAGCATCGAAAACCTGCGCCTGCTGGAGCATTCGTTGCAAAACGAGCGCGTAAAGGAGGAGCTGAAAATTGCCAGCTTGGTGCAGGAAGGCCTGATTCCTAAAACCTTGCCGGCCGACAGCTGGTTCGAGATTCGCTGGCACAGCCTGCCGGCCCGCGAGGTGGGCGGCGACTTCTACGACTTCTTGCAGCTCAGCTCGTCGCGCATTGCCATCATCATCGGCGACGTATCGGGCAAGGGCACCACGGCGGCCTTCCACGTGGCGCAGATGAAGGGCATCTTTCACTCGCTGATGCTGCTCGACCGCCCCGAAAAAGGCCAGCCGCTGCAGCCCAGCAAGTTTATGGCCATGGCCAACCAGGCCCTTAGCCACTGCCTCGAGCGCAGTTCGTTTATCACGGCTTCGTTCTACATCATCGACTACAAAGAGCGGGGCTTTGCTTTCGCCCGCGCGGGCCACTGCCACACGCTCTACTACAACGCCATCACCGAGGAGTCTTTTTACTTCCAGACGGAGGGCTTGGGCCTGGGTATTATTCGCGACGCCTCCTACGAGAAGCGCATCAAGAACATGTACTACGACTACAACCCCGGCGACGTGATGGTGATGTACACCGACGGGATTGTGGAAGCCCGCAACGCCGAGGATGAAGAATACGGCGAGGCCCGCTTACGCGAACTGCTCTCTCGCTCGCACTACCTCGAAGCCGAAGAACTAAAGCAGGCCATCATCACCGATCTGGAGCAGTTTAGCCGCGGCTTGCCGCCCTTCGACGACCAGACGCTGCTCGTCATCAAGTTCAAGAACGCTCAACCCATGGCCTAGGTGCCGCGTAGACGTATCCTATGAAAATTGTACAGAACGCAGCCAACGATACCCTAACGCTTGCCCTCGACGGCGAGCTTGACGCCAGCTCCTCCGTGTTGCTCGACAACGAGCTCACCAAGCCCGAAATCCTGAACTTCCGCAAGGTGATGATTGATTGCCAGCGGCTGAACTACATTTCATCAGCCGGGTTGGGCGTGTTCATCTCGCACCTGCAGCGCTTCCAAGACGCGGGCGTACGGCTGGTGTTTTTCAACATGCAGGAGAAGGTGCACAACGTGTTCGAAATCCTAGGTCTGGATTCGCTCATGACGATTGTGCCATCGGAGCAGGAAGCCACTGCCATTTAGCCCTTTAGCGCTATCAAGCTTATGACGCACGCCATCCGCATCAGTTGCAGCCGCCGTAACCTCAAGACGGTGCGCGACTTCGTGGGTGGCGTATTGGCCGCGCACCATTTGTCGGATATTCTGCAAAACCAGATTATTCTGGCCGTCGACGAGATTGTGGCCAACCTCATCATCCACTCGAATTTGGAGGACGAATCCAAGAACCTCGACATTCGGGTGGCCGTCGACAACAACGAGTTTCGGTTTGAGGCCGAAGACGACGGGCAGTCGTTTTCGCCCTCTGCTTACCAAGACCCCGACATTGCCGAGCACATTCGGATTGGCAAGAAGGGCGGCGTTGGCATTGCCCTCGTCAACCGGATTATGGATCAAGTGGAATTCACGACCATCGACAAGCGTAATTTTTGCCGGTTGCGCAAGCGCTTGGCCTGATCTTCAGCTACTCGGCGGCATCCAAAAATTGCTTAACATTGCAACAAGCAGCCGTCCGCAACTCTGGCGCGACCAGGTGGCGGACGGCTTTTTTGTGTTACTTATTTTGTATGCGTAACAACCGCATTCTGCTTTCCGGCGCCGCATTCGCGGCTACGCTTTTGGCCGCTTGCCAAAGCACCAAACCCACAGCTTCCGCCAAACAGCCGGTGCTCATGACGCTGGGCAACCAAGAGGTACCCGCTTCGGAGTTTGCGTACGTGTACCGCAAAAACAACAGCTCGGCCCCAACCGCTGGTTCGCGCGAAAGCGTGCAGGAGTACCTCGACCTGTACACTAATTTTAAGCTGAAGGTGCTGGAGGCCGAGCAACGCGGCCTCGATACCACGCAGGCCTTTAAGCGCGAGCTGGAGGGCTACAAGCAACAGCTGGCCCAGCCCTACCTCACCGAGAAGAGCGTAACCGACCAGCTGGTGCGCGAGGCCTACGAGCACATGCAGAAAGAGGTAAACGCCTCGCACATTCTGGTGCGCATTACGCCCGAAGCCGACCCCAAGGACACCCTGGCTGCTTACCAGCGCATTGCGGCGCTGCGCCAGCGCGTAACCTCCGGCGAGGACTTCGAGAAAGTGGCCCGCGAAGCTTCGGAAGACCCCTCGGCCCGCGAAAACGGCGGCCGCCTAGGTTACTTCACGGCTCTGCAGATGGTGTACCCCTTCGAGGCCGTGGCTTACAAAACACCGGCGGGCCAGGTGTCGCAGCCGGTGCGCACGCGCTTCGGCTACCACATCATCAAGGTAAACGACGTGCGCGCCGCGCAGGGCGAAATTAAGGTGGCGCACCTAATGGTGCGGGCCACGCCGGGCATGCCCAAAGCCGACTCGGTTACGGTAAAGAAAAAAGTAGACGAGCTGTACAGCCGCTTGCGCAAGGGCGAAAACTGGGAAAAGCTGGTTGCGCAGTTCTCGGAAGATGCCGGCTCGGCCTCGAGCGGGGGCGAGCTGCCGCCCTTTGGCACCGGCCGCATGATTCCGTCGTTTGAGGAAGCGGCTTTCCGGCTGCAAAAATCCGGCGATTTGTCGGCACCGGTGCAAACACCCTACGGCTGGCACATTATCCGCCTGATCGAAAAACAATCGGTGCCGACGTTCGAGCAGATGGAAGCCGGCCTCAAGCAGCGCGTAGCCCGCGACTCGCGCTCTGAGCTGAATCGCACGGCTTTCCTGAAGCGCATCCGGACGGAAAACAGCTTTACCGAAGTGCCCGCCGTGCGCGAAGCGCTGCTGGCCCAAGCCGATACCTCGCTTACCAAAGGCACTTTTAAGTCCGATGCCTTTTTAAGCAAAACGGCCGCCGCGCAGCCCGCCAAGGGCAAAAAGGGAAACGCTCTGTTGCCCACGGCCCCGCTGTTTACCATCGGTGCCAAACCCTATACCATTAAGGAGTTCCTGGCGTTTGCCGAGCAGCGCCAGCAGCCGCGCGCCGGCGCCACGCCCCAGCACGCCCTGCAACTGCTCTACGATCAGTACGTCGACCAAAGCCTGCAAGACTACGAGCGCGCCAACCTCGAGACGAAGTACGAAGACTACCGCATGCTCGTGAAAGAGTACCGCGATGGGATTCTGCTGTTTCAGCTGATGGACGAAAAAGTGTGGTCGAAGGCCATTGAAGATACCGTGGGCCTGAAGCAGTACTTCGCTGCCAACCAAGCCAAGTACCAGTGGGAGCCCCGCGTGCAGGCCACGCTCATTAGCGCGGCCACGCCCGAATTACGCGACCAAGCCACCGCGTTTTTCCGTAAGCCTTCCGCTAAAAACCTGGCAGAGGTTTCGATGCCTACCGACCAAGGCATTCCGGCTACGGTAGCTTTCAATGCCAAATCGGCTACCCTTACGGCCGCCGGCACCTCGGCCCTCGAAAGCCTGGCCAACCAAATGCTGACCGATACGACGCTGAGCGTTACGGCCACGGCCTACGCCAAAACCAACGCGGCCATTCCGCTGGCGGCCCAACGTGCTGCCCAGGTACGCACCTACCTTACGGGCAAAGGCGTACCGGCCAAGCGCGTGCTGCCTGGCCAGCAGTTGGGCGGCAAAGAAGCCAACACCGCCGCGGGTGCTACCAGCGTGTTCTTGCGCGGCTACACCCGCAACCCGGCCATCATTGAGCAGCGCCTGAACCGCAGCAACCCGCTGGCGGTGCAAATTCAGCAGCGCGCTTTCCCGAAGGGCGATAACAAAGTGGTGGATGGCGTGGCGCAGCAGCCCGGTACCTACAACGTGCAGCAAGACGGCCGCTACTACGCCGTTGTGGTGGACAAAGTACTGCCCGCTGGCCCCAAAAGCCTGAACGAAGCCCGCGGCCAAGCCACCTCCGACTACCAGAACTACCTGGAGCAGGAGTGGATTAAGGAACTGCGCACCAAGTACCCGGTGAAGGTGAACGAAGCCGAGGTAAACAAACTCGTAACCAAGTAGCAGCTGCCTGCTCTGCTTTGCCAAAACCCTGACCTAGGCTGGCCTAAGTCAGGGTTTTTACTTGCGGCTGGGCATGCAACCCGGGCGGCCCCTAGGTGCCTCTTGCTGCTGGCAACCCGCTAATTCGGGGGCTTTTTGTCCGCTCGGCTATTTATGCTGAAATTTACCGGCCGCGTTTGGCGTTTGCTGAGCGGAGCGGCAGGTGCACCCCCAAGGCAGTAATGCCCGGCAAGCCTGCTCCGTAGCTGCTTTTACATCCGACATGACTCACTTATTTCGATTGGCGGCCGTGGTGCTGCTGGCCTTCCATACCCTAGGTGCCCAGGCGCAAGTACTTGCCGGCCTAACGCGCGCGGGCAAGCCCGTAGCCGACGGCATCCTGGTGAAGGTGGACAACCAGATTGTGCTGCGCTCCGATTTGGAGAACATCTACCTGCAGCAGCAACAGCAGGCCGAGGGCAAGCCTTTGCCGCCCGATTTGCGCTGCCGCATTCTGCAGTCGCTTACCCTCAACAAGCTGCTGCTGGCCAAAGCCGAAACCGACTCGGTAACCGTTACCGACGACCAGGTAAACGGCGAGCTTAACCGCCGCATGAATTACTTCATTCAGCAGATTGGTTCGGAAAAAAAGCTCGAGGAGTACTACAACAAATCCATCCGGCAGCTGAAGGACGAACTGCGCGTGCAGGTACGCGAGCAACTGGTGCAGCAGAAAATGCAAGACCAGATTTCGGGCAAGGTAACCGTAACGCCCCGCGAGGTGCGCCAGTTTTTCAGCAAGATTCCAAAAGACTCGCTCCCGTACTACTCCACCGAAGTAGAAGTGGGCCAGATTGTGAAGTTGGCCAAGCCCGACCAAAAGGCCGAGCAAGCCACGCTGGCCAAAATGAACGATTTGCGGGCTCGCATTTTGGCCGGCGAAGACTTTGCCAAGCTGGCCACGCAGTTTTCCGAGGACCCCATTTCGGCCAAGGACGGCGGCAACCTAGGGTTTTTCAAGCGCAAGGAGCTGGTGCCCGAGTACGAAGCCGCGGCGTTGCGCCTGCAGCCCGGCGGCCTTTCGCCCATCGTAAAATCGCAGTTTGGCTACCACCTCATTCAGCTGATTGAGCGCAAGGGTGACAGCTATAACTCGCGCCACATTCTGATGAAGCCGACCTCGGGCACCGCCGACGTGGACGCCTCCACGGCCGAGCTAAGCAAGCTGCGCACCCGCATTATGCAGGACAGCATCACGTTTGCCAAAGCCGCCAAGGATTTCTCGGAAGACAAGGAATCGGCGGGCAACGGCGGCCTGCTGCAAAACCGCCGCGACGGCAGCTCCTACCTCCCGCTGGATCAGCTCGATCCGGCCATCTTCTTCACCATCGATACCATGAAGGTGGGCAGCATCAGCAAGCCCCTGCCCTACCGCACCGACGATGGCAAGGACGCCGTGCGCATCATCTGGCTGAAATCGAACACGCCCCCGCACCAGGCCAACCTGAAGGACGATTACCAGAAAATTGCCACCGCGGCCCTTACTCAGAAAAAGAACAAAGCCCTGGATGAGTGGTTTCTGCGTAACCGCGGCACCGTGTTCATTGAGGTAGACCCCGAATACGCCGGCTGCAAAGTGCTGGATACTGAGTAGCAAGCGGTTGTCGGTTATCCGTTGTTAGTTGTTGGCTTCAACGCAGCCCGGGTGCGTAGAACCCCGACCATGCTTTACTGACAACTCGCAGCTGACAACGAAAAAGTCTCATGTCGCAGAAATATTCATCGGATAAGGAAGCCGCCGACGCGCTGGCCCAATCGTACCGCACGCTGCGGCAAGAAATCGGGAAGGTGATTGTGGGCCAGGACGACGTGGTGCGCTTGCTGCTCACGGCCGTGTTTGCGCAGGGCCACGCGTTGCTAGTGGGCGTGCCGGGTTTGGCCAAAACACTGCTGGTGCAAACCATCAGCAACGCGCTCGACCTGTCGTTCAACCGCATTCAGTTTACGCCCGACCTGATGCCCTCCGACATTGTGGGCTCGGAAACGCTGAATCAGCAGCGCGAATTTCAGTTTGTCAAGGGCCCAATCTTCGCCAACATTATTCTGGCCGACGAAATCAACCGCACGCCCCCCAAAACGCAGGCGGCGCTGCTCGAGTCGATGCAGGAGTATGCTGTTACGGTGGCGGGCCGCCGCTACCCGCTGCAGCGTCCTTTCTTCGTGCTGGCCACGCAAAACCCCATCGAGCAAGAAGGTACCTACCCGCTGCCCGAGGCCCAGCTCGACCGCTTCATGTTCAACATCACACTCGATTACCCCAGCTACGAGGCCGAGCTGCAGATCGTGAAGAACACCACGGCCGACATAAAGCCCACCGTGCAGAAGATTTTGCACGCCGATGAGATTGAAGCCTTTCAGCACTTGGTGCGCCGCGTGCCCGTAACCGACAACGTGATAGAGTACGCCGTGAGCCTGGTGCACAAAACGCGCCCCAACACCGAGCGGGCCGCCCAGCGGGCCTCCCAACTGCTCGAGTGGGGCGCCGGACCTAGGGCCTCGCAGCACCTTATCCTAGGTGCTAAATGCAATGCGCTGCTCAACGGCAAGTACTCGCCCGATATCGAGGACGTGCGCGCCGTGGCGCCGGCCATTTTGCGCCACCGCGTGGTGCGCAACTTCAAGGCCGAAGCCGAAGGCATCACGGTGGACCAGATTGTAAAAGAACTTTTGTAGGGTTTTGGGGGCTTGGAAGCAAAGGGTCTTGGCTGTTGTTCGGTCGGATTCGGTTGCCAAGCCCCCAAGACCCTCAGCTCCTAAGACCCTGACAACCCATGGAAGTTAAAGGCTACTACGACAGCTTTCCCCGCAACCTGCACATGGTTGACGACGCCCTGCGCGCTGGCCTCGACCTGCGCACCACCGCGCTCCAAACCTCGCTGCCCTTGGAGGTGTACGTGCTCAGCGAAATCCTGAACCAAGGCGGCGCCAGCATCAAGCTTACCGCCGATGGCCTGCAACGCGTAGCCGAGTTCAAGCAGCAGTACGAGGCCAACTTCGACCAAGCCAACGCCATTATGCAGCGCTTTCTCGACGACTGGAAATCGTACATGCCTACGCCCGAAGGCCGCGTGCTAACCAAGGAAATGCTCATTCGCCGCCTAGAGTTTTTCAACGAAGCCGCACGCCAGGTAAACGTGATGCGCACGCAACAATCCCTAGGCAGCCCGGCGCAGTACCGCCACCCGCACCTGCCCGAAGCCGCGCTCATCTCGACGTTGCCGGCGCAGCGGTAAGCCCGTTTCCCGCTGCCATTGCGAGCAAAGCGAAGCAATCGGTCCTGAGCGGGGCATGACCGCCCAGCCAGCAGCAACCGAAAACCGCACCGCCCGAATCCTGCTGCCAGGGTTCGGGCGGTGCGGTTTTTAGCTTAATGGGGTTTTGCTTAGTGCCAAGTGGGCGGTTGTGCCATGCCCTGGACCGATTGCTTCGCTTTGCTCGCAATGACAGCGGGCAGGAACGGCTGCTTTCTACCCTAGGTGCTTCCACTGATCTTGCTTGCGGATTTCGGCGTGGCCGTCCATGTCGTGCCGGAGGTCTAGCTCGCCTTCGGGCTCTTGCTTGAGCTTGCTCGGCACTTCGGAGCCGTGCGGGCCTTTCGAGTTGGTTACGCCGCCATCCACGAAGTACAGCGCGCCCGTTACGAAGCTGGCCTCGTCGGACGCCAGAAACAGGTACACGTTGGCTACTTCCTCGGGGGTGCCGCGGCGGCCCATGGGCGTGCCCTCCACAATTTGCTTTTCCATTTTGGCCGACATCGGGCCGGTTTCCTTGTGCGTCCAGGCGGTGTCCACGGGGCCGGGGCACACGCAATTGGCGCGCACGCCTTCCTTGGCCTGCTCGGTGGCCACGCCTTTCATGAAGGCATGGATAAAGGCCTTGGTACCGCCGTAGGGCGTGTTTTCGGCAATGCCCATCCAGCCTGCCTCCGAGCCCGCCGACACGATGTTGCCGCGGGTTTTATGCAGCTGCGGAATGGCCGCCCGCGTCATCATAAAGCACGAGTAGATGTTGTTTTTCACCATGTACTGGAACGCCTCCACAGGGTATTCGTCGATGGTGGCGGTGGCCGGAAACACGCCCGCGTTGTTTATGAGGATATCAAGCTGCCCAAACTCCTTTACGGCCCGTTTCACACAGGCTTCGGCTTCTTCTTGCTTCGAGATGTCGCCGGCGAAGGCCACGGCCCGGCCGCCCGCCTTCACAATTTCCTGCGCAACTTCCTGCACGGGGTCTTCGGGAAAGCCGCAAACCACTACGGCAGCTCCTTCGTTGGCAAACTTCTTACAAATGGCCTCGCCGATACCGGCCCCGCCGCCCGTAACAATGGCTACCTTGCCTTGCAGTCGGTTCATAATGTGGATGTTTTGGTGTGGTTGATGTAGCAAGTACCACTGCCCTAGGTGCCCGCGTTAGGCCCACCCGGCACGGTGCTTCTGGCTAACGAACCACCGGCCACGGGGTTGCCCTAGCTGCCTCAGGCGCTTGGCCGTGCAACCGTTTGGGCGCCGCCTGCGTGTGGCAAAGGGTTCTGTCGCCTATGAGTTTGTTGCCCACGCTTACGCCGGCGTCGTTGCGCACCGAGCGGTTGTTGCTCCGCCCCTACCAGCCCACCGACGCGGCGGTTTTTTACGCCTTGCTCAATGCCGAGCGCCGCCGCCTCGAGCCCGCGTTTCCGCGCCGGGTGGCGTCGGTGCGTACGCTGGCCGACGCCGAGCGCACCCTGCGCACCTTTGCCGAAAACTGGCGCCACCGCCGCTTGCTGGTGTGGGGCATCTGGAACAGCACAGCCACCTGCTACCTCGGCGACATCAGCCTGCAGCCCGACTCGCCGCGCATCCGGGCCGGCGAAATCGGCTACTACCTCGCCGCCGCCGCCGAAGGCTTTGGCTACGCACGCGAGGCGTTGCGGGCCGTGGTTGAGTACGCGTTTGAGCACCTGGACGCCCGCGCGCTAACCTTGCGCTGCCGCCCCAGCAACGTGCGCAGCCAAGCCACCGCCGAGGCCATTGGTTTCCGCCGCGCCGCCGACACCGATGCCGGCGTGTGGCATTACGCGCTGGCGCGCACGCGCACCTAGGGCAGGCCCGGTGCTAATCGGGCCGCAGCGTGGTAAGGAAGAACTCGCGGTTGAAGTTGATGTACGCCCCAAACGAAAACTCCACCTGCCGGCGGGTAAAGTCGTAGAACGGCTCGAAACGCGTGGAAAGCGTAAGCCCGTTGGTGAGCTTGTAGTCGCTGAAAAAGCGCAGGATCAGCAGTTGCCGGTTGCGCTCGGTGTAGTCCGGGTCTTTCACCGTGTACGAAATGGACTGGTACAACGGTCCGCCCTGCGGCGCGATAAACCCGTTTCCGCGCCAGTAGCTTACCTGAACCTTGCTCAGGCGCGTATCGGCCCCTAGGTTCAGGTACAAGCCGGTGCCGCGCTTAAAGGCCAACTCCCGCTCGAATGAGTAATCCTGGAAGTATACCCCGTAGCCATCGGCGTAGAGGCTGTGCCAAAACGAGCCACCCAGCTCTTTGCGCACGCGCAAGCCACTGGCCACGTTAAACAAGGTCTGCAGGGGTTTCTCAATGGTATCAATCTGCCCGCCGCGGTGCGTGGCCAAAAACTGCAGCGGTATGCGCACCAGCCAGCCCGAAACCGTGTCGCGCACCACGTTTGCGTCGGCCACCAAGCCGCCGGCTACCTCTTCCTGAAAGTTATCGAAGCGGTACTGCTGACGTTGCCAATCCACCCACGCATCTACGTTGAAGCGGTGGGTGTTGAGCTGGTATTGAATGCCTTCTTCCAGCCGGTTTAGCATCACCCGCTCGAAATCAAAGATGGGCTCGATGTAGCCGTGGTTGAGCTGCCCCTCGATGTTGCCGAACAAGAAGCGGTGCGGCCCCGTTTGGTACAGCGCCGTAAATAACGGCCGCACCTGGCGCAGGCGTGGCGTACCGTAGTCCTTCCACAGAAAGATGCCCGCCTCCAGCCTGAGTTTGGGGCTTGGGTAGTACACCAACCGCGGCGCTAGTTGCGTGCCGTAGTACGTGCGGCCTTCAAATATCTTGTTGAAATACTCGTTGTCCTTCGAGAAAAGGAACGCCTGTACGGCCAGCCGCAGTTGATTATCGTGCTCGGCCCGCACGGGCGTGCGGTACTGAAATGCCCGGTTATCGAGCTGCGCCCATGCTAACATATTTATAAAACACAGAAGCCCAGTGGCTAATAGTTTTAGCAAAGATTTTCTCATATATTTATTGCCAAGTCGGCACAAAACAGGGTTCGGCTGTGTTAGAAAAAGCTGCCTGCAACGGACGCCAGAGAGGTTTTCCCGATCGTAGCAACCGGGGCAGCGGCATCGCCCAACAGCGACTTCAAACCTACATCATATCTCCACAAAGCACGCACAAATGGCTGCAACCACTGACAAGACGGTGAACCAGAACGCCGAAAAACTCAAGGCGCTTCAGCTCACGATGGACAAGCTCGACAAGGCTTACGGCAAGGGCACCGTCATGAAACTGAGCGACAACAAGGTGGGCGACATCCCCGCCATCAGCACTGGTTCGCTGGGTCTCGACATTGCGCTGGGCATCGGCGGTTTGCCGAAAGGCCGTATCGTTGAGATTTACGGCCCGGAATCGTCGGGTAAAACCACGCTCACGATGCACGCCATTGCCGAAGCCCAGAAGAAGGGCGGCATTGCGGCCTTCATCGACGCCGAGCACGCGTTCGACCCGATTTACGCGCAAAAGCTGGGCATCGACACCGAAAACCTCATTATCTCGCAGCCCGACAACGGCGAGCAAGCCCTCGAAATTGCCGACCAGCTGATTTCGTCGGGTGCCATCGACATCTGCGTAATTGACTCCGTAGCCGCACTGGTGCCCAAAGGCGAACTGGAAGGCGACATGGGCGACTCGAAAGTGGGCCTGCACGCCCGCCTTATGTCGCAGGCGCTGCGTAAGCTCACCGGCACCATCAACAAAACCGGCTGCTTGTGCATCTTCATCAACCAGCTGCGCGAAAAGATCGGCGTAATGTTCGGCTCGCCCGAAACCACCACCGGCGGTAACGCCCTGAAGTTCTACGCCTCGGTACGCCTCGACATCCGCCGCATTGGCCAGATCAAGGAAGACAAAGACAACGTAACCGGTAACCGCACCAAGGTGAAGGTGGTGAAGAACAAAGTAGCGCCGCCCTTCAAGGTGGTTGAGTTCGACATCATCTATGGCGAAGGCATTTCGAAAGTGGGCGAAATCCTCGACCTCGCTACCGACATGGGCATTATCCAAAAGTCGGGCTCGTGGTTCTCGTACGGCGGCAACCGCCTGGGCCAAGGCCGCGAAGGGGTGAAAACCATTTTGCAGGACAACCCCGAGCTGGCCGACGAAATCGAGGCTAAGGTACGCGCCATGGCCAAGGGCGAGCCCGAGGTGCTGGAAGCGGCCATCCCGGTTGACATGAGCGGCCCCGAAGACGGCGAAGACACGCTCTAAGCCGCATTCGCACTACGCATGTAGTTTGCAAAAGCCCGCTGCCTTGGCAGCGGGCTTTTTTGTTGCCCTAGGTTGCCTAGGGGTTTGGCACATAGGCAGAGCAAGTTGCACTTAATCAGCAATTTCAATCCTCGCCGAACGATAATCTTGCGGCTTGCCGTTAGGCTGCATAGCTTCCGAATTGGTAAGCCGCCCAAGTGCTTTTCTGAGCTGGGAGGGCTTGGTATATTTGCTTGGCACCCACTTTGCGTAAAAGCCGTTTAGCACTCTAATATTTGATTTGTTTTTACTTCACATGAAACGTCGCCGCTGGCTTTTGCTCCCCTTTCCCGTTCTGCTGAGCGTAGGGCTTACGGCTTTTGCGCCCACCGAGGCACCGCGTACCGTGCGCAACGAAAGCTTCGGGCGCGGCGAGGTTGTGCAATACAAAGTCCACTACGGCCTCATCAACGCCGCCGAGGCCACCATTGAGGTATCCAACGACATCCACCGCGTAAACGAACGGCCGTGCTACCGCGCCACCGTTACGGGCCGCACCAACGGCTCGTTTGACATGTTCCTGAAAGTGCGCGACACGTGGCGTTCGTACATCGATACGGCCAGCATTTTGCCGCAGCGCTTCTACCGCAACATCGAAGAAAACAGCTACCGCAAGCGCGAAACCATCGACTTCGACCACTACCGCGATATGGCGGCGGTGGAGTCGCACAAGAAAAACAAGAACGACGTGAAGCGTGGCAGCTACCGCGTGCCCGACAACGTGCAGGACTTGGTCAGCGGCTTCTACTTTTTGCGCACCGTCGATTTCAGCAACCGCCGCGTGGGCGAACAAATCAAGGTGCAGGGCTTTTTCGACGACGAGGTGTTCGATATGACCGTGACGTACAAAGGCCGCCAAAACGTGGAAACCAAGGCCGGCGTGGTGCGGGCCATTCGGCTAGTGCCGCGCATGCCCAAAAACAAGCTGTTTCGCGGCGAAGACGCTATTTCGGTGTACTTCTCCGACGACCGCAACAAAATTCCGGTCCTGTTCGAGGCCGAAATGTTCGTGGGCTCCGTTAAAATCGACATGTACAAGTACAGCGGCCTGAAACACCGACTGGCCTTGGCCCCCAGAAGCTAACGCAGCGCCGCCCATCTAGGGCGGCGCTGTTGTTTGCGGGCATTGGCACCTAGGACCCGGGGCTTCACAAAAAGGTAATGCGCCGCCTGTTGCTGCAAGCGGTACTTTTGCTGCCGCAATGCGTTTGGTATTCACTTAGCCTTTTACTTCTGTGCAACAGCCCGCCGCTTCGGCTGCCACTACGGCCTACAAGATTCTGGTAGTGGACGACGACCCCGACATTGTGGAGTTGCTCGAGTACAACCTGCGCAAAGAAGGCTACGACGTAGCCACCGCCCCCGACGGCCGCAAGGCCCTGGAAGTAGCCCAGCAGTTTTCGCCCGATATCGTACTGCTCGACGTGATGATGCCGCACCTCGACGGCATTGCCGCCTGCCGCGAGCTGCGCGCCCTACCCAAGTTTAAGGACACGTACATTCTGTTTCTGACGGCGCGCTCCGAAGAATTCTCGGAGGTGGCCGCTTTCGACGCCGGCGCCGACGATTACCTCAGCAAGCCCATTAAACCCCGGGCCTTGATGAGCCGCTTGGCCGCCGTGGTGCGCCGCGACCTGGAGCCCACCGGCGCCGCCGCTTCCGACGTAATCGACATCAACGGCCTGCGCATCGACCGCACGGGCTTTGCCGTGTACCAGGACGGCCGCAAAATCAGCCTGCCCAAAAAGGAGTTCGAGCTGCTGGCTTTTCTGGCGGCCTCGCCCCACAAAGTATTCGGCCGCGACGAGCTGCTGCAGAACATTTGGGGCAACGACGTATTTGTGCTGGCCCGCACCGTGGACGTGCACGTGCGCAAAGTGCGCGAGAAGGTGGGCGAACACCACATCCAAACCATCAAGGGTGTGGGCTACAAGTTTAACCTCGATAATTAAGCCCGTAGGCGCCGGGGCGCCCTAGGTGCCCGCGGCGGCTGCGCCCTTCGCCAACCAATCGGAATTGCCATCTTAGCGGTGAAAAACAACCACCGAGCTGCGTCGGCTGCGATTACCGGCTCCGCTGAACCCCAGCGCAAAGGCACGTTGTTTTCGGCCCAGGAATCAGCGCTTCCGTTTGTGTTCAGCCTTAATCTCTCCTCCCGCACCATTGCCATCATCATTGCCGTGTTGGTGGCGGGGGTGCTCACCACGTTTGCGTTTCTGGCGCCCACGCTGCCGTTTCAGCAAGCGGTGCTGGCCGGCGGCGTAACCGTGGCAGCGTGCTTTCTGCTGGTGTATTTGTCGTTTGAAGCGCTGCTGTTTCGCGAAATCAACAACATTTACGCCGGCCTCGAGCTGGTAAAGCGCAAAGAATTCCGGCGGTTGTCGAACCGCTTTTTGTTCAGGCCCGAGCCGCTCAAACGCATTCGCGAGGAAATCCTCGACATGGCCGTGCGGCGCCAGAAAGAGCTCGACGACCTGAAACGCCTGCAGCAGTTGCGCTCCGAGTTTCTGGCCGACGTATCGCACGAGTTGAAAACGCCCATTTTCGCCGCGCAGGGTTTCGTGTACACCGTGCTCGATGCCGGCGAAGACGAGGAGTTTATCCGCGAGAAGTTCTTGCTGAAAGCCGCCTCGGCCCTCGATGCGCTCGACGCCCTGGTGCAAGACCTCGTTACCATTTCGCAGCTCGAGAAAGGCGTGGTGCGCATGCGCAAGCAGCGCTTCGACCTGGTGTTGCTCGTGCACGAAATATTCGACCAGTTGGAGCTCAAAGCCAACAAGCGGCAGATGACGCTGCACCTGCTGCCCGACGATTTGCCCCTCGAAGGCGCGCAGGTGGTAGCCGACCGCAACCGCATCCGCCAGGTGCTCATCAACCTGATCGACAACGCCATTAAGTACGGCCGCGAGCAGGGCAACATTACGGTGCGCCTGCGCACCTCGGCCAAGGCTGTGCGCATTGCCGTGCACGACGACGGCGAAGGCATTCCCAAGGAACACCAGCACCGCATTTTCGAGCGGTTTTACCGCATCGACAAAAGCCGGGCGCGCGGCCCCGCCGACGCGGGCGGCTCAGGCCTGGGCCTGGCCATCAGCAAGCACATCGTGGAGGCCCACAAATCGACCATAAAAGTGCGCAGCGCTGTGGGCGAGGGCACCACGCTCGAGTTTAAGCTCCCGAAACCCCGGAGCACCGCGGCTGCGCACGAGCCCGCCCAATAAAGCAAGCGGCCACCCACAACGTGGGTGGCCGCTGCTGCAACGGGGCCGAACACCTAGGGCTATTTGTGCGGCTGGCGGCCCGAGCCGCCCGGCTTTTTGCCGCCGCCGTCTTGCTTATTTACCGTGGCCCAGGCCCGGCGCTCGGCTTCGTCTTCCGATAGTCCCTGTTTTTCGTAGCTGTCTTCGATGTGCTGCGCTTGGCGCTTCTGCTTATCGGTGTACTTCGACTTATCTCCTTGTGCCATGGCGGTTTGGGGTTGAAGGTGAAACCAATACGCGGCAGCTGTTTTGTACGCCCGGGCAGCAGGCAGGTTGTGGCACCTAGGGCAACTCGGCGGCGGCGTGGTATCTTCGCTTTCTAATTGCTGCCTATGCGCCACGTTGCCGACATCCCCCACCCCGACATGAAGCTCACGCTGCTGGCGTGGAACGGCAAGTACTTGCTGAAGTGCGAGCAAGGCTCCTTGGAGCAAACCTACAAGGTGAGCGAAATGGACCTGCTCGGTGCCGATGCCGACCTGCCCAAACTGCTCGACGACACCTTTGTGGCGGCCGTGCTGCGCCGCTTTGCCGACATGCGCGCCGATTTTGCGGCCGCCCTCGAGCGCCAGGATTTGGTGTAGCCGCCGTTTATTCTCTCCTCAACCGCTTTAGTTATGCCCAATTTGTTTACCCGTTGGCTGCTGCTGTGCGTGGCAGCTTTGGCCTTGCCCCTAGGTGGCGCCCACGCTCAGCTTTACGATGTGCGCACCAGCACCATCAACATCGACAAGCGCGAGCGACCCGCCCTGAAAGTGCAGGTAGAGGGCAGCGCTAAGGAAGCGCGCGAGTTCTGGCAACAGTACCTCAAGGACAGCTACAACATCCGGATTAAATCGGGCGGCGTGCTGGGCATCGGCGGCAACAAAGAAGTGCTGCTGGCCAAGCAAACGCCCGTTTCGAGCATTTCGGGCAAGCTGCTCGATTTGTACACCAATGTGGTGGCCCCCACCGACAGCACCGCCGAGGTGCAGGTGTTTGCCGCTTTCGACAACGGCACCACCTGGCTCGACCCCGACAAAACCGCCTCCGAGTTTTCGGCTTTGCGCACCATGGTGCAGGGCTATGCCAAGGCTTACCGCCCGCGCTACGCTCGCATGGCCATCGAGCAGGCCGAAAAGCAATTGCAGGACGCTGAGAAAGAAAAAACCCGCCTCGAAAAAGAAATCAAATCGTTGGCTGCCGATACCGTAAGCAACATTGCCCGCATCAAGCAGTTGCAGGAGCAAAACGTGCAGCATGCAGCCAGCATCAAAGGCAACCAGCAGAAACTGGTGCAAAACGCCACCGAAACCGAGCGCCGCAAGGTAATCCTGCAGCGCCGCCGCGACCGGCTTTCGGCTCTTGATCGTAGTAAGTAGCACTGATTTGCAGGCTACCCCACTGCCCCACCATGGATAAGAACGACGCTTCTCCGCTCGATACCCTTCGCCAGCTCAAAGAGTGGCTCGACGCGGGCACTATCACGCCGCAAGAATTCGAGACGCTTAAACGCAAGCTGCTCTTTAGCGAAAACCCGCCCGCAGCACCTAGCCCGCCGCCCACAGCTGCGGCGCCAGCGGCTCCGGTAGCCCCGCCCACGCCGAGCGTAGTACCGCCTGCCGCGGCCAGCGTGCCGCCTGTGGTTGAGCACCACGTTACGCCCCCGCCGGTAGAAGAGCCACTGTTGCCGCCCGTTGTAACCGACGAGCCCGCCGCCCGCGTGGAGCCCGTGGTACTTAGGCAAGACCATTTCCGCCGCGAACCTATTGCTCCGCCGCCCGGCCCGGCCGTGCCCGTTGCCGATGAAGAACCGTTTGACGGCCCCGCCGAAGAGCCGCGCCGCCAACCTTTGGCTACCGTACTGATTGTTGCGGGCGTGCTGGCGTTGCTGGCTGTAATCGGGTATTTGTTGTTGGGCAACCGCGAGTCGGAGCGCCTGACCAGCAACTCCATTACCGCCGCCGACACCACGACCGTTCAGGTAGAGGAAGGGCCGCAGGCCGAGCAGCTCACCCTGCCGCCGGTTGCCGCCCCCGAAACCATTCGGGTACAGCCCAACATACCGGTAACGGCTCAGCCCACCGATTCGGCCGCGGCTGGCAACGCTGCCGCCACGCCTGGCGCGCCGGCTCCCGACCCCGCCACCACCGAAGCCGCCATTCGCAGCCGCGTGCAACGCAGCCTCACGGCCTTGTACAACGATATGGAAGCGGCTCCTTTCAGCGCCAGCCAACATTTTGCGCCGCAAGTAGAGCGTTTTTACACGCTCCAGAACACCACACCGGGCGCCATCGAAGCCGAGCTAAACCGCAGCCACTTTCCGGAGTTCCTCGAAAGCCAGATTAGCTTCGATCCGTCTTCGCTCCAAATCAGCCCCGTAACCGAGGACGGCACCGTAACCGTGACGTACAACGAACGCGGCCGCTCGCTGCGCAAATCGCGCAACCAGTACCAGCAAACCGTGGCGCAGGTACGGGCCCGCCTCGACCGCAACGGCAAGCTCACGTACTTCCGCCAGGAGCGTTTGCTGGAAAACACGTTTACGGATGCCGCACCCACGCCGGCCGCTACCGAAACCTCTCCGCCCCAAGAGTAGCCGCGTGAACAGCTCGATCCGGTTTTTGGGGGCTTGGCTGCTTTTGCTGGCAACGGCCCTAGGTGGTTGCATCAAGGTCATCAAGCCGCCGGGCGAATACGCCCGGCGTGCTCCGGCAGTAGCCCCCGATTACAGCCTGCCCGCCAACTGGGCTGCCTTGCCTACACGACGCGATTCGGCCGATGCCGTGCCGCGCAACTCCGGCCTGCGCGATGGGCAAGCTACCGCCCCCGCCGATGTTTTCTTCGTGCACCTGACCACGCTCATCCAGCCCAAAGCCTGGAACGGCGACCTAGGCGACGCGCAGCTCAACCGCTTTACCGATCAGTTCAGCATTCGTAAGCAGGCCTCGGTGTTCAATGCCGCCGGTCGGGTGTACGCCCCCCGCTACCGCCAGGCGGCTCTGTATGCGTTCTTCGACAGCACGGCCAACGGCAAGCAGGCGCTGGCGTTGGCTTACGCCGATGTGAAGGCGGCTTTCGACTACTACCTCAAGCATTACAATCAAGGGCGGCCCATTATCTTAGCGGGGCATAGCCAAGGCACGTACCACGCGCAGCGCCTGCTCCGCGAGTTTTTCGACAACGACCCCGAGCTGCGCAAGCGCCTTGTGGCAGCTTACTTGGTAGGCCTTAAAGTTCAACCCAGCTCGTACCGGGTTATTCGGCCGTGCCAAGATTCCTTGCAGACGGGCTGCTACGTGAGCTGGAACGCCGCCGAATGGGGCATTGAGTACCCACCGTATGCCGGCGCCACGGCCGTAAACCCGCTTACCTGGACCACCGATACCGCCCGCACCCCGTCCAGCCTCAACCGCGGCAGCGTGCCCTACACGTTTGACAGGATCGACGCGAACATTGCCGATGCCAAGGTGCACGACGGCATTTTGTGGGTACACCCACCCAAACCCCAAGGGTACGTGCGCTTCTACCTGCCGGGCCGAGCCGAGCTGCGCCACTCTTTCCACATCGTCGACTACGGCTTGTATTACCTGAGCGTGCGCCGCAATGCCGTAGCGCGGGTGCAAGCCTGGCAGCGGCTGCAGTCCCACTAAGCGGTTTTGCGGCCCTAGGCGAATTGGCGCCTGAAAGACAAAAAGCCCGCTGGCATTGTGCCAGCGGGCTTTTTTACAAGTGTGCGGTTGGCTTAAGCGCCAATAGCCACGCGCTTGAAGTCGGTTACGGTCATGCCCTTCGACGTTTTGTCGAGCAGCTGAGCGATGGTTACCGAGCTGTCCTTCACGAACTCCTGGTTCAGCAGGGTGTTCTCCTTGTAGAACTTGTTCAGCTTGCCTTGGGCGATTTTCTCCAGCATAGCCTCGGGCTTGCCTTCGGCACGCGCCTGCTCTTTGCCGATTTCGATTTCGCGCTCAACGGTAGCCGAGTCAACACCGTCTTTGTCAACGGCTACGGGCTTCATGGCTACAATTTGCATTGCTACGTCGCGGCCTACACCTGCTACGTCAACACCGCCGGTGTTCTTCAGGGCTACCAGTACACCCTTCTTGTTATCGGAGTGGATGTACGAAGCTACTTTCTCAGCCGTCAGCGACTCGTAAGCAACCACGTCGATTTTCTCGCCGATTTTGCCCATCAGGTCGGTGATGTGCTCCTGCAGCGAGCGGCCGTCTTCCTGCGTAGCAGCCAGCAGGTCCTCTTTGGTAGCAGCGTTGCTCTTCACCGCCGAGTCGATGGCCAGTTGGGCCAGGGCTTTGAAGTCGGCAACCTTAGCTACGGGCTCGGTTTCGCAAGCCAGCGCCACCAGTTTGCCGGTGGTGCCATCTTCGCTTACGCTAGCCAACACGAGGCCTTCGGCCGTCGTGTTCTCCGAACGCTTGTCAGCAATTTTCTGGCCCTGCTTGCGCAGGATGTCTTTGGCTTGCTCGAAGTCACCGTTGGCTTCGGTCAGGGCCTTTTTGCAGTCCATCATGCCAGCGCCAGTCATAGCGCGCAGCTTGTTCACGTCTTGGGCGGTAATAGCCATTGTCAGAGCTTAGAACTTAGAAATGAGTTTAGAATGAAGGGCGAAAGCCCACGGGGCTTAGAAGCAAGAAGAAGCCAGAAGCAAAACCCGCTAGTTGATTCAACCCGCCGGATTCTAGCTTCTGACTTCTCACTTTCAGCTTCTCAACAGACTATTCGTCGGCGTTCTGCTTCTCCTGGATGCCTTCTTCTTCGGCTTGCTTGCGGTCGGCATCTTCCTTGTCAACCTTGCGCTCCGACAGGCCTTCTTCGATAGCCTTGCCGATCGTGTTGATGATCAGCTGTACCGACTTCGAGGCGTCGTCGTTGGCGGGGATCGGGAAGTCTACCAGCTCGGGGTTCGAGTTGGTGTCGCAGATAGCAAACACCGGGATGCCCAGTTTCTGAGCTTCTTTCACGGCGATGTGCTCGCGCTTCACGTCAACGATGAACAGAGCAGCGGGCAGGCGGCTCAGGTCGGCGATGCCGCCCAGTACGCGCTCCAGCTTTTCGCGCTCACGCGACAGCATCAGACGCTCGCGCTTAGCAATAGCAGCGTAAGCGGTGTTCTCTTTCACCATCTTGTCGATGGTGCTCATCTTCTTCAGCGACTTACGAACGGTCGCGAAGTTGGTGAGCATGCCACCCAACCAACGGTCGGTCACGTAAGGCATTTTCAGGCGCTTCGCTTCGTCCGAAACGATTTCCTGAGCCTGCTTCTTCGTGGCTACGAACATGATTTTGCGGCCCGACTTAGCGATGTTGCGGATGGCCGAAGAGGCCTGGTCCAGCGAAGCCAGCGTCTTGTTCAGGTCGATGATGTGGATGCCGTTCTTCTCCATGAAGATGTACGGCGCCATTTTCGGGTCCCACTTGCGGGTGAGGTGACCAAAGTGGGCACCTGCATCCAGCAGATCTTTATAGGTAGGCAATGCCATAACTTGAGCTCTTCTGGTAGATTAACGTTTCGAGAACTGGAACGAACGACGAGCCTTGCGCTTGCCGTACTTCTTGCGCTCCACCATGCGGGGGTCGCGCGTCAGGAAGCCTTCCTTTTTGAGGGCAGGACGAACTTCGGCGTTTTCGGCAACCAAAGCCTTCGAAATAGCCAGGCGAATTGCTTCGGCCTGGGCGCTGATACCTCCGCCGCGCACGTTTACGCGCACGTCGTACTTACCCACGGCATCAAGCGTGGTGAAGGGCTGGTTAACGATAGCCTCCAGCAGTTCGTTGCTGAAGTAAGACTTCGCGTCCCGGTCGTTGATAGTGATATTCCCTTGCCCGGCTTGCACATACACGCGAGCCACCGAGGTTTTTCTTCTACCAGAAGTGTTGGTGATTTCCATGAGTTGAACAATCAATCGATGAAAACGCGGCCCTTATGGATCAAGGGCGACGTCGTTTCTTACAGGTTGGTGAGCTTGTACTCGGTGGGCTGCTGTGCCTCGTGCGGGTGCTCGGCACCAGCGTACACGAACAGGTTGCGGAACTGCTCGCGGCCCAGGCGGTTGCCCTGCAGCATGCCCTTCACAGCGTGCTCGATAACCGAAGCCGAGTTCTTCGCCATTTTGTCGCGCAGGTTGATGCTGCGCTGACCGCCGGGGTAACCGGTGTGGCGGAGGTAGATTTTGTCGGTCATCTTACGGCCAGTAACGCGCAGCTTGTCGGCGTTGATGACGATGACGTTGTCGCCGCAGTCGGCGTTCGGCGTAAACGAGGGCTTGTGCTTGCCGCGCAGAATGTTTGCAATCTGGCTGGCAACTCGCCCGAGCGTGCCGGCGCTAGCGTCAACAATAACCCAGGCCTTCTCGGCCGAGGCTTTGTTTACCGAGCGCGTTTTAAAGCTCAGATGATCCATGGATCAGTTTCTTGTGGGTTGGGTAAGTATTTGCAAGTCAGTCCCGAATCAGCCGCTGAACGCAACTGGCCCGGGAAAAACGGACACAAAATTAGTGCTTTTTGCTTGATATGCAATGCGGTGGCTAAAAGGAATGCAAGGAAAGCCACGAGCAACTCGTAACACGGACGCTGCAGATCCGCGCCATCGAGGGCAATTCCCAATCGTTCCGGCGGGACGGATTACAAGAGGCGCACAACACCGCGCTGTTAGCTGTACTGCCGCAGGTTATCTACCAGCACCCGAAAGTCCTTCGGGTAATCGGCCTCCACGCTTATGGTTTCGCCCTCGAGGCCGCTAAAGCTGAGCTGGCGGGCGTGCAAGGCAAAGCGCTTGATAAACGGTTGCTCCTCTTCGCCCTGCTTCATGTTGAATTTGCGCTTGAGCGACGACAAGTAGAAATCCTCGCCGCCGTACATTTTGTCGCCCACGATGGGCGCCTCCAAGTACATGAGGTGCAGGCGAATCTGGTGCATGCGGCCGGTTACGGGCAGGCATTCGAACAGGGTGTGCTTGGTGTAGGTTTCGAGGGTGCGCACCAGCGTTTCGGCGGGCTTCCCGGTTACAGCCAGCCGTGCTTTGCCTTTGGTAGTGGTTTCGATGTTGCGCTCCACGCGCAGCCCCTCGTAGTGGTGCACGCCCCAGCTAACGGCGTGGTACACCTTTTTTACCTCGCGGTCTTCGAACTGCATGGCGAGGTGGCGGTAGGCAGCGGGGTTTTTAGCCAAGGCCAAGGCGCCGGAGGTTTCCTTATCGAGGCGGTGGCAAGCTTGCACGTCGTCGTAGTGCTCGCGGGCAAGGCGCAGAATGTTGGTTGCCGTGCCCAGGCGCTCGTCGAGCGTGGCCAAGAACGGCGGCTTGTTGATGACGAGGTAGTTATCGTCTTCGTAAATGATGAGGTCTTTGAATGCGGGCAGCTTCATGAATCGCTGGTTTGCGTCGGATTTCACTGATTCCGCTGATCGGGGCGTGCAGCGAAACGGGCCGGCGAAGGTACGGCTTCGGGGATGAACCCGGGCGCGGTGGTTATCGGCTGGAACACCCGATCCGCCCGAAAAAGTCCGTCGGGCCCGCCAGGTCCTTGGCCCGCGGCTGCCGGGGCCCTAGGTCGGCTAGCTTACGGTGTGCACAATGAGCCACAACGAGGCACCCGAAATAACCAACCACAACACCACGCCTTGCAGAAAGGGCCGGGGCCCAACGGCCTTCAGCACTTGCCTCGACAAGCCCGCCCCGATGAGAAACAGCGTGAGCGTGAGCCCCACTTTCGCGAGCTTGACCAGCACTTGGGCAAAGGGCTGCAGCGCCGGCACATAGGTGGCCAGCAGCATGGCGCCCACAAACCCCAGGATGAAGTACGGCGGCTTTACGCGGGCACCGCGGCTACGAAAGAGGGCTGCGGTACCCAGGGCGACCGGAATAATCCAGAGGGCCCGGGCCAGCTTTACGGTGGTGGCTACTTGCAGGGCCTCGTCGCCGTAGTGGCTGGCGGCACCCACCACCGAGCTGGTGTCGTGAATGGCAATGGCGGCCCACAGGCCAAACTGATGCTGCGAAAGGTGCAGGGCCTCGCCGATGAGCGGAAAAGCAAACAGCGCAATGGCATTGAGCACGAACACCGTACCCAGCGCTACCGACATTTCTTCGTCGGAGGCTTGTACCACGGGGCCTACCGCGGCTATGGCGCTGCCGCCGCAAATGGCTGTGCCGCTGGCAATGAGGTGCGAGGTATTGCGGGCAATGCCTAGCCAGCGGCCCACCAGGTAGCCGAGTACCAAAGTGCTCAGGATGGATACCACCGTGAACAGCAGCCCCTCCTGCCCGGCCCGCCAGGCGGCCTCGGCGTTCATGCCAAACCCCAAACCCACCACCGACCATTGCAACAACTGGCTGGTGTAGCGCTTGGTGTGCGCCGGAAAGGGGTTGCCCGCGAGCAAGGCCACCCCCAAACCTAGGGCCAGCGCCAGCGGCGCCGAACCCAGCGGACTGAGGCATAGCAACAAAGCCAGCCCAAACAGCAATTGCTGAGGCGTAACAACGCGCTGCCCGAAACGCAGCGGCCGCTGCCAAAAGCCTAGGTGGTTTCTACAGTCTTCGTCGGCTGGGGCCGCGGGCAGGTGGGCGGCGGGCGGGGAGAGTTTCACGGGCGGGTAGGGAAGGGAGCGTACTTACAAAATTACGCTACTCCCCTGCCGCGAGGTTATCACTAATATTTATCAGCAATTACTTAAAGTTATCGGCAGTCGTGCCGAGCTCTTGGTGGGCATAGCTCAGAAACCGCTGCGCGGCTTTGATCAGCGGCTGTCCCTGCACCCACACGGCCTCGAAATGGCGCGACAAATGCAAGCCCGCCACGGGCACTACCTCGAGCTGGCCCGCCGCTACCTCTTTGCTAATGGCCCGCACCGACACGAACCCGATGCACTCCGGCGCCGCCCCTAGGTAAGATTTAATGCCCTCGGTATTGTCGAGGTAAATGGCAGCGCGGCACTGCGCCAACCGAATTCCCTGCGCCCGCAAAGCAAACTCCAGCACCTCGAGCGTGCCCGAGCCCCGCTCGCGCAGCACCAACGGGTGTTCCAGCACTTCGCCCAGGGTAAGCGGCGTGACAGGCGTTGGGCCACCCGCGGCGCGGCGCACGGCTACCAGCTCATCATGGAGCAACAGTTCGTAGTGCAGGTCGCGGTTTTTTACCTGGCCTTCCACAAACCCTAGGTCGATTTGGCTGCGCAACAAGGCATCGGCAATTTGCTCGGAGTTGCCGATGTGCATGGTAAGCTCGACGCGCGGGTACCGGGCCTGAAAACCGGGCAACACCGCCGGAATCACGTACTGCGCCAGCGTAGAGCTGGCCCCTAGGCGCAGGCGGCCGGCGGTGGTATCGTGCAGGGTGTGCAGCTGCTCGGCCAGCTGGTGGTGCAGCTCGCTCACGTGGGTGGCGTAGCGCAGCAGCAATTGGCCGGCATCGGTAAGGCTCACGCGGTTGCCGCGCCGCTCAAACAAGCGTTGGTCGTAGCTGCGCTCCAGCTCCCGGATGTGCTTGGTGACGGCCGGCTGCGTGACGAACAGCTCTTGCGCAGCCTTGGTAAAGCTGAGGTGGCGGGCCACTGCCTCAAATACCTGCAGGCGAAAATCGGACATGGGCGCAAGGTAAGCGGCTAGGTGCCTTGTACCATGCCGAGTCCCGGACACCTAGGGCGGCAGCAAGGCGGCTCCGAGCGGCGGCATCGGCAACTGCTTAGCTGCCCGGAATGTTATGGCCTAGATGAATAATTTAGATTATTTCTAATCTTCTTTACTATTTGGAATTGTTCCAATTAATTTTGCAGCCGAATTCGCTGGCGCACATCGGTGCCGCTTTTCCGCTCTATATGCCAACCAATCCGCTTTTGCTTTCTTGCTTGCTGGCCGCGGCCACGCCAGCTTTGGCCACTCCGGCTTCTTCTCTCAACTCGCTTTCCGAAACGCCTGGCACCACACCCGAGCGGGGCGCCTCCATCACCGGCACCGTGCTCGACCGCAGTGGCCAGCCCGTGGAGGGCGCGTTGGTGAGCGTGCTCAACCGCAGCACCGTTACCGATGCCCGCGGCGCATTCCGCCTCTACGGTTTGCCCGCCGGCGAAGCCACAGTTACCGTTACGGGCCTCAGCATTAATCCCATTACGCAAACCCTCACGCTGGAAAACGGCAAGGCTCATTCGTTGCAGCTTACCATCGAGGAGAGCGTGCGCGAGCTGGCCGGCGTTACGGTAACAGCCAAGGCCACGTCCTTCGCGCCGGAAGTCGACGGCACCACGCTCACGGCCGGCAAGAAAAACGAGGTCGTTCAGCTCGATAAGCTCGACGCGAACCTTGTAATGAACAGCTCGCGCCAGGTGTTTGCCAAGGTGCCGGGCGTAACGGTGTGGGAAAGCGACGGTTCGGGCCAGCAAATCAACGTGGCTACGCGCGGCCTTTCGCCCAACCGCTCGTGGGAGTTCAACACCCGCCAGAACGGCATGGACATCAGCTCCGACCCGTTTGGCTACCCCGAGGCGTACTACAACCCGCCGCTGGAGGCCGTGGAGCGCATTCAGATTATCCGGGGCGGCGGCTCGCTGCAGTACGGCCCGCAGTTTGGCGGCTTGCTGAACTACGAGTTGAAGCGCGGCCCGCGCGACAAAAAGTTTCAGTTTGAAACCAACAACACGGTGGGCAACAACGGCCTCGTGAGCTCCTTCAATTCGCTGGGCGGCACCGTGGGCAAAGTAAATTACTACGGCTACTTTCAGCAGCGCCTGGGCGGCGCCTGGCGCGATAACTCCGAGTTCAACGTGCGCAATGCCCACGCCAACGTGCAGTTTCAGGCCACCAGCAAGCTGCGTCTTGGGGCCGAAATCAGCCACCTCGGCTATGTGATTCAGCAACCCGGTGGCCTCACCGACGAGCAGTTCAACCGCGGCGAGCTGCGCAGCAGCAGCCGCAACCGCAACTGGTTTAGCACGCCCTGGACGGTGCCGGCCTTCACGGCCGACTACCAGTTTTCGGACCGCACGCGCCTGAGCCTGAAAACGTTTGGCCTGCTGGGCGAGCGTAACTCGATTGGCTTTACCGGGGCCGTGAACGTAGCCGACGCCGCCAACCCGACTACCGGCCTGCGCGCCAACCGCCAAATCGACCGCGACCGGTACCGCAACCTGGGCTCGGAGCTGCGCCTGCTAACCGACTACGGCCTGCTGGGCCAGCAGCACACGCTGGCCGTGGGCGTGCGCGCCTTCGGGGCCAACCTGCGCCGCCAGCAGCAAGGCCGCGGCGATACGAACGCCGACTTTAACCTCGATTTGCAGGCGCCGCGCTTCGGCCGTAAGCTGCACTTCCGCACGCGCAACTACGCCGCCTTCGCCGAAAACATCTTCCGCATGGGTTCGCGCCTCACCTTTACGCCGGGCCTGCGCCTAGAGGTTATCGACAACGAAGGCCGTGGCTACCTGAGCCTGAACGCCGACGGCTCCGAAAACCGCATCAGCCAAAACTCGCGCCGCCAAGTGCTGCTCTACGGCGCCGGCACCGAGTACCGCGTAACCGAGCAAACCAGCCTGTACGCCAACTACTCGCGCGCTTTCCGCCCCGTAACTTTCGGCGACCTGACCCCGCCCGCCACCTCCGACGTAATCGACCCGAACCTGCGCGACTCCAACGGTTTCAACGCCGAGGTGGGCTACCGCGGCTCGTGGGCCAACGTGCTCACCTTCGACGTGGACGCTTTCTGGCTGCGCTACGACGACCGCATCGGCACGCTGCGGCGCGCGGTGCCCGGCGGCACGGCGGGCCAAACCCAGCAGTTCCGGACCAACATTGGCACCAGCGTGCACAAGGGCTTGGAGGCCTACGTGGAGCTGGACGTGATTCATGCCCTAACCGGCGACCAATCCTTGCCGCACTTCGATGTGTACGCCTCCTCGGCGCTGGTTGACGCGCGCTACACCCAACTGCGCACCGCCACGCTCGTGAGCGGCGGCATTCAGGAGGGCGACCTGCAAAACAACCGCGTGGAATACGCGCCCAAGTACACGCACCGGTTTGGGGGCACGTTTGCGCACCGCGGCTTCTCGGCCACGGCCCAGCTCACGCGCGTGTCGGAGGTGTTTGCCGATGCCAACAATACCGTGGCGCCCAACGCGGCCGCTACCACCGGCCGCGTGCCGGGCTACTCCGTTACCGATGCCTCGGCCACGTACCGGTTTGCCAAGCGCTTTACGCTGCGCGCCGGCGTCAATAACGTGTTCAACAAGTACTATTTCACGCGGCGGGCGGGCGGCTACCCCGGTCCTGGCCTGTTGCCGGCCGACGGCCGCACGTGGTTTGCCTCGGTGGGTCTGAAGCTGTAAGCCGCCGCACCAGCATGGGTAAGTAAGCCCCGCTGCCTGGCTTTTTCGAAAGCTGCGCAGCGGGGCTTTTTTGCGCGCCGCTGCCTAGGTACCTGCCACCTAGCAGCATGCTAGTTACCTCGTGGGCACCTCGTCTCACGCTCTTCCGCTACCAGTACGAATACTACCGCTAGCGCACCTAGGCCGCTACCGCATCGGTTACTTTCCGGATGTCGGCGCTTACTTTCTGCACGAAATCCAGCTGCTCCAGCAACAGCTTTTCCTCGGCTGTCGGCGCCAGTTTGGCTTCGGCACCTAGGGCGGCGCTTGGGAGCGGCGGCAGCTCGGGCAGTGCGGTGTCGGGGCTGACTTTGCGCAGGCTCTCGGCAAGCAGGGCCAACGACTGCCGCAGGGGTTTTGCGGCTTCGGGCGGCACGGCCGGCAAGGCATTAGCGCGAGCCGCCGATGCCAGCGTGGCAATGTTCGACGACAGAATGAGGTTGAGCACCACAAACTGGTGCACCTCGGCCTCGTGGCGCTGCTTGTGCTTGGGCTCCGAGAGCATGCGCTGAAACGCCGCTGCCAGGTTGGAGGAGCTCACGTACACCTCTTTGCGGGCCAGCTTGTAGTCCATAGCGCTGAGCGTGCCGCCGCCCAGGCATTCGGCCAGGCGGTACAGGTAGTTGCGGTTGGCGCGCAGCACATCGCGCATGTAGGTGCCCAGCTGCTCCGATTCCCAGCGCGGCAGCAGCAGGTAGCCCGTGCTCAGGGCAATGGCGCAGCCAATTAGCGTATCCAACACGCGCTCCTGGGCGGCGCTTACGTACTGGATACCTAGGAAGTGAAACAGAATGAGCACGTAGGGCGTCAGGAACAGCACCATTACCATGTAGCTGCGCCGCTGAAAGCTGTAGGCCACAATCATGAACAACAGCAAGAAGCCGAACTGCAGCACCTCGCTGGGCACCAGGTACAGCACCGCCACGCCCAACACCCCGCCCAGCAACGTACCCCCCACGCGCTGCAGGTTCCGTTCTTTGGTGAGGCTGAAGCCAGGCTTGAGCATGTACACCGCCGTGAGCATAATCCAGTAGCCGTGGTGGCCGCAGTTCAGGAGTTTGGCCGCCGCAAAGCTCACCAGCGCGGCCACCGTTACGCGCAGCGCGTGCCGAAACGTGGCCGAGCCGATGGTAAGGTTGTCGCGCAGCAGGGCCGGGCTTAGCGACTGCCGCGACACAAACCGCGCGTAATCCGACTCGCCGGCCCTAGGTGCCAACGGGGCGCGGTATTCAGGGTCGGCGTAGCGGGTGATATCGGCGAGGCGCTGGTGCAGGTTGCGCAGGTTCACGAGCAGTTTGCGCAGCACCAGGTTGCTGCCGGGCTCCTGCTCCCCGATGCGGTCGATGCGGGCTTTTAGCTGCTCCAGCTCGGCGGTGCGGTCGGTGTGGTGGGCGTAGGGGCGGTTGCTCTGGATGGCCAGCCCTAGGTGGTCGAGCTCGGTGGCCATGCGCCGGATCAGGCGGGCCACATCGGCCAGCACGCCCGTGTGGTTGAAGCGCTGGCGCAGCGAGGCGTAGTCGTAATAGGCTGCTACCACTTGCTCGTGCAGGTCCATGGCATCCACGAAGGTAAGCACCAGGCGGCGGCCGGTGCCGGTGGTATCCTGCACGATTTGCCGGGTTTTAAACAGCATCTCGCGGGCGGCGTCCTGCTTTTCGGTTACCACCACTTGCTGCTTCAGCAACTCGCGGTAATCCTGCTCCAGGCTGGTTTCGGGGTCGTAGAACTCGGCCTTCAGCCTGAAATACTCGGCAATGGCATGAATGCACTCGCCCAACGCGCGCTGGGCGGGGCGGTAGGGCTGCACGTGGTAGGCCAGCAGCGCCACCAGCGTGTACCACAAGCCGCCGGCCAGCACCAGCAAGCCGTACGGCAGCAGTTGCCCAGGCCCTAGGTCGCGGTCCATGGTCAGGATGAGGATCAGCAGCCCGGCCGAGCCGATGGCCCCGGCCCGCACGCCGTACACCGATAGCAGCGTGAAGAGGAAGCTGAGCGCCACGATTTCAACCCCCAGCGCCAGCACGTGCATGCGGGCAATGCCCGTGAGCAAGGCCACCGCAAACACCAGCAGGTTGCACACCAGCAGGCCGTTGCGCTTGTGTGCAATGGGGCCGGGCAAATCGGGCAGGCTGGCGCACACCGCCCCCAGCGACACGGTAAGCCCTAGGTCGAAATGCCCGAGCTGGGCCAGCGTGAGGCCGGGCAGCAAAATGCTGAGCGCCACGCGCAGGCCGTCGGCGAAGTCTTGCCCGAAGAAAAAGTACTGAAGCGTGCGTTCGTGTTTGCGCATGGTGGAAGCGGGGAGCGGCCCCGGCGCGGCGGCCGGGCTTGGCGGCTTGGCCGTGCCAACGTAGCCATACGCAGGCAAAAAATCCCCGTTGGGCCTTGGGGTTTGCCGTATTTTGCCGGGGCCGCCTTAACTCCCTCCGCCAATGAAGCCCGCCGCCGTACCGGTACTGTGCATTGATGCTTTTCCGCACACGCCGCCGCAAACGCCTTTTCGGCTGCAACGGCTCGAGGAGTTGCGCGCCAGCTTTGCCGACGTAAACGAGCCGCATGCCCACGATTTTTACGTGCTGCTGTACTTCACGCACGGCCACGGCACCCACACCATCGACTTTGTAACCTACGAGGTGCGGCCGGGCGCCCTGTTTTTCCTGGCGCCGGGGCAGGTGCACAGCTGGTCGTTGTCCGACGACACCCGCGGCATCGATATCTTCTTCGCGCCGGAATTTTACTTGCTACGCCACACCGCCGAGCGGCTTTACTCCTACCCCTTCTTCGGCCCTCACGGGCAGCCGGTGCTGTACCTGCCGCCCAACGAGCCGCTAATTGGCCCGCTGCTGTGGCGCATGGAGCAGGAGCATGCCATGCCCAGCCCAAACCAGCAGGAGGTATTGCGCTCCTACCTGCATCTGGTGCTCGAACTGGCCGCCCGGCAGCACCAACCCGAGCCCACGGCAGGACAGCAGCCTGGCTTGCACCAGCTCCGAGCCTTCGAGCAGCTGCTGAACGAGCACTTCCGCACGCACAAAGCCGTGCGCGACTATGCCGCGTGGCTGCATCTTACGCCCAACCACCTCAACGCTGTGTGCCGCCGCCTGCTGGCCAAAACCGCCAGCAACCTAATACACGAGCGCGTGGTGGTTGAAGCCAAACGCCTGCTGCACCACTCGGCCCTTTCGGTAGCCGAGGTAGCCTACAACCTAGGGTTCGACGACGCTTCGTACTTCTCGCGGTACTTCCGCAAGTATGCGGGCCTTACGCCCGAAGCCTTCCGCCGGCTCGGCCGTTGATTTGTCCTGTAAGTACCCCGAAATGGCCGGCGCTACCCGTATAAGCCTTCGGTACCTTTGCCACGCTTACAATACGCTTTGCTATGGCTAATTCTGCATCGTCGGCCACTTGGGCTTTGCTGCGGTTGCGCTGCCCGCGCTGCCACGAGGGGCCGCTGTTTTCGCGCTCTGCCTTCAACATCACCAAGTTTGCCGATATGCCCGAGGCCTGCCCCGTGTGCAAGCAGGCCTACGAGCCCGAGCCGGGTTTTTACTGGGGAGCCATGTACTTCAGCTACGGCTTCACGGTGGCCATTTTCGTGATATCGGGCGTGCTGCTGTACTACCTCGCCAACGACCCGCCGCTGTGGGTGTACATCTCAGTGGTAGGCGGGGTGGCCCTGCTGTCTACGCCGGTGGTGTTTCGTTACTCGCGGGCCCTTATGCTCTACTTGTTTGGCGGCGTAGAGTCGCGGCCCCCGGTGGCCTAGGTTGGCCCTAGGTGCCCAGGCTCCCAAAAGCGCAAAGCCCGGCCGTGTGGCCGGGCTTTGCGCTTGCAAAAAGGGCATTGTAAAGGCGCTAGTTATGCCGACAAGCGCCGGTTTTGCAGCTCTTGGTGGCAGTATTTCTCGGCGTCGAGCAGGGTTTCGACCACCGGCAGCGGCGTGGCCGTCAGCGACTCCAGCTCGGCACGCACGTCGGCGTTCAGGTGGCACAGCACCAGGCTCATGCCGTGGCGCGACAGGCGTTGGTAGTAGTAGCCCAACAGTTCGGCAGCGTCGGCGGGCAGGTGGTGCAAGTGGCTGCAATCAACCCACACGCTCGATTTACCGCTGCGGCTGGCGCGGCGCAGCGCGCGGTCGAGGGCATCTTCGTCATCCACGTTGGCAGGTATATCGTCGGCGAGGATGAGCAAATAGCTTTCGGGCAAAATTTCGCGGTAAACCTCCATGGGTGAAAGAATTGGCGTAGGGTGCAGGCGATACGATGTGGGCTGAACGGTGGAGGCAAATAAGTAGTGTGGCGCAGCAATCGGGGCTCGGTGGCGCAGAGCCCGGTTGTATACGTAATATGCGATGCATTGGTGACTTGTAACGCGTTGGCTGCCTTAAGCACCGGGCTAATAACCCGCGCATTTGCCCCCAAGCCTTACTCCGCTGTGTATTTCCAATGCATACTTTAAAGTTAGGAGGATAGTTCCGGAGTTATATAAGCTTAACCAATGCAAATGAGCGAATTACGTGTTTGCCACGATGCTCTGGCGAGCTTAGTACCTAGGCCCCACGCGCGCCGCCGCACGGGCGGCCGGTAGCCGCTCGCACGCCACAGCCCCACGGCGCCCCGGCCTGGGGCGCTGTTTTTACCGTTTGCACCTAGGCCAGCTGTAGGCTATTGCCGCTCAAAGCCCAGTTCCAACAGGGCGGGCACAGCCTGCTCGCGCACGCTGCCGCGCAACACCACCCCCGATTTGCACGAGCACGCGTTGCACAGCTGGGCAGGGCGCTCGGAGGCAGCCCGGGCGTTGGTTAACGCAATGCCCTGCTGCTGCAAGTAAGCGGTGGCCTTGGTTATTAACTCATCGGGCGAGTAGGCTCCGCCCCACCGATCGAGGCAGTAGGTTTGCTCGTACAGCACTGCCACGTTGGCCTGGGCGTCGCCATCTTTCTCGCAGGCACCTAGGGGGGCGAGCAGTAGCAAGCTCCCGAGCACGCGGCCGAGTAGAGCGGTTGTTTTCATAGCGGCAATGGGGTTGGTGGTTTATGGCAAGAGCCACTCTCCCCTACCGGCGTTGCATGCCGTGGCTACTTTGTGCCAATGCCCATCAGCTCCATCAGCTTGCTGGCGTTGAACTCGCGGCACAGGCCCGGCGTGAGGCGGTAATCAAACCGGATGTCGTCGCCGATGATTTCGCTGTTGAAGCTGTAGTTGGTTACAAAGCCCGGCAGCTCCTGCTCCAAATCGCCGAGCTCGAGGTCGTGGGTGCTCACGAAGCCGCTGGCCGGGCGGCGGTGCAGTTGCCGGATAAGGCCGCGGGCGCCATCGTGCCGGTCGCGCGAATTGGTGCCTTTCAGGATTTCATCGAGCAAAAAGAAAACCGGCTGGCCTTGCTCGGTTAGGTCGAGCAGTTGGCGCAGGCGCTTTAGCTCGGCGTAAAACGAGGAAGTGCTTTCGGCTAGGTTATCCTGCGTGCGCATGGCCGTGAAGAGCTGCGCCGGGCCGCAGCGCAGGCTGCGGGCGCACACCGGCCCGCCGGCCAGGGCCAGCGCCAAGTTTACGCCTACCGTGCGCAGGAACGTGGTTTTGCCCGACATGTTGGAGCCCGTAATCAGGGCGGTGCGGCCGGCGCCCACGGTGCCAAAGTTGTTGGCCACCCGCTCCGGGCTGAAGATGAGCGGGTGCGCCAGGGCCTCGCTTTCGAACGTAAGCGGCTCGTTTACCACCTCGGGCACGGCCCATTCGGGGTTGGCGTACTGGGTGGCGGCCAGGCTGGCCAGGGCTTCCACTTCGGCTACTACCTCCAGCCAAGGCTCGAGGGCGCCGCCCAACTGGTGCTTCCACCGCTCGAGGCGCCACATCCAGAAGAAGTCCCACATGAGCAGGTTGTTGGCGAAGAAGCCGGCCAAGGTGCTCCAGCGCAACGAGAAATTTTGGGCAATGCGCGCCAACCGCGCCACGTAGCGCGAGGCCGGCGCGCCGCGCTCGAGCAGGCGGTTGCGCAAGCTGGCCAGGTACGGCGTGGTGCAGGGGCGCGCCTCGAGGTGCAGCAGCTGGTCGCGGTAGGCGCGCAGCACATCGTACATGTCCATGCTGCGCTCGAACACAGCGTCGCGCTCCTTCCGGAAGCGGTGGTTGAGCGCGTACATCGCCAAAAAAGGGCCACCGGCCAACCAGCCCGACCACCCCGTGAGCCACAACGCCGAGCCCAACAGCGCCAGCGGCGGCAGCACGAACAACAACCCCAGTAGCCAGCCGCGTTGGGCGTAGAAATCGGGGGCGTGCATCCATTGCAAAAAAGGCCGTGGATCGTCGGACTGCTTCGGAAAGTGGCGGGCCCGCGCCTGCCAGTGCTGCCGCCACACCACATCGGGCACCAGCTCGGCCACGGCTTGCTGGCGCAGCCACAATTGCTCGAGCGGCGCGGGAGTTTGCAACCACCCAGCCAATGCATCCTGGCCCAAGCGCGAGGTGGTGCGGCTTAACAGCTGAAACAACGAGTGCGGGCCAAACACGTCGAGGTCGGCGGTGTAGGGGTGCGCGGCGTTGGCGTAGCGCTGCCCCTCGTCTAACCCGGCGAGCTTGCCACCTAGGCGGTCGAGCTCCTCTTGGTTGATGAGGCGCAGCAGCTGGCGCTGGCGCAGCTGGTAGCCAATGCGGCCGTGCCAGCGCATCACCAGCAAAAACAGCACGTACGCCACCACCAGCCAGCCCACGGCAAGGGCGTTTTGGCCGCGCTCGAACAGCCACCACGTGCCGCCCGCGCCTGCCACAAACAGGAACACCCGCAGCCAACCTACGGCACGGTGCCGCGTGGCAAAGTGCTGCTCCTCGGCGGCGTAGGCGGTAAGGTTGTCGGCAAATACCTCGGCTGGCGAAAGGCGCAGCGGGCGGGTGGCAGAGGATACAGGCACAGAAAAAGCGTGGAGTGCAAGCCCGAAAATACGCGCCTAGGTCTGGATGCTCGCTATGGCCTCGGCAGCACCTAGGGTTCTGAGCGGCGCTGGGCCGCCTAGGTGCCCCAGCGCCGAAAAAACCAAAGCCACCTACCCCAAGGGTAAGTGGCTTTGGCAAGAGCATGAGAGGCGCTGGGGCCCCTACCCTTCCACCTTCGGTAAATCGGTAGCGGCGGGGCCGTTGAGCAGCACGCCATACGGGTCGAAGCGCGAACCGTGGCAAGGGCAGTCCCAGCTTTTTTCGGCGGTGTTCCAATGCACTACGCAGTGCAGGTGCGGGCAAATGGCCGAGCACTCGTGGGTTGTGCCTTTTTCATCGCGGTACACGGCTACTTTCAGCGGGCCGCGGCCAATTACGGCGCCCGAGCCGGGCTGTATTTCTTCTTCCTTCGATACGTCGCCGCCGGTAAGCAAATCGGTGTACTCGGCCGCTACGTTCACGTTTTCCTTCACAAATTCTTTCAGCGTGTCCAGCTTCATGGTTACGCGGCCGGGGTCGTAGAGCTTGGCCCAAGGGTTTTCGCGCTCCTGAATGAGGTCCGTCACGATCATGGCACCTAGGGTGCTGTGCGTCATGCCGTGGCCCGAGTCGCCGGTGATGATGAACACGTTGTCGTTGTCGACGGGGTTGTGGCCGGCATAGCCCAGGCTGTCCACGGGCTCCATCACCTGGCCCGACCAGTGGTACTCCACCTCCTGCACGCTGGGGTAGTGCTCGCGCGCCCACTCCTCGAGGCAGCGGAAACGCTCTTCGTAGTTGCTCTCCTGCCCGGTTTTGTGGTCTTCGCCGCCCACCACCAGCAGCTCGTGCGTGTCGGAGTCGGTCAGCTCTTGCAGGCGGATGTAGTGGTACGGGTCGGCGGTATCCCAGTACAACGCCTTCGTGATGCTGCCCTTGGGCACCCGGAACGTAACCACGTAGGTGCGGTACGGTGCCTGCTTGGTGTGCATCACCACGCGGTCGTTGAAGGGCGTGTTGGTGGCTACCACGATGTGCTTGGCGCGCACTTCCTGGCCATCGGCCGTTACCACGCGGGCATCGTCGCCGCCGTGCACCTCCAGCACGCGGGTGTGCGTGAAAATGCGGCTGCCGCGCTGGGTTATGGCCTTGGCCAGCCCGTTGATATACTGCACAATATGAAATTGCCCTTGGTTGGGAAAGCGCAGGCACTCGCCGGTTTTGAAGCCTTTCACGCGGGCATCTTTCAGGCGGGTTACGCCCGTTAGGCCGGCACGGTGCGCGGCTTCCAGCTCATCGTCGAGCTCCTTTACGGTGCCTTTGGCCGGCAAAAACAAGTAGCCGTCGAGGCGCGAAAAGCCGCAGTCGATTTTCTCCTCGCGCACAATGCTCTCGATGCGGTCGATGGCCGAGCCGTGGCTGTCGGCGGCTAGGCGGGCGCCTTCCTCGCCAAACAAACTCTCGAGGTGGTAGTACCGGTCGTCGAGGGCGTTGGAAAGGTGGGCCGTGGTGCGGCCGGTTTCGCCCGAGGCAATTTCGCCGTCGTCGAGCACCACCACGGTTTTGCCCTCGCGGGCCAGCAGGTAGGCGCTGGTGAGGCCCGCTATGCCGGCCCCTACCACCACCACATCGGCGGTTTCGTTGCGCTTCAGCGGTTCAAACGTTGGGCGGTTGGCCGTGGCAAGCCACGAGGTAGTGTTGGCGCCGGAGGTTTGGTCGGGTTTCAGCATAGGGCGGCTCAGGTGTTAGCGTGTAACGGATGTTCTTCGCTTACGCCTGGCCGCACTGCTGGGTTCGTGGTGCCGAGCTTACGGCTTGCTGTTTTTGCGCTTCTTCACTTCCTCACCTAGGGGCAGCTCTACCGTGATGGTGGTACCCAGGCCCTGCCGCGAGCGAATGGTAAGCTCGCCGCCGAGCAGCCCCACCCGGTTGCGAATGCCCGAAAGGCCAATGCCCCCGCGCTTCTCGCGCGCTTTTTCCACATCAAAGCCGCAGCCGTCGTCTTCCACGCTCAGGTGCAGCTTGTTGCCTTGCAGCTCCACGTACACAAACGCCTCGCGGGCGTGGGCGTGCTTGATGACGTTGTTGAGCAGCTCTTGGGCAATGCGGTAGGCCGCGGTTTCGACGAGGCGCGGCATGGCCGGCGGCAGCTCGCCCACGCTTAGGTGCACGTGCAGGTTGTGCTTGGGTATGCGCTTGCACAGCTCTTCGAGGGCCGATTTCAGGCCGAAATCCTCGAGCACGTTGGGCGTAAGCTCAAACGAGATGGTGCGCGTGGCCTTAATGGCCTCGTTGAGCAGGCCAATGGCGGCGGTGCGGTGGGTTTCGTCAACGGGCGTCGAGTCGAGGTGGAGCTTGCTGGCGTAGAGCAGCTGGCCCACGCCGTTGTGCAGGGCCTCGGCGATGCGCTTGCGCTCATCTTCTTGGGTGTGCATAATGGCGCTCAACACCTCCTTTTCGCGCTGGAGGCGCAGCCGGGTAGCTTCTTCCATCAGGCGGTTGCGCTCGGTTACATCGCGCACCACGCCCAGCACGTTGGCTACGCGGTCTTCGGCATCGGCAAGCGGCACAAAGGTGGCATCGTAGGCGCCGTGGCGCCGCTTAAACGGAATGTTGTACTCTGTTACGGTGGTGCCAGCCAGCACGCGCTCGGCAATGCGCCGGAACTCCAGCCGATCAAACGCGGGGATGTCGCTGAAAATCCGCTTGCCCAGCACGTCTTCGGCCGGTATCTGGGTCAGCTCGGCGGCGCGCTGGTTCCACTCGGTGATGTAGAAGTTGCGGTCGAACACCATGATGGCGTCGCCGCTGTGGTCGAGCAGGCTTTTCACAAAGTCGCGCTCGGCCTTCAGCTGCACGTTGGCCTGCTGGGTATCCGTTACGTCGATGGCGAAGAGCACCCCGGCGTTTTGCTCCCGATCGAAGAAGCCGTAGTTCTGAAAGTAAATCTGCTCCTGACCTTCGCGGCGCGGCGGCATGCCCAAAAAGCGCACCTCGTTGCCACTTAGTAGCTTGTTTACCGAGTTGGTAAGCTTGGGATAGGCCTCGTACACGTTGCGCCCGTTCAGGACATTGTCGGCCACACCTAGGCGGCGCAGCCCCGCTCCCGCCACCTCGAGCAGCTCGCCATCGGCGGTGATGCGCGTGAGCACCACGGGCATGTTGTGCAAAATGTGCTCGAGCAGGCGGTTCTTGAAATTGAGCTGCTGCTGCGTTTCGCGGCGGGTGGTTACGTCGCGCAGCAAGCCAATCAGGCGCACTTGGCGGCCTTGCCCATCGAGCTGCACGTTGCCGCTGGTTTCAACGTAGCGCAGGGCGCCATCGGGCCACACCACGCGGTGCTCCTCGCTAAAGGGCTCCTGGGTTTCGGTGCTGTGCTGCTTGGCGGCGTTCACGCGGGCCAGGTCGTCGGGGTGCACGCGCTGGCTTAGGTCCTCCCAAGTAGTAGGGCCGGCATCGGCGGGGCGGCCGTAAATGCGGTTGGCCTGCTCATCTAGGTGCAGCACGCCCGTGGCCAGCTCGAGGTGGCAGAGGCCAGCATGCGAGGCTTTGAGGGCCAATTGCAGGCGCTCCTCGCTTTCGCGCAGGCGCAGGTTGGCCAGGTAGCGCTCGGTAATATCGCGCAGCACGCCGCTCATGCGCTCGGGGGTGCCGTGCAGGTTGCGGATTACCTGGCCCGTGGCTACCACGTAGCGTACCTCGCCGCTGGGGTGCACCACGCGCACTTGCACATCCAGGCTACCGATCTCGGCCGCTTTAAGCAGTTCGGCGGTGGCCCGCTCCACGTCGTCAGGGTGCACGGGCTGCATCAGCTCGGCCAGCGTGAGGTCGGCGCTGGGCAGCGGCCAGCCAAACATCTGGCAGCCGCGCTCATCCAGATGAAAGCGCTCGGTGGCAAAATCCCAGGTGCCAATGCCCATGTTGGCGGCCCGCACGGCCGTTTTCAGGCGCTGCTCGCCCTCTTGCAGGCGCTGCTCGTTGCGGCGGCGCTCCGTTACGTCGCGCCATACCACGTGAATGATGGGCTCTTGCTCCGGAATGCGCACGGGCGTAAGCACCGCCTCAATCCAAATTTCCTCGTCGGTGGGCTTAAACATTTGGGCCTCGCAGCGCAACGAGCCTTCTTGCATGGCGCGCGCCACGTTTTCGGCAAACCACTCGGCTGTGCGGCGGCCGTTGGGCTGCACCTCGGGCGTGAAAGCCGACGCCACCTGCCCCACAATTTGCTCGCGGCTGGTGGCGCCAATAAGGCGCAAAGCGGCCTCGTTGCAATCGATGTAGCGGCCGCTTTGCAGCAGCAGCATGCCGTCGTTGCTGCGCTCGAACAAGGTACGGAAGCGCGCTTCGCTGGCGGCCAGGTCTTGCTCGGCTTTTTTGCGCTGGGTTTCGTCGCGCCACACCACGTGGATGAGCGGCTCGCCGTCGAGCTCGATGCGCGTCAGGACCACCTCCAGCCAAATCGGCTCGCCCGAAAAGCGGTGGCGCAACCACGCACCGCGGTACGAGCCCTGCCACTGCAACTGGGTTAGTATGTTTTGTTGCAGTTCGGCGGAGCGCTGGCCGTTGGGCTGGTACTCGGGCGTAAGCAGGCCAATGGGCTGCCCCACAATCTGGTTTTTGTGCTCGGCCCCTAGCAGGCGTACGGCGGCCTCGTTGCAGTCGATGTAGGTGCTGCCTTTTACCAGGCACACGGCATCGCGCGACTTCTCGAAGAGCTTACGAAAGCGGGCCTCGCTGGCCGATACTTGTTGAATGGCGTTGTGCCGCTCGGTGTCATCAAACAAAGCCAGCCGGAACAGCGGCTCCTGGTCTTCGTTGAGCAAGCGGCTCCCCTGGATGCGCACGTACAGGGTGCGGCCATCGGGCCGCTGCACTTGCAGCTCGGTGTGTTGGGTGGCCTCCTGATGCAGCATGCGCTGCAGAAACTCGTAGAACTTGGGCCGCTCGGCCGGGCTTACGCACAGCGGAAAGGCGTGCCCCCTGAGTGTTGCGCGCTCGTAACCCAGCAGGGTACTGGCACAAAGGTTTAGCTGCTGTATGGTGCCGCGCGCACTGAGCGTGCAGTAGCCTACCGGGGCAAAGTCGTACAAATCGGTGTACTGCTGGCGCATGCGTTCCGATTCTTCCTGCGCCAGCAGCAGCTCTTCGTACTGCATTTCCAGCTCTATCTGGTGCGTTTGCAGCTCTTGCACCAGCCGCCTGGTTTCGCTGGGGGTATGCTCGCTTACGATGGCCGAGGTTATGCTGCGGCGTTTTTCGGCGCGGACGCGCAGCTCTTGGTGGCGCCGCTGCATTTCGGCCTGGTGTTCGTGATTCGGCTCCATCGGATGGGCGTAGTAATCGAAGAAACCATGGACGGAGTGCGGCCTCGTGCCATGCTACTATAATATACCAAATTAACCCTGGCTGGTGGGGTTGGCGCCTAGGTGCAGCTCGCTAATACCCAGCAGCAGCTGGCCGGTATCGGCGCCTTTGCTGGTGATGCGCCGGCCGTAGAGCAGCATGCGCACGGGCCCTAGGCCGGCAAAGTGCCCCTCCAGCGGCAAGTCGTCGAAGCCTTCGCCGGTGCGCAGCAGTTGCCCTAGGGCGGTTTGCAGGCCCGGCATGCGCCAGGCGCCTTGGTGCAGCTCATCGAGGCGGCGGCCGCGGCAGAGGTGGTTTTCCACCTGAAACGCCTCGCCGAAGCGCCGGCTCACCATCAGCACGTGCAGCTCGTCGTCGAGCACCAGCAGCGGGTCGCGCAGGGTTTCCACGATGCTTTCGGCAAAGGCAGCGCTGGTTTGCATGCGCTGCTCCATGCGCTTAATCAGGGTAATGTCGGTGAAGGTGATTACCGCTCCGCTGATGTAGTTATCGAGCGTGCGGTAAGGCATAATGCGCATGGCAAACCACTCGCCGCCGTGGGTTTGGATGGAGGTATCGAGCGGGGTAAGCCGATCGAGCACCTGCTGCACGTCCTGGGCGAGGGTTTCGCGGCGCAGGTTGTGGGCAAAGTGCGTAATGGGGCGGCCCACATCGGTGGGCAGCAGCGGAATAATGCGGCTTACCGAAGGCGTGAAGCGGGTGATGACGAGGTCGTGGTTCAGGAAAATGGTGGCAATTTCCGTGGCATCGAGCAGGTTTTTCATGTCGTTGGCCGCCTGCGACAGCTCCTCCGTTTTGTTGAGGTACTGCACATTCAGGGTCATCAGCTCCTCGTTGAGGCTCTGCATTTCTTCCTTGTTCGTCATGGCCTCTTCGTTGGTGCTTTGCAGCTCCTCGTTGGCCGATTGCAGCTCCTCGTTGGTGCTCTTCAGCTCCTCCAACGACGACTCCATTTCCTCGATGGTGGTTTGCAGGCGCTGCTTGGTGTATTGCAGCTCTTTCTCGAGGGCCTGCACCATGGTATCGGCGCCTAGGTCGTCGGGGTGGGCGGGGCGGCGGCGCAGCTTGCGGGGCGGGGCCACATCCTCGAACACCACCAGCATCAGCCCGGCCAGCGGCTCGGGTTGGTCGAGGTACTTCACGGCGAGGCGCAGCAGCTGGTAGCCGTTGTCGGTTTTCAGGCGCACGTTTTCCACCACCACGTCTTCGCGCTGGGTGCTGGCCCGGTGCACGGCGCTGCTAATCTCAAAGCCCAGCTCTTCGCGGGCCATGTCGAACACGTTCATGGCACCTAGGCCGGGCGCCGGCTCGAGGTACTTGCCGGTGCGCCCGTTCACGAACAGGATTTCGCCCTTGGTATTGATAACCACGGTGGGCGGCGCAAATGTGCGCAGCAGCGCTTTTTGGACAAGCGTGGCAAACGGACCTTCCTTCCGGGCAGGAGCATTCATGGTGGTAGTGCTGATAGAGGCCGCCGCTTGGCGCGAAAGCGAGAAAGGAAAGTTGACGATGCGCGCCATGGAATACGGCACATCGTTGCGGCGCGAAACCTTCCACTTCACCTCCAAGGGCGTAAACAAATCCTGAAAGCCCGCGAGGTTTTCCGAAGGACCTAAAAACAACAGCCCCCCGGTGTTGAGGGCGTAGTGAAACACCGGCAGCAGGTTTTTCTGCAGCTCGGCCGATAAGTAAATGAGCAGGTTGCGGCAGCAGAGCAAGTCGAGCTTGATGAAGGGCGCATCCTTGTTGATGTCGTGCACGGCAAAAATCACCGTGTCGCGCAGGTCTTTGCGTACTTGGTAGCTGCCGTCGAGCTTCTGAAAGAAGCGCCGCAGTTGCCCCTCGCTCACATCGGCCACAATGTTTTCGGGGTACACCCCTACCCGAGCATACTCCACGGCCTCGGGGTTGATGTCGGTGGCGAATACCTGCAGCTTGAGGTACTTTTCGGGCAGCTCATCGAGGCACTCCTGCAGCACCATGGCCAAGGAGTAGGCCTCTTCGCCGGTAGAGCAGCCCGGGGCCCACACCCGCACGGTGCTATCGGGGGCTTTGCTGCGCAGCAGGGGCCCTAGGTGCCGGCGCAGGGCGGCAAAGGCTTCGTGGTCGCGGAAGAACTTGGTAACGCCAATGAGCAGCTCCTTGAACAACAAATCCACCTCGTGGGGGGTGTCCTGCAGGTAGCGCACGTACTGCGTAAACTCGCTGATTTGGTGCGCGTTCATGCGCCGCTCGATGCGCCGAAAAATGGTATTGCGCTTGTACAGCGAAAAATCGTGGCCGGTGCGCGAGCGAATCAGCAGGAAGATCTTCTGCAGAGCGTGGCTGGGCTGGGCGGCCGTAGGCACGGGCTCATCGCGGCGGGGGCGCCGCACCAGCGGCTGCTGCAGGTACTCCACCACTTGGTTGGCCAGCTGCGCGGGCGGCAGCACGTAATCCACAAACTCGGTGGCAATGGCCGAGCGCGGCATGGCGTCGTAGGCGGTGGTTTCGGGCGACTGCACCATCACCGTCCCGAAGTTCTCCATCACCATTTTCAGGCCAATGGTGCCATCGGAGCCCATGCCCGAGAGGATGATGCACACGGCGCGGGCGCGCACATCTTTGGCCAGGCTCTGCAAAAAATGGTCGATGGGCAAGCGGTGGCCGCGCGGCTGCGTGGGCTCGAGCAGCCCAAACACGCCGTGCGTGAGGCACATGTCGTGGGCGGGCGGTATCACGAACACGTGGTTCGGCCGAATGCGCATGCCGTCCTTTACCTCCAGCACGGGCATGGGGGTTTGCTGCTGCAAAATGCCGGGCAGGTGGCTTTCGGCATCGGGAGCTAGGTGCACCACCACCACGTAGGCGGCGCCGGTAGTGGCTGGCAAGTGCCGGAAAAACTCTTCCAGCGCCTCCATGGAGCCGGCCGAGCCACCTAGGGCTACCACCGGAAAACGCTCGGCGGCTTCGGCGGGCGCCCGTACGCCGGCGGCAGGCGCTGCCTCCGCCGAGTCGGGCCCGGCGTCGTCGGCATCGTCGTCCGATACCACCGGGGCCATTTCCTCGGTTATGGGTTCGGCCGAAGGCGCTTCGGGTGGGTTGGTGCCTTGCGCAGGCGCCTGCGGGGTGTTACCGCCAGAAGAATCGGGTTGCATGCGTGCGGCTGCCTAAGCCAGTGGCCGCATGGGCACCAGCAATGAGAAAACAGAAGAGGAAGCGGCGGCCAAATGTACCCGTTTTTGGGTGGCGTGCCATTGTCCTTTTACGCAGGCTTGCGTATACAAATCGTTGCTGCACCCCGTCTTCTTTCCTGACACCTACTAGCCCAGTTGCCACCGTGCCGGGCTGGTTTAGCCCATTAGCCTGTGCATCAACCCCCGCGCCTCGTTGTAATCGGAACTTCTGCCGGCGGCATGCCAGCCCTCGGCCGTTTGGTAGCGCAACTCCCCGCCAGCCTCGAAGCGGCCGTGCTGGTGGTGCAGCACCTAGCTCCCGAGTCCTTAGGTCAAATCCTCGTCGATCGGCTGGCCAAGCAAACCGAGCTGGTGTGCCACCTAGGGGCACATGGGCAGCACCTGCACGCCGGGCACCTGTACTTAGCCCCCGCCGATAGGCACATGCTCGTGAAGGATGGGCACGTGTTCATCACCAAAGGGCCGCGCGAAAACCACTACCGGCCCGCCGTGGATGCGCTGTTTCGCTCGGCGGCGGCGGTGTACGGCGCGCGCACCATTGGGGTGGTACTCACGGGCATGCTGCACGATGGCACGGCCGGGCTCGAGTTTATTAAGCGCGCCGGCGGCATTACCGTGGTGCAAGACCCCCAAGAGGCCGAGTTTTCGAGCATGCCCGAAAGCGCCCTCAGCAATGTGCAAATCGACCATGTGGTGCCCCTAAGCAGCATGGGGCCGCTGTTGCAACAGCTTACGCAGGCCCCTGCCCCGCAGCAAGTGGCCATACCGCCCGATATTTTACTGGAAGCTCAAATTGCCGAACGCGTGGTAGGAAGCACCGATGATGTAGAAAAGCTAGGGCGCCAGGTACCACTTACCTGCCCCGATTGCGGCGGCAGCCTGTGGGAAATGCAGCACGGCGAGGTGCTGCGCTACCGCTGCCACACCGGCCACGCGTTTACGGCCGATAGCCTGATGCGCGTAACCCAAGACAGCCTCGAGGAAAGCATGTGGGTAGCCGTACGCATGCTCGAGGAGCGCAAAAACTTGCTGGCCAGTATGTCGCGCCGCGGCGAAGGCTTCGGCTCGCCGCAACAGGAGGAGCGCATTGAGGAGCTGAAAGTGCATATTAACCGGCTGCGGCAGTTTTTGCTGAACGGCGCTGCCGGCCGCCCCGCCGAGCACGGCGACATGCAGGTATCGTCGTAGGTAACAACCTAGGCGACCTAGGGCCTACCAACGCCGCAAGCCCCGGCAACCCGGCTTGGCCGCACAGGCCAGCATGGGTTGTCGGGGCTTGGCACCTAGGGCCGCTGCGCGTTAGGCAAGCAGGCCGTTTTCCATGGCGTATTTGATGAGGGCCGCCGTGTTTTTGGCGTTGGTTTTCTCGATGATGTTTTGCCGGTGCGTTTCGATGGTGCGCTTGCTGGTAAACAGCTTGTCGGCAATTTCGGCGTTGGTCATGCCCTCGGCAATTAGGCGCAGCACTTCGGTTTCGCGGTTCGAGAGGTCGGTGGCTTTTTTGCCGGCCGGGGCGCTGCTGCTGGGGTTTTGCACCAGCTTGTGCAGCACCCCGATGCCCAGCTCGGTGCACAAAAAAGGCCGCCCGGCCGCTACGGTACGAATGGCGTACACGATTTCGTCTTTGCCGGCATTTTTCAGCACGTAGCCCATGGCCCCGGCCTCCAGCACCTGGTGCACGTACTTTTCGTGGTCGAGCATCGAGAGCACGAGCACGCGCACCTCCGGAAACCGCTCGCGCAGCACGGGCAGCGCGTCGAAGCCGCTCATCACGGGCATGTTCAGGTCCATCAGCACCACGTCGGCGGGCGTGTCGGCCAGGCGCTCGAGCAGCTCCTGCCCGTTGCCAACCAAACCCACCACGTCAAAATCGGGCACATCGGCTAGCAAGGCTTTGATACCGTCGCGAATAATGGCGTGGTCGTCGGCAAGGATGAGGCGAATCATGGCAAAAAACGGAAACGGTTGGCGGGTGCGGCAGCGACACAACGTTAACGCCAACTGCCAACAAAATGCTGCCTTGCACCCCAGATTCAGCAGTAGTACTGACGGCGCTGCGGCAAACGCACGAAGTAAAATGGTTATTTACACGGAGTTGGCTTGCACGTAAACCAGATAATTTTGATCTTACTCTCGAAATAGCGCCCTTTCCTCCGCCGGGGTGCGTGCCGGTTTCTTTTGTTTCTCCGCCGCCCATGTATCACCCTAGCTCAGCAAAGTATGCTTGGTTTCCCCTCTCAGCGCCTATCCCACCTCCGTGTTCTTTCGGTAGACCTAAATACGGTTGACCCCGTACAGCTGGCCCGCTCGCTGGCCCACGACCGCGACATCCCGAGCATTCCGTTGTGCATCGAGGTCGATTGCCACGAGTTGCGCTGCCTGCGCACCCACGGCCTGGCCCATTTGGTATCGGGGCTGCTGCACCTGCGGCGGGCCGGCGTGGGCGTGCGCCTGCGCAACGTAAGCCAGCCCTTGCACCGCTTGCTGCAGCTGCTGTGCGTGCACCCCCTGTTCGACATCGAGCGGCACGTGCCGTTGCTGCGCGTACCTGCCTTGCAGCCAGCGGCCTAGGGCCGGCAGCCTGGTTGCGGCCAGCCGCTGAGGGTTTTTACGGATGGTAATTGCGTAAAAACCGGTAAAATCCCAGCCAAAAAAATTTTAATCCCATCTAGCCTCGGCCTTAAGCGCTCCGCAGCCGTTTAAGGACTCTAGATTTTCCTGACCTATTTCCCAACCCTCAAATCTGCCCAAGCTATGGCAACGAACAACCAAAACATGCGCGGCTCGTCGGAGCAGCACTCGAAAGCTGGTAAAATGGGCGGCGAAGCCCGCAGCACGCAGAGCAGCACCCAAAGCAGCACCCAAAAATCGGGCAGCAGCAATCGTGGTTTTGCTTCCATGGACCCCGAACAACAACGGCGCATTGCTTCCGAAGGCGGCAAAGCATCGCACGCCAGCGGGCGTGGGCACGAGTGGACGTCGGAAGAAGCCCGAGCGGCTGGCCGCAAGGGCGGGCAGGCGAGCGGCTCCAACCGCAACAAGCAGCAGTAATTACCGCTAGCCTTATCTGAGCTATGAATGCAAGCGGCCCCCGGAGGTTTCTCCGGGGGCCGCTTTGTTGGGTGGGGGCCCTAGGTGGCGCGGCGCCTAGCGGTACCGGTGGGCATCGATGGGCAGGGTATACCGCTCGCCGCGGGCCAGCAGGTGTACGTGCATGTCGCGCACCGAAAACACCTCGCCAGGTTTCACCAAATGAATGGTGTTGCCGCTGCACTGGCGGCCATCCACTACCACGATAATGCCGTTGCCGATAACTTCTAACTCGGTGCCGTCGGTAACCACCACGGCGGTGTCTTCTTCGAGGCCGAGGCCTACGCAGCCGGGGTTGGTGGCAATTACCTGGGCCATGCGCACAATGCGGCCGCGGGCCACAAAGTGCGTGTCGATGGCCACGTCGTGCAGAAATTGCAGGCCGGTGGTTACGTGGATTTCATCCTTGAGGTAGCCGGCATCGTTGCGGCCCTGGTAAAGCATGGGCGTCGACATGGCGGCCGCGCCGGCGCTGGTGCCCGCAATTACGAAGTGCGTGTTGGTGTACCGCTCTTTGATGCGCTTGAGCAACTCGGTGCCGCCGTAAATGGCCGTGAGGCGCAGCTGGTCGCCGCCCGTGAACATAATTCCGGCGGCCCGCTCAATCAGATCGAAGTTTTCTTCGGTATCTACCTCGTCGCGCGAGCGGATATCGAGCACCTCCACCTGCTTTACGCCCAGCTCGGTGAACACCTTCACGTAGTCGCGGCCCGACTCCACGGGCTCTTCGGAGGCGGTGGGCACTACCACCACCGGGCCTTCGCCCCGCAGCTCATCCACAAAGCGCTGCAAAATGCTGTCGGAGGCGAAATCGTCCTGCTCAGCGGCTTCGCTTTCGGTGCCGTTTACCTGCTTTTGCTCGCGCCCGCCAATGGCAATTAGGATGCCCTTGGGCGGCGGGCAACTCGGGTTCGTGCTCTGGCTAACTGTCTTTTTCTTGGTGTTCGGCATAGTCTGCTTGGTCCATAGCGTGTGGGTTGGTGCGGCAGTACCTAGTACGCCCAAGCCCCTGGCAAAGGTTTGGCAAGGCCTGCGGCTTTCATTTAACCCAGATGCTGCCACCGCGTGCCTGACCCCGGCACCACCTAGGGCACAAGGCTTTAGGTAGCACACCCGGGGTTTTTCGGCCTGATACCAGAGCCCGGCAGCGCTTCAATCAGCAAGCCTCAATAGAAATATTACGTGTTTAATCGAGCTTATTTCCCGTATTAATCACAGTACGCGGCGCCACGTTCCGCTCGTTTAATTAGGTGAGCTTGCGGCCCAGCTTTCAGCACGCGACGGGGTAACTACTACTTGCTACGGGTACGCGGCTATGCGCCGGCTGGGCATTGGCTTGGGCTGGTTTTTACCGTCGCACTGCGTTTGGGGCTACCCGGCCCCAAATGCGCAACAGGGCCCCGGATGCGCTCCGGCGGCCCTGTTTTGTTTTTCGGGAAGCCCTAGGTGCGGCTACCGCTCGCCCACCCAGGCAACGCACTTCAGCTCGATGGCTATGGGCGTGGGCAGGCGGTTTATCTCGACGGTGGTGCGGCAGGGCTGGCTGGTGGCGAAGTACTGCGCGTAGAGGCGGTTGTAGGTCTGAAAGTCGTCGCGCATGTTCGTCAGGAACACGGTTACGTCCACGAGGTCTTCCCACCGGGCGCCGGCCTCCTCCACAATGTAGCGCACGTTTTGGAACACGGCGTGGCACTGGCTCTCGAAATCGTAGCGCAGGATGTTGCCGTCTTCGTCGAGCTCCACGCCGGGCACGTGCTTTTGGCCCCGTTGGCGCGGCCCCACCCCCGATAAAAACAGCAGGTTGCCCACGCGGCGGGCGTGCGGGTACAGGCCCACCGGCTCGGGGGCGCGCGACGAGTTGTGGGCGGATGAATCGGGGGCGAGTAGGCTCATGGCCCCAAAATAATGGCTTTTTGCTAGCTTCGGCTGAACCCGTTGGGGCCCGAGCACCGTTGTTCAGCCCAACGGCTTTGCCCCTACCCCCTCACCCCTACGCTATGATTCGAACGCTCCGCCTTGCCTTTTTGCTTGCCTGCCTAGGTGCCGCCCCCGCTACCAGTGCCTTGGCCCAGCAAAAGCTAAAGTACCCCAAAGCCTCGCCCACTGATATTTACGACGCCGTGGAAAAGCCCGCCGAGCCCTTGGGCGGCGTGGAGGCCTACGGCCGCTACCTCGGCGATAAGCTAACCTACCCCACCGCGGCTTTGCAAGCGGGCGTGCAGGGCACCACGGAGGTAACGTTTGTGGTGGAGAAAACCGGCTACACCTCGGGCTGGCAGGTAACTAAAAGCCTCTCGCCCGAGTGCGACGCCGAAGCCCTGCGCCTGGTGAAAGCCGGCCCTAGGTGGAAACCCGCCCAGCACCGCGGCGGCGTGGTGCGCCAGCGCGTAACGGTGCCCATCACGTTCCAGATTCCGGCGGGCGCAGGCGCTACGGCCCAAGCCGGCGGCGCGGCGCAGTCTCCGTCTACGCCGGCTGCCAACGCGCCCGACGGCGGCGGCTTCGAAACCATTACGCCCGACGAGCCGGCCCGCCCCGTAAACGGCACCGATGCCTTTTTTGAGTGGGTGCAGCAAAACCTGAAGTACCCGGCCCAGGCCCGCCAGCGCAAAGTGGAGGGCCGTGTAACCATGGAGTTTACCGTGGAGAAAGACGGCACGCTCAGCAACATCAAACCCGTGAAGCGCCTGGGCTCGGGTTGCGACGAAGAAGCCATCCGGCTCGTGAAATCGGCCCCGAAATGGCTGCCGGCCAAGTACAAGGGCCAGCCCATTCGGCAAAAAATGGTGCTGCCCATCGTGTTTCAGCTGTAGGCTTTGGCCCACCCGCCGCGCCACACAAACAATTCCTAGCTTGGCGGGTACTATAGCTCTATCCCTTCCCTTCTCCCGCGCTCATGTTTAGCCCGCTTACCGTGGTTTCGCCGCCGGCCATTATTGTGCCGGCTGCTCTGGAATATACCATTTGGCCCTACCAGCACCGCTTTCAGCAGGCAGCGCAGGTAATGGCCGACGGTATTTTCGACGACCTCGACCAGGACCTGCGCCCCGAGGTAATGCTGCTGGGCATCCCGAACGACGGCGGCCCCGCCGTGTGCCTCGAGCCCGAGCAGTGCGGCTTGCCCGCCGAGGCGTTTGGCGGCGTAATGGTGCGCGGGCAGTTTTTGCGGCGGGCCAAAGAAGCTACCATGCCGCTGGTGGAGGGCTACACCACCGAAATGATGACGCGGCGCTTCGAGGGCATGGGCCTTCGACTGGCCGTGCAGGAGGTGCTCGATGAGCTTGAAAAGAAATCGGCGCTGCGCTCGTTTGCCGGCTGGCCCGTGCTGATTGGGGAGTTCTTCGTGGTCACGATTCTGCGCGTGCGCCGCAAGTTCCTGAAAGCGCACCCGGCCTTGCAGCCCAACCGCTTTTACACCGATGGCCGCCCGTTGGCTTCGTCGTTGATTGAGGCTGCCGTTCGGCGCTTTCACGAAGAGTGCATCAAGTCGCTGACCGAGCCCGAGCCCGGCTCCGGCCTGCTGCAGCGCCCCCGCGACACCGACGAGGTGGTGCGCTCGGCCGGCAAGCTGCTGATGGACACGCCCGCACAGGCCCTGGGCATGGACCCCGCCGCCGCCAAGCTGTTCAACACCCTAAACACGGTGTCGTCGTTGCGCTACGAGGGCACGGCGGGCGTGGGCCAGGTGCTGCTGGCGCGCCGCGGCCACCCCAATGTGCAGGAAATTTTTGCCCTTACCTGCCCCACTCCGCTTTCCGATTACCGGGCCGTGCGCAAGCTGCTGCAGATGACCAGCAACGACGTGAGCCTGCTGGCCGACGGCGAAAACGTGTACGCCCTAGGTCGGCAGGTGGGCCACTACGACAGCAGCCGCGAGGATTTGTTTGTGATTGGCTTTTTGCACCACTACGTGTGGGAGTTTCGGCACGGCGGGCAAGTGCTCATGCGCTCCTCGTACGGCCAGCCCAGCCTGCCCCAAACTCGCCTGAGCCGCTCGGAATTCCGGCAGGGCCTGCGCCAAACCTTCGACCTTACCGACGCCGCCAAGGTAGAGCGCCTGTGGGAGGTGTTGGTAGAAGCCAGCCGGCAGCAATCGGGCACGCTCGTGGTAATTACTACCGAAGCCTTGGCCGAAGCCGACCGCCTGAAGCTGCAGTGCACCCTAATCGAGCCGGTGCCGCTTACGCCGCTCATCACGCGCCTGGTAACGGCCATCGACGGCGCCGTGCTCATCGACCCCGAAGCGTACTGCTATTCCATTGGCGTTATTCTCGATGGCAAAGCTTCGGGCCGTGGCTCCAGCACGCGCGGTGCCCGCTACAACTCGGCCCTGCGCTACGTGGAAAGCAGCCCGTACCCATGCATGGCCATTGTGGTAAGCGAAGACGGTTTGGTGGATATACTAACCAAGGATACCCTACCCGAGCGCCATTAATAGCATCTATTGAATATTAATAAAAAAGCCCGCTGCAACCATTGCAGCGGGCTTTTTTATGTCTCTGGGTTGGTCAAACTCGACAGCAACATTAGATAAGGCAAATACTGTTTTATACCAAAAATAAACTTGGTTGTGCTTATTCAGCTTTACAGCTAAAATAAATTCCCTTTCCTAGCTACCGCCCTATTTCTCAGCGGTTTTTCGCCCGGAACGACCACGTTATGCGGAACACTGCTACCACGTCGCCGGCGGCGTCGCGGCCAGTACTGGTGGCCACCACCGTGCGGCCTTGGCCCGTTTGGCGGCTTTCGGCCACGGCCTGCGCAATGGCGGCTCCATCGACGGACTCGAACACGATGCGCGTAGTGGCTTTCTTATGAAAATCTGCCTCCATACCTACCACCAACATCGACACGGGCGTGCCACTGGTGGTGTGCATCATGGCCAGCACGCCCGAGGCCATCTCGGCCGCCATGCTCAGGCAGGCAAAGTAAACGCTGCGAAACGGATTTTTGGTGAAGTAAGCAAACGGCACTGATACCGCAGCCGCTTCCAAACTGATGCTCTCGACGCGCACGCCCGCAAAGCCCGCGGCCGGCAACTGCGTCAGCATAAACAGGCGCTGCTTTACGGGGCTAAGCAGCTTGTTCCGAAAAGCAGCTAGCTGCGGGGTATCGGTGAGCGGCGCGGGGGCGGCAGGTACGGATGAGCTCATGAGCGTAGCGGATAATAGCCTAAGGTAAGCGGCATTTGCCAACCCTAGGTGGGTATTGGTTTCCGAAGCACAAGGAGCGGCTTTGCAACTTTGGCGCGGCAGCGAGTATCATTGGGTTACTATTCGTTTTAACGCACTTATTCCCTGCCACTCATGCTGCCATCTTTTCGTCGCTTATCTGCCGTTACCGCGGGCCGCACTTCGGTACGGCTATTGGCGCTGGGGCTGCTTGCCCTAGGCGCCCTGGCCTGCAACAAAGACCGGGACCCCGAGCCCGTGGAGGAAATTATGCCCTTGGCCGTGGGCAACGAGTGGGTGTACAAAGTGTCGTACTACGATGGCAACGGCGACGTGTACCGCGAGGCCCGCTACGCGCGCTCGGTGGTGAAGGACACCACCATCAACAAAAGCCGTTGGTTTGTGCTCAGCGACCGATCCATCGTGCAAAACCACGCCAACGGCTACGTGTACTTCAACCGCGCCAACAACGACGGCGTGATTATCTACCCCAACGCCCGGCACAACGGCATTGGCATCGGCTACCAGTACCCCAACTACAAGCTGTGGGTGTTTACCAACCGCGCTGAGGCGCAGCAACCCGTGCTTTGCAACGGCACCAGCTACGATGCCCGGCAGTACAGCATGAAATACCAGTACGAATACCCCGGCAACCCCACGCCCCAAATCATTAAGCGCGAGGAGTACGTGACGCAGGGCGTGGGCATGGTACGCACTGATATTTACCAGCGCGACTCGAACATGCTCGACCGTAAGTTGGAACTGGAGCGCTACACGCTGAACTAGGGCCTACGCTTGCCAGCCTTACGCGGCACCTTAGGGCGTACGGTCAGTTCCTTGTAGCCAAAAGTGAGGTCTTCTTCGCGTCGAAACTCTACCTCACCGAGCACACCCACTACCACTTCGGCGGTGGTGTAGATGAGGTTGCCATCGAGCAGGTGGCCGCCGATGGTGCGCCCCGTGGAGTCGGCTACCGACAGGTGCAAGTGGCTACCACTTTCGGCCAGCGTGCCTACCAACGACACGATTTCGAAATGGCCGCGGTATTCCGTGGGCCCCTCTTGGTTTGCCAGGCGCAGCGTAACCTGCGTGAGGCTTCCGACGCACGTAATCATCGCTCCGGCCTTGATGCCTTCGGCCTTTACCAAAGCCATAAGTTGCTGCCGAAGATCCTGGCCGGGGCGCAGACGCAGCGTAAGCGTGTGCATGCTCGATTTGGCAACGGTGGGGCTTTGCATAACGGCAGTGGTTTGGGCGTGCCCAGCTACAAAGGCTAGCATCAGGCAGAGCAACGGCAGAAATATGCGCATGCGGCAAAGCTACTGCACCAACCCTTCTATCTATTACAGCCCACACGACAACGCCCTAAAAACCAAAAGCCGGCAGTTGCCGGCTCTTGGTTCGGTTGCCACGTGGCCCACCTAGGGCACTGGCTTAGCGGTTGAAGCTGACGTTGCTGTAACGGGTGCGGATGTTGACGCTGCTGGCGGGGCGCGTGGGGCGGACTTGCACCACGCCGTACTGGCCCTGCACCTCCGTTAGCGACGAGCTGTTTTCCTCGGTTTTAACCTTCACGAAGCGCTTGTCCATCTGCACCTTGCCGTTTTCGGAGTTCACATCGAACACGAAGCCGGCGTTGTCGGGGAAGTTCAGCAGAATGGTGCTGTAACCGCCATCCACGTTGATGCGGCGGAAGTTGGGGCCCGTGGTGCGCACCTCAAACGCGGGGCAGTACTGCACCTTCATATCGAGCTGCTCCGACACCTTGTACACGCTGAAGCGCGAGTAGCCGGTGGTGCCCTGCAACGAGCGCACGGTGCCTAGGTTCACGTCGCCGTACTTGCTGTGCACTGCCAAGCTTTCCACGGTTCCAATGTCGATGTCGGAACCGTTGTTGCGCAAATCCACTACTTGGCCTTCTTCCAGGCGCAGGCGCGAGTGGTTGGCCTCGAGAGTGGCTTGGCGGGCATACTGCACCGCGGCGGCGCCGTTGTTGATGCGGACGCTGTTGCGCGGCCCGTCGAGGCGGGCGGTGCGCAGGCTGCCGTAGCACACGCTTAGGTCGGCGGGGCCGGTTAGGTCGCCGGTTAGGCTTACATCCCCGAAGCTGTTGCGCACCTTCAGGGGCGTGTTCTTCGGCATCCAAACCGTGTAGTTGATTTCGTAGAGGCGCTGGCGGCTGTAGCACTCGCGCGGCATTTCGCCCAAGCGGGTTTGCACCACCACACCGCCCTCGGGGCCGGGCTGCTCCTGCATCAGCACCTGAATCATATCGAGCAGTTGCTGCGCTTTGGCTTCTTCGTCGGCCCGGGCAATGATGTCGACCTCGGTCTTAATCTCGTTGCGGCTCCAGGTGTTTACCTGCACGCGGCCGTAACGGGTATCGAGCGTAAAGGAGCGGCCGGGTGCAGCCTTAAACGTGCGGCTGATTTTGCGGCTTTTCTCGAAGGCGGGCAGCGGAGCCGCGGCCGGATCGGGCTGGGCACCGTTTTGCTGCACCTGCTGAAAAAACGCGTCGGGCGTGGGCTGGTCCCAGTACCGGTCGTCGGGGCAGGGCTGCACAAAGCCGCCTACCGGTGCCGAGGCCCGTACCTGCGCCACCGCCGGGGCGGCAACAGTAGCCAGGGCTGCCAGCAAAGGCAAAGCCCAGCGCGAAGAAGGTCGGAGCAAAGAACGCATGGGGTGGGTAAGCGGGGTTATTTGGCTACCTCGGCGTAAGACTCGTCGTGGTACTGGCGAATTTGCTCGCGGGTGCGCAACTGCTGGTTCAGGATATCCAACCGGATTTGCAGGTTGCGATTCATGGCTTCGAGCACCGCATCGGGGTCGGGGTTGCGGTACAGCTCGGTGCGCAGCTGCCGGTACGTGGAGTCCAAAGCCGTTAGCTCGTGCTTCCAATCGGCGGCCTGGGGCATGGTGCCGGGCGTAGCGCTTTCATCGAGCTGGCGCAGTTCGTGCTGCTTTTCCAGAATCTGCGAAGCGTAGTAAGCTTCCATGCGGCGCACCGATGCTGCCAAACGCTGCTCGGCCGGCTGGCCAGCCGATACCGCCATGGGCTCGGGGGCACCTACTACCTCGGCAACCGCGTTGGGCTGCTGTTCCATGGCCGGCAGGGCGTAGTCGGCGCTGGCAACAGCTCCCGACGACGAGTTCAGCTCATCGGCGCGGCGCAGGCCGTAGCCACCGGCCAGCAGCATAATGGCAACCGCCGCGGCGGCTACGTAGCGCTGCCACGCAAACGAGGGCGTAGTAGCGGCAGGGGTATCAAGGTGGGTGGGTGAAACAGTCGGGTTGAGGGGCAAAACGTGGGTGGGCGTTTCGTCCTCGTCGGCCGGCTCATCCAGGCGTGCTTCGATGGCGTCCCACAAGTCGGCACGCGGCTCGAAGTTGTCGAAGTCGGCGCGGTGCCGCTCCACAAAGCCTTCTAGTCCGGAGTTAGGTTTCATGACAGTCATGGTCTTTCGCACGTGGCTCCCCGCGGCCGGGGCGCTGTTGAGGTTGGGTGGGTGCCCGGTTGGCCGCTGTTCAGTGAAACAATTAAGACAAGCCGTGTTCGCGCGCCAGCTCCAGAAGCTTTTTACGGGCGCGGCTGTATTGCGACTTGGAAGTAGATTCGGTAATGTCCAGAATGGTGGCGATTTCGCCGTGGTCGTAACCTTCGAGCAGGTACAGGGTCAGCACGAGGCGGTAACCATCGGGCAGCTCCTGTATGCAGCGGCGCAGCACATCGGCCCGCCACTGTACGTCGTCGGCCTCGCCCGGAGTTACAAACTCCTCCGAGCCAGCGCCGTCGTGCTGCTCGGCCAGGGGCACCAGCTGCAGGCGGCGGTTGCGCAAACAGTTAATGCTCTTGTTGATAACAATGCGCTTGAGCCACGAGCCGAACGACGAATCGCCCTTGTAGGTGTGCAGCTCACGGAACGCGCTCAGAAACGATTCTTGCAGCACGTCTTCGGCCTCGGCATAGTCGCCCGTAATGCGCAACGAGGCGTTGAACATGGCTTTGGCGTAGCGCTTGTAAATCTCAGCTTGGGCGCGCCGGTCGCCGAGGCGGCAGCGCTCCACCAGCGGAGCATTAATATCAACGTAGGCAACAGCTTCCATAGGCGCAGCAGTTGGTTGCGGGGGTTCGCTAATGGCGGGAGGTGGATGATAAAGGTCGGGCATCGTCGGGATATTTTCCACTCTCCTGATCATCAGCACTCCAAAGACCCCGCACCTAGCATGAGGTTGCACGTTGCTTTAAAGTTCCCTAGGTGCGGGCAGCTATATTTGGCAAGCGGAACCCGCCGCGTCTGCAAGTATTGTTTTGTGAATAAGTTTTTACGGGCCGTGGCCAGCGGCCTGGCCGCCGGGACCGTGCTGGCCAGCTGCAATCGGGTCGATTTCGGGCCTAAGGAAGGCTACACCGAGAAGGACGTTCAGAATTACCCCACGGGCGAGGTGGATAAAACCGACTGGACCGCCGACGGTAGTTGGGACAAGCAGGAGCGCGACTTGTTTAAGGACAGCGGCGTGAACCTGAACGCAGCCGGGCGGGGCGCGTTCAACAGCATCGGCCTCTACCCCAACCCCTGCGCCGAATACGTCCACTTTTACCTAGGCAACCGCCCGGTGCGGAACACCCCTGCCCCCGCCGCCGAGCCGCTGCAAATGCGCGCTGTGGTGGTCGACAAGAAGTACCGCCCGGTGCACCGCTTTGCCGGCCCGGCCAACGCCGGCTCCGAGCAAAAGTTTGCTGTGCAATTTCCAGCCGATAAGTTCGAGGATGGCAAGCTCTACCGTCTCTACTACGTGGTGTACGACGCCAACAATCAGCTGTACCTCAAAGGCCACGGCGACATTAAGATTAAGCGCTGACCTGGCCTTGCGGGGCGTGACCAGTGTTGGCGCGTTGCCAACCTTGGCCTAAATTGGGGCCGTGGGTGCAGCCAACGTCGGCAAGCTAGTTACCCCTTACTGCCCAGGCACATGTTCGTTCGCGTTATCAGTAAGTTGCTTTTGCTGGGCTTGCCGCTGGCCGCCTGCGAAAAAATAGATTTCGGCGGCGGCGACGACAGCAGCATTGCGCGCACCGATGCACAGGGCCGCCCGCTGGGCAGCGCCAACCCCGGCGAGTGGACCACCGATTTGGCCTGGAACAAGCAAGAGCGGGAGCTGTTCCGGGATTTGCCCTTCGCCATTGATGGGGCCACTAGCCCGCTGCTGCGCGACACCCGTTTTTTGCTGTATCCCAACCCCGCGCCCAAGTTCGCCAACTTTGGCGTCGATTTTCAGCCCCTAGGGCCGGTGCGCCCGCGTATTCGCTACGCGTTGGTAAACCGCCGCTACCGCGTGGTGCAGTCCGGCACGCTGTACTCCGAAGCCAACGTGCGCGGGGCTGCCAATATGCTGTTCGACTTTGCGCTGGTGCTCGATGGCCCCAAGCTTGAAAAAGGCCACACCTACCGCCTGTACTACGTGATGTACAACGAGTTGAACCCCGGCATACAGGGCTACCTGTGCAAGGGCCACGGCGACGTGCAGCTGGCCAAATAAGCAGTCGCCCCGCCCGGCCCCTAGGTGCGGCGCCCCCAAAAACGAAGGGCTGCCCCACACGGGGCAGCCCTTCGTTTTTGGTGCTTATCGAAGCCGCGAGCGGCTTAGATATCAAATTTAATACCCTGTGCCAGTGGCAATTGCGTGCTGTAGTTGATGGTGTTGGTTTGGCGGCGCATGTAAATCTTCCAGGCGTCGGAGCCCGATTCGCGGCCGCCGCCGGTTTCCTTTTCGCCACCAAATGCACCGCCGATTTCGGCACCCGAGGTACCAATGTTTACGTTGGCAATGCCGCAGTCGGAGCCGGTAGCGGCCAGGAACGCCTCGGTTTCGCGCATGTTTAGCGAGAAGATCGAAGACGACAAGCCTTGGCGTACGCCGTTCTGCAGCTCAATGGCGTTTTGCACGTCGCCGGAGTAGCGAATGAGGTACAGAATGGGCGCGAAGGTTTCTTCCTGCACCGTGTGGTAATGGTTTTCGGCCTCTACCAAGGCGGGCTGTACGTACGTACCGGTTTCGTAGCCCGTGCCGCTGAGCACCTCGCCGCCCGTGAGCAGCTTGCCGCCCTCCTGCTGCACCCGACCTAGGGCATCCGTGAAGCCGCGCACGGCATCCTGGTCGATCAGCGGACCTACTAGGTTGCCCTCTTGCAGCGGGTGGCCTACGGGCAGCTTGGGGTAAGCGGCCAACAAGCGCTGCTTCACGTCGTCGTAAATCGAGTCGTGGATGATGAGGCGGCGCGTGGTGGTGCAACGCTGGCCGGCCGTGCCCACGGCCCCGAACAACACCGCCCGAATGGCAATGTCGAGGTCGGCGTTGGCGGTGAGGACAATGGCGTTGTTGCCGCCCAGCTCGAGCAGCGCCTTGCCTAGGCGGGCACCCACTACGGCACCTACCTTTTTGCCCATACGGGTGGAGCCCGTAGCCGATACCAGCGGCACGCGCTCGTCGGCCGCCATCAGGCCGCCGATTTCGGCATCGCCCACTACCAGGTTGAAAATACCCTCGGGCAGCTCGTTTTCCTGCAGTACGTCTTTGATGATGTGCTGCACGGCCACGGCTACCAGCGGCGTCTTTTCGGAGGGCTTCCAGATGCACACGTCGCCGCACACGGCCGCGAGCATGGCGTTCCAGCTCCACACCGCCACCGGAAAGTTGAAGGCCGAAATAATGCCCACCACGCCTAGGGGGTGGTACTGCTCGTACATGCGGTGGGCAGGGCGCTCCGAGTGCATGGTGAGGCCGTGCAGCTGGCGCGAAAGGCCCACGGCAAAGTCGCAGATGTCAATCATCTCCTGCACCTCGCCCAAGCCCTCCTGCAAAATCTTGCCCATCTCGTAGCTCACCAGCTTACCCAGGGGCTCTTTGTACTGCCGCAGCTTGTTGCCGATTTGGCGCACAATTTCGCCGCGCTTGGGGGCGGGCACCAGGCGCCAGCTTTTAAACGCCTCCTGTGCCTGCAGCACCACCTGCTCGTAGTCGTGCGCGGTGGCCATGCGCACTTTGCCGATCAGCTTGCCATCGGTAGGCGAGCTGATGCTGCTTACCTGCTCGTTGGCTTCGCCGCCCCATTGCAGGCCGGTGCTGTAGGCGGCGTTGATGTCCTGAATACCTAGGTCGCGGAGCACCTGGCGAATGCCGTGGTGGTCGTGTTCTTGCACGTCGGTGCCGGTTGCGGCGGCTTCTTCGATGGCTAGTTTCATGGGGTGGGTAAGGGTTGGTTGGGCAGTTGTGCTGCGCCGGTTGATGGTGGCTCCTGCTTGGGGCTGGCCGCTGGGCAACCTAGGGGCCGACGGGTGGCTTGCCCCTTGCCCAACGCGGCGCCACGCAGGTTTGGCTATCGAAACAAAGCTAACAAAAAAGCCCCCGCCTAGGTGGCGGGGGCTTTTGGCTAGGCAGCAGCCGCTTATTCGGCTTGGCCAATGGGGTAGTAGGCTTTGCGGCCGTCGGGGTATACCCCCTCCACCAGCGCGCCTTGGTTTTCTTTGGCAGCTTCGAGGAAACGCTTCACGTCCTGCGGCTTGCTCACCTTGTTCTTGTCGATGCGGGTGATGATGAACCCGTCGCCGATGCCGGTTTCGCGGAAGTTGGAGCCACGCACGCCGCTGATTTTAGCACCGCCTTCGAGGTCGAGGCGGCTCATCTCCTGCCGGCTTAGCGGCGAGAACTTGGCGCCTTCGTACTCAACGGTGGCAGCGGTTTCCTCGCGCACGATGTCGGTGGTGCCGGCCGAGTTGCGCAGGGTAGCGTTGGTGGTCTTGCGGTCGTCGCCGCGTACGTAGGTAACCTTGATCTTGTCGCCGGGGCGGAAGCGGGCTACCTGCTCTTGCAGCTGCGACGAGGTGTTCACCTTCACGCCGTTGATTTCGGTGATGATGTCGCCTTCGCGCAGGCCGGCATCGGCAGCGGCGCTGCCCTTGCTCAGGCCCACCACGTACACGCCGTCGAGCGACTTCAGCTGTTTTTCCGAAGCCAGCGTAGCGTCAACTTCGCGGATGTTCACACCTAGCAAAGCGCGCTGTACCACTTTGTACTTCAGCAGGTCGTCAATCACCTTGCTCACGATGGAGCTGGGCACGGCAAACGAGTAGCCCTCGAACGAACCCGTGCGCGAAGCAATGGCCGAGTTGATGCCGATCAGGTCGCCGTTCAGGTTCACGAGCGCACCGCCCGAGTTACCGGGGTTCACCACCGCGTCGGTTTGCAGGAACGACTCAATCCCCATGCGGTCTTCGCGGCTCAGGATGTTGATGTTGCGCCCTTTGGCCGAAATGATGCCCGCCGTAACGGTGGAGTTGAGGTTGAAGGGGTTGCCCACGGCCAGCACCCACTCGCCTACCTTCACTTGGTCGGAGTTGCCGTAACGCACGTAGGGCAGGTTGTCGGCCTCCACCTTCAGCAGGGCCAGGTCGGTGGTGGGGTCGGTGCCCACGAGCTTGGCGCTGTACTTGCGCTTGTCGTCGAGCACTACCTCAATCTTGTCGGCTTTGTCGATTACGTGGTTGTTGGTAACAATGTAGCCGTTGGCCGCAATGATAACGCCCGAACCCGAGCCTACCTGCGGGCCGCGCTGCGGCGAGTGGTAACCGTTGAAATCGTCGCCGAAGAACTGACGCAGGAACGGATCCATGCGAATGGCGTCGTTCTGGGCCACCTTCGGGGCGTACTCGGTCATTACGTGCACCACAGCCGGCGTAACGGCCGATGCAGCCGCCACAAAGTTCAGGCCCTCGGGCACGTTGTAAGTTGAGTTCCGCAGGGCGCTGGTGTAGCGCACGTTCGGGTCAGAGGCTACCGATTGCGGCTCCGTTGAGCGCTCCGGCTCCAGCAGCTTGTACCCTCCCACGGCCACGCTCCCACCTAGTACGGCGGAGGCCATGAGGCCGAGCATCATTTGTTTGGCTTGCATGGGTAAGATAGATATTGGGTAAGTTGAGAGTCTGAAGTTAAAGTACGAAAGCTTTCGTGAACTTCAAAAGCTTGTTTGCGGCCTAACGTAAGATACAGCGGCCTTCGTACAGGGTTGCATCTGCGATGCTATACTAACAACACTTGAGCCAACAAAAAAGGCACCGCCAAAGGGTGCCTTTTTTGCAGACGGGCCAGCAGTTAGCGCACCTCAATCTGACGCTTAGTGGTTTTAACCGTGTCGAAGGGCAGCACCAGGCGCAGTACACCGTCGGTTAGCTCAGCTTCGATAGCTTCGGCATTCACGGTGTCGGGCAGGCGGAACTTGCGGGTGAAGGTGCCATAGCTCGACTCGATGCGGCGCACCTTGGGAGCGTTTTCGCCCTCGGTAGCCGGAGCCTTACGCTCGCCGCTTACCGTAAGCGTGCCTTCGAGCACCTCAATCTGCAGGGCATCTTTTGGTACGCCGGGCAGGGTAAGCAGCAGCTCAAATCCGTTGGCGGTTTCTAGCACATCGGCAGCCGGCATAAAGCCAGTGCCGGTGGTTGTGAAGCCCGGCAGCGTGTCGTTCAACAACTGGTTTACAATCGAGTCGAAGCTGCGAGCATTGCGAAGCGCCGGAAGCGAATTAAACATGGTTGCCATAGTAGTAAGAAAGTGGTCTGATTTCAAATGGAAAGGTGTCCGGCATTGCGCTGGACACCTCCTCTATTGTAAATTTCGTACCACTCGCATTTACCAGACAAAATGTCTTAAATACTAACTATATCTTTTTAGACCTTGTAACCTTAGTTGCTGGTAAACCATACCAGAAAGATCAAAGAGGCTTTTTCGCTTGAAACAGCTAATGACATTAAGTCATTAATGTTGCGTTGGCAACTGTATTCGCTCGAAGGACTGCTTGCCTTGGAATAGGGTAAAACGCACATCAAGCCCGACAATAGGCGTGACGATGTTGGTGCGGCCGCCTGAGGTGATATTGCCATCGGCGTCGAACTGAAACTGCGTGATGGTGAAGTCCGTCTGCCGCGCGAAGTAGGGCGTCAAATCGAGGTGGTCGGATACACGAATACCCACTTCGGCCCGAAACCGGCTTTGGTCGAGCGTCCGTTCGTCGGGCTGGTCGTCGGGTGGCTGCAGCCGAAGGTTTAGGCCACCTTCCCAGGCCACGCGGGGGCGCAATGCAATGTTGCCAACGGGTATAATGCGTTCGGCATCGAGGCGCAGGCGCGCGGCCCCCAGGTTGCGAGCTGCCCCTCCTTGCAAAGCGTACTCCAGGCTTAGCCGCTGACCTAGGGTAAGCCCCAGTAAGCGGCTGCGGTGGCGCAGCAGTAGTTCGGGCGTGAAACTATCGTCGGCCGAGGTGGCGGCGTAGCGGCCGGTTAGGCCCCAGCTCCACTGCTCGCTCCAAAAGCGTTCGTAGCCGGCACGCAGCAGCACATAGTCGAAGGTGCCGTTGTTGTAGCGGCTTTCGGCGGCGCGTTGGTTTTGCGCGCTTAGCCACAGATACGCGTTGTTTTGCAGGGCCAGCTCGCCTTGCAGCTCGGGCCACAGCTGCGTGGGGTTGTTGATGCGCCGCTGACCTAGGGCCAAGCCCGGCAGCACCAACAACCCCACTATGCAGAGTACTTTTTTTACGCTCATCGGTTTGCTCTTGGTAGCAACAACGCCTCGCGGCACCTAGGCCTGCAACTCGTTCAGGGCAAGCCAAGCCATCAGGCCGGGCCCTACCGCGAGGGCGTGGGCTTCGATGTCGAAAACAGGCGTGTGTACGGAAGCAGCGTACCGACCGTCGAGGGCGCGGGTACCCAAGCGGTAAAAGCACGACGGCGCGGCCTGCGAGAAGAAAGCAAAGTCCTCGGATGCCATCCACTGATCAATGTCAACGACATTTTCTTCGCCGAGGTACTCAACCATGGCAGCGCGCACCCGTTGGGTCACGTCCACGTCGTTGTCGAGGCAAGGATAGCCGCGGCGGATTTCCAACTCGCAGCTTGCACCCATCGAAGCGGCCAAACCTTCGCAGAGCTGGCGCAGGTGCACGTGAGCTTGCTCGCGCCACTGCTCATCCATGGTCCGGAAGGTGCCTTCGATATAAACTTCGTTCGGGATGACGTTGGTGGCGCCTTGGGCAATGACTTTGCCGAAGGACAGCACCGAAGGAATCTTGGGGTTGGCACGGCGGCTTACCAGCTGCTGAGCCGCCACAATCAGGTTGGCCGCTACCAGCACGGTATCGATATTCAGGTCGGGCATGGCGCCGTGGCCGCCCTTGCCGCGGATGGTCAGGTACAGCTCGTCGGCCGAGGCCATGTAGCGCCCCGCGTGAATGCCCACTTTGCCGGCCGGTAGCTGCGGAAACACGTGCTGCCCGAGCACCGTTTGCGGCGCGGGGTTATCGAGCACACCTTCTTTAATCATGATGGATGCCCCGCCGGGCACTACCTCCTCGCCGGGCTGAAACATGAGCTTTACGGTGCCCTCGAACTCGTCGCGGAGCTGCACCAAAATGCGGGCCACCCCCAGCAACGAGGAGGTGTGCACATCGTGGCCGCAGGCGTGCATCACGCCGGGGTTTTGCGAGCGGTACGGCACATCGTTTTGCTCCTGAATGGGCAGCGCGTCCATGTCGGCGCGCAGGGCCACGGTGCGGCGGCCGGGGTTGCGGCCCTCGATAAGCGCCACGAGGCCGGTATTGGCAATCGGTTGCGGCTCGAGGCCGAGCTTGCGCAGCTCGTCGGCTACGAACGCGGCCGTTTGGTATTCTTCGAAAGAAAGCTCCGGATGAGCGTGCAAATGGTGGCGCAGCCCTACCACGTCGGTGGCCTGAGCGGCGGCTAGTTCCTGAATGCGAGAAAGCAATTGCTGCATAACCCGCAAGGTACAACCCAGCTGCCTGCCCTGCTACTGCAGCCCGGCACCTAGGGTTTACTCGAAGAAGATGCTGACGTGCGGCCGCACCGCTACCAACATGGAGCGGCCGGCTAAGTTGGGGCTGAAGGCGGCTTCTTCTTCGCCTAAACCTAGGCGGCTTACCAGCACGCAGTCCGGAAACTCGAGGTACTCGCCGCGCTTGTCGTTGTTGTAGCGCACGGTGCCGCGCACAGCCACGCGCAAATCGAGCAGAATGGCATCGGCGGCCGGGTGCGTCAGGGTTACATCTACCACGCCGGTGGCCGGCCACAGCGAGATGAGCAGCACCAAACCCTGCTTCTCCACGCGGTACTGCACGCCGGCACCGTCGTCGTACTCGGTGGGTATTACCTCCAACCCTTGCAAAAGGTCAAGCTCATCCCACTGCAGCTGACGGATAAGCGGCATGGCTAGAAGCGCGTTTTGTTGATGAGCACTTGCGTGGGCTGCAGCTCGGCCTTGGGCGCCAACGGCCGGATGCGCAGCATGGCCCGCTCGGCATCGAGGCGGGTGGTGTAGTCGCCGATGAACAGCCGGTAAATGGGCTGCTTAAACGTGACGTAGTCCGTCTCGTCGGGGTAGCGGCTGATAACCGAGCGCCGGATGGCCATGGCCTGGTCGCGCTCCAGCCCTACGTAGGCCAGTATGCGCCAGCCGCTGGTGTACTTTACGTTCTGGTTGGTATAGGCCTGGTCGCGCAGTCGCTGGTCGATTTGCGGGTTCACGTGGTTGGCAGGCGCCACGTAGGCCTTGGCGCCTAGGGCTTTGGGCGCAGGCGGCGGCGTAAACTTGGGGCGGTACTTGCTCAGGTCGTCGGCCGGCGCAGCTTTGGTTTTGCCTTTGGCGGCCGTGCCCGTTGCCGGGGCCGAGGCAGTACGCGACGAATCGGGAGCGGAAGTGGTAGCGGCCGGCCCCGAGGCGACACAGCTAACCAGCGCAAGCAAAGCAGTAATCGACAGCACGTTAGTAAGCAGACGTTTCATGGGCGGAGTCGTCGTCCTGAGGAGGGGTGAGCAAGGCCACGCCGGCAGAAGCACCTAGGCGGTCGGCACCGGCCAGCACCAGCGCCACGGCTTGTGCATGCGTGCGGATACCACCGGCAGCTTTAATACGGATGTTGCTCGGCAGTTGGTCGCGCATCAGGCGCACATCTTCTACCGAAGCCCCGCGGCTGGCAAAGCCCGTCGAGGTTTTTACAAAATCCGCACCAGCCGTTGCGCACAAGTCGCAAGCCCGCCGAATTTCCTCGTCCGACAACACCGCCGTTTCAATAATTACCTTCAGAATGGCCTGGTGGCCGTGGCACAGCTCGGCCAGCGCCCGGATGTCGTGCTGCACGGCCGCCTCCGCGCCCGATTTCAGCGCCGCCACGTTCATCACCATGTCCAGCTCAATGGCGCCCATCGCAAGCGCCTCAGTGGCTTCCGCCACTTTAATGGCCGTGGTGCTGTAACCCAGCGGAAACCCAATGACCGTGCACACCGCCACGCTGGAGCCCAGCAATGCCTCGGCCGCAACCGGCACAAAGTACGGCGGCACGCACACGCTGGCAAAGCCATGCTCGCGGGCTTCGGCGCACAGGGTCTGAATCTGCTCGTGCGTGCAGTCCTGCTTGAGCAAGGTGTGGTCGATGCGGGCGGCTAATTGATCGGAGGTCAGCATGGCGCAAAGGTAAGCAAGCTGGTAGAGTAGGCTCGTTGGCATTGCTGCCGGCCTAAAACAAAACCGCCCCGACCTAGGGCCGGGGCGGTTTTGTTTTGGCTTGTGTTAGCCAGCGTGTTAGTCGATGATAACCGCGCGGTTGTTCAGCACGTCTTCTTCCACGCTCTTGAACTTCACGTCGCGCAGGATGCGGCCGTCCATGTACTGCACGCTCACTTTGTCGTTGCGGTTGGCAACCTTCTGCGAGCGTACGGGCTGCTGCTTTTCGAGCGGCTCCAGCCCTAGGTCGTGGGCTTGGTCCAGGTCCTCGGGGCCTGCACCCAACGACGACGTCGACACTTCCTTCTCGGCTTTCAGGCGAGGCTGCGGGGCGCGGGGCGCGGCCACTGCTTCCTCGAACATGATTTCCGGCTCGGCCGTAGCGCTGGCCTGCGTAGCCGGAATATCGGCGTGGAACAGGAAGGTTACGGTTTCCTCGTTCACCTTGCTGATCATGCGCTTGAACAACTCGAACGATTCGAACTTGTACACCAGCAGCGGGTCTTTTTGCTCGTACACGGCGTTCTGTACCACCTGCTTCAGGTCGTCCATTTGGCGCAGGTGCTGCGTCCAGGCGTCGTCGATCAGCGAGAGCACCACCACCTTCTCCATGGCGCGCATCAGCTCCTGGCCGTTGCTGGCCTGCGCCTTGCGCAGGTTGGCCACGGCCGTTACTTGCTTGCGCTGATCGGAGAACGGCACGGCAATGTTTTCGAACGGAGCGTTCTGCTCGATCAGGTCGTTGATGAGCGGCAGCGCCGACTCGCCAATTACCTCGTTCTTCGAGTGGTAGTAACCTAGGGCTTCGTCGTAGAGGCGCTGCGTGAGCTGGGCCGGCTGCTGGGCGGCAAACTCGGCGGCCGTAATGTGCGTGTCGTAGCCGAACACGCGGATGATGGCCAGCTGGAAGTCGGCGTAATCGCCCGAAATCTTGTGGCCCGCCACGATGTCTTCCGACACGTCGTAGATCATGTTCCACACGTCGAGCTCCAAACGCTCGCCGAACAAGGCGTTGCGGCGGCGGCGGTACACCACCTCGCGCTGTGCGTTCATCACGTCGTCGTACTCGAGCAGGCGCTTCCGGATGCCGAAGTTGTTTTCCTCAACCTTCTTCTGCGCGCGCTCAATCGACGAGGTAATCATCGAGTGCTGAATCACCTCGCCTTCCTCGAGGCCCATGCGGTCCATGAGGCGGGCAATGCGGTCGGAGCCAAACAGGCGCATCAGGTTGTCTTCAAGCGAAACGAAGAACTGCGACGTACCCGGGTCGCCTTGGCGGCCGGCACGGCCACGCAGCTGGCGGTCGACGCGGCGAGACTCGTGGCGCTCCGTACCAATAATGGCCAGACCACCCGACTCCTTCGAGGTTTCTTTCAGCTTGATGTCGGTACCACGGCCGGCCATGTTGGTGGCGATGGTAACGGTGCCAGGATATCCGGCGTTGGCTACAATCTCGGCTTCGCGCTGGTTTTGCTTGGCGTTCAGCACCTGGTGCGGAATCTTGCGCAGCTTCAGCAAGCGGCTGATGATTTCGGAGTTTTCAACCGAAGTAGTACCCACCAGCACCGGGCGGCCGGCTTTCACCAGCTCCTGAATTTCCTCGGCCACGGCGTTGTACTTCTCGCGCGTGGTTTTGTAAACCTTGTCGTGCTGGTCTTTGCGAGCAATGCCGCGGTTGGTGGGGATTACCACCACGTCGAGCTTGTAGATCTGCCAAAATTCGCCGGCTTCCGTTTCGGCCGTACCCGTCATGCCACCCAGCTTGTGGTACATGCGGAAGTAGTTCTGCAGCGTTACGGTGGCGTAGGTCTGCGTGGCGTCTTCGATGCGCACGTTTTCCTTGGCCTCAATGGCCTGGTGCAGGCCATCGGAGTAGCGGCGGCCTTCCATTACGCGGCCAGTCTGCTCGTCCACAATCTTCACCTTGTGGTCTTCGGTCACGATGTACTGGTCATCGCGCTCGAACAAGGTGTAGGCTTTCAGCAGCTGGTTTACGGTGTGGATGCGCTCCGACTTCTCCTGGTAGTCCTGCATCAGATGCTCTTTCTGGTGCAGGCGCTCGTCGGCGCTTATGGCCTTGTTGTTCTCAATCTGCGCCAGCTCGGTGCCGATGTCGGGCATGATGAAGAAGTGCGGATCTTCGCCCTGACCGGTAATCAGGTCAATGCCGCGCTCCGTCAGCTCAATCTGGTTGTTCTTCTCGTCGATGGTGAAGAACAGCGGCTTGTCGGCCTGCGGCATCTGGCGCGAGTTGTCCTGCAGGTAGTGGTTTTCTACCTTCTGCAGAATGGCACGGTTGCCGGTTTCCGACAAGAACTTGATGAGCGGTTTGCTTTTGGGCAGACCACGGTAGGCGCGGAACAGCGCCAGGCCGCCCTCCCCTTCTTTGGGGCCATCGTTGCCTTCTTTAACAAGGCGTTTGGCATCGAGCAGGTACTGCTGTACCAGCTTGCGCTGCTCATCTACGAGGCGCTGGATGCGTGGCTTCAGCACCAGAAACTCGTGCACGTCGCCTTTGGGCACCGGGCCCGAAATGATGAGCGGCGTACGGGCGTCGTCGATCAGTACGGAGTCAACTTCGTCGACGATGGCGAAGTGGTGCTTGCGCTGCACCAGCTCCTCCGGGTCGCGCGCCATGTTGTCGCGCAGGTAGTCGAAGCCAAATTCGTTGTTGGTGCCGTAGGTAATGTCGGCAGCGTAGGCGCGGCGGCGGGCATCGGTGTTGGGCTGGTGCTTGTCGATGCAGTCCACGGTGATGCCGTGGAATTCGAACAGCGGCGCATTCCACTCCGAGTCGCGCTTGGCGAGGTAGTCGTTTACGGTTACTAGGTGCACGCCGCGCTTCGACAGCGCGTTGAGGAACGCCGGCAAGGTCGAAACAAGCGTTTTGCCTTCGCCGGTGGCCATTTCGGCAATCTTGCCTTGGTGCAGCACCACGCCACCAATCAATTGCACATCGTAGTGCACCATGTCCCACACCACCTCGGCACCGGCGGCCATCCAGCGGTTGGCCCACACAGCTTTGCCCTCGGGGGTGATGGTTACGTTGGGCGCGCGGCGGGCGTATTCGCGGTCCTTGTCGTTGGCCGTTACCACCAGCTGGCCGTTTTCCTTGTAGCGGCGCGCGGTTTCTTTTACAATGGCAAAAGCCTGCGGCAGCACTTCCAGCAGCACTTCTTCCAGCTGCGCGTTACGCTGCTTTTCCAGCGCATCAATTTGCTCGAATACGGTTTCCTTCTGCTGGATGTCCAGGTTAGGCTCGTCGGCGATGCGCTGGTGCAAAGCGGCAATCTGCCCGTCGATATTCTTCAAGTATTCGCTGATGCTGGCCCGTACCTGATCTGTCTGGCCGCGCAGCTCGTCATCGGAGATGCCTGCCAGTTTGGCGTATTCGGCGTTGATGGTCGCCACGTAAGGGATGATGCCTTTCAAGTCTCGCTCCGACTTGGTGCCGAAGACTTTCGTGACGGCCTTCCCGATAAAATCGAACATGCTGGGTAGAAGAATTTGCTGAAAACGCCAGGGGCGCACCTCAAAAATAAGCGGTTTGATGGAAAAGCCTTAACCGCACCTAGGAGCGCCCTAGAAATGACAAACCCCGCAACCTCAAAAAGAGTGCAGGGTTTGCCGAAGGCGTTAAGTTGTCAGGTGGGTGCGCCGGAGTTGGGCAGTGGGTTAGGCAGCGGCCAGCCTAGCCCGATACTTTGGTGCCTTTGTCGGCGCAGCCCGCCGAAAGCAAGCCAAAATCGTGGCTGGGCTCGTGGCCAATATCGAGCAGGTATTGCTGCAGCGAGGCCTCCAGGGGGGGCAGCAGTACGCCTTGCTCGCTGCTGAGCACGCTTTGCAAGGGGCGGGCCGCGCGCAGGTTAAACGACTCCATGGGCCGGCCTACTACAAAATCGGAATTGTAACCGGCTTGCTCGGCCGCCATACAGGCCAGTTCGGCCCACGTGCACGAGCCTTGGTTGGCCAAGTGCCAAATGCCGCGCTCCTCGTCAATAAGCAAATCGAGCGAGTGGTTGACGAGGCAGGGCACGTAAGTAGGCGCAATCTGCACGTCGTTGGCAGCCTCAAATGCGGTGCCTTCGCGGGCCGAACGCAGCACAAAGTGCACGAAGTTGTACTCGTCCCAGGGGCCGAAAAAGGCGCTAGTACGCACTACCAACGCACTTTTCATGAGCTTGAGCACCTCCCGCTCGGCGCGTTGCTTGCTTTGCCCATACACGTTCAGCGGCCGGGCTTTGTCGCTTTCCACGTAGGGGTTGTTTTTGTAGCCGTCGAACACCAAGTCGGATGAAAAAGTCAGCAGCTGCACGCCGTGGGCGGCGCACACAGTGGCCAGCATGGCGGGGCCGGTGCTGTTTTCGCGAAAGCAGCGCTCGGCGTCGGTTTCGGCGTCGTCGACGCGTACGTACCCGGCCGTGTTGATGACCGCCCAGGGATTGTAACGCGTTAGCGCCTGCTCGATGCTTCCTAGGTCGGCTATGTCCAGCTCCTGCCGGGTAAGCGCCACCGCGTCGATGCCACGTATCTGACACACCCGGGCAAAGGCTTTACCTAAGGTACCGTTGGCTCCGGTGATAAGCAGGGGCTGACGCGGCTGCGAAGCCGGAGTGAATAGCTGACGACTCATAGCTCAAACGATCGGTGAAGTGCGGTAAACAAAACGATCTGGGCGCCGCCACCACCCCTCGTTGGCCAGCAGCGGATGCTGGTAGCGCCCCGAGCGGGCGAGGCTTTGCACCATTTTAAACAAAGCAGTGGGCCGGGGCTGGCCGCTGCGCACATCAAACACGCCGCTTTCGTAGCTGCCGCCGCGGCGGGTAAGCAGGCTGTCCCAGTCGAAAGCACCTAGGAGCGACCATACCGTAACGGCCCGGATGTTGGCCCCCTCCTGCCGCAGGGCGTTAGCTTCGTTCCAAGATTGTAGCAGCCAGCGCAGCTGCTCCTCGCGGGTGCAGCCCAGGTGCGACTCGGTAATGGCAATGGGTAGCTGGTACCGCTCCCAGGCCTCGCGCAGCAATTGCTTGATGCCGGCCATTTGCAAAGGCAGCACGCGTACCGCCTCAATGTCGGCGTACTCGTCGTGGTGGTTGCGGCTGTAACAGCGCTCGGGGTAGTGGTGCCGTTCGTCGTCGAGAAACCGCTCGCTCGTGACGTAGTAGTTGATGCCCAGTATATCAGGCGGCAACGGGTTGGCCACCAAGTCGAGCAGTTCGGCTTCGGGGGCGCCGTTGTCGCGCAGAAAGCGCCACATGTAATGATGAGCATCCACGCGGCCGCACAGCAAATCGAAGGTGAGCCAGCGGCGGTGGTTTTCAAACTCGGCCTGGTAGGCCATCTGGCCCGTGCTGTGCACTTTCCCTAGGTCTTCGGTTTGCACCAGCTTGGCCTTAGGGTTTACCTCCCGGATGGCCAGCATGGCGGCGCGGGTACCCAATACCTCGTTCAGCAACATGCGCACGAACAGGCGGTCGTCGGTGCTGTGGGGGTACCACAGGCCGTACAAACCGCTGAAGCGGGCCGTTGTGAGGGGTTCGTTTACGGGGGTGTAGTGGTTTACCCAAGGGTAGCGCTCGGCTACCATGCGGGCGTAGCGGGCCAGGCCAGCCACAAAATTATCGGCGTGCAGCGCCGTGTAGCGAGGGCCGCTGCCGTGGTGCACCAGCCCCACAATCGGGTCGATGCCTAGGTCGCGCAGGCGCGGCAGGCGTTCGTCGGCCCATTGCCAATTGGGCGTATTGAGGCCGTCGGGAGCCACCGACTCCCACAGCACAGGATAGCGCAGCTTGCGTATCCCGAGCTCGGCAAACAGCTCCAAATCGGAGAGGCGGGCGCGGTGCCCGCTCATCTCCAATTGGTCGAAGAACTCGTCGCCGACGCGGTTGACAGTGCATTCCACACCGCCCCACAGTTCAACAGTTGCCATGCAATAGGTGTAAAAAGCGCGACGTGTAGCAGCACGGCAACTGAAGCTACACGTCGGCGCAAATGAGGGGTAGGGTTAGGCCTTTTTCTTGTCCGGGTCGCGGGGCAGAAGCTTCTCCATCAGCGTAGCCGAACCAGTAATGGCCGGTTTGGCGGGTTTTGCCGTGCCTTTTTCTTCTTTCTCTTTTTCGGTGAGCTTCTTGTAAACCGTCAGGGCCTGGGCTACTACTTGGTCCATGTTGTAGTACTTGTAAGTAGCCAGGCGGCCTACGAAATGCACGTTGGGCGTTTCGTCGGCGAGCTTCTTGTACTTGTTGTACAGCTCGGCGTTTTCGGGCTTCGGAATCGGGTAGTACGGGTCACCTTCGGCACGCGGAAACTCGTACACGATGCTCGTTTTGGGGTGTTGCTGGCCCGTAAGCGCCTTAAACTCGGTGATGCGCGTGTACAGGTGCTCGTTGGGGTAGTTTACCACCGGCGCCTCTAGGTGCCACTCCTTGTTCAAGGTTTCGTGCTTGAACTCGAGCGAGCGGTACGGCAGCTTGCCAAACTTGAAGTCGAAGTACTCGTCTACCGGACCCGTGAAGATCATTTCCTTGAACGGAATGACGTTGATGATGTCGTGGTAGTCGGTGTTGAGCATGATCTTGATGTTCGGGTGATCAAGCATCTTCTCGAACATCTTGGTGTAGCCGTGCAGAGGCATGGCTTGGTAAGTATCGGTGAAGTAGCGCCGGTCGCGGTTGGTGCGGGTGGGCACGCGCGAGGTCACCGATTTATCAAGCTCCGAGGGGTCGAGCCCCCATTGCTTGCGGGTGTAGTTGCGGAAGAATTTCTCGTACAACTCGCGGCCCACTTTGCTTACCACTACATCTTCCGATGTGCGAATCACGGGCACCTCTTCGGCCTGCGACTCGAAAAACGCATCCACCTCAAAGCTGGTCATGTTGGTGCCGTACAGCTTGTTGATGGTGTCGAGGTTAATCGGAATCGGCACGTGTTGGCCGTCGACCGAAGCCAGCACCCAGTGCTCGTAGGGGCGCCAGTCGGTGAAATTGGAGAGGTACTCAAATACCTCCTTGGAGTTGGTGTGGAAGATGTGCGGGCCGTACTTGTGCACCATCACGCCTTCCTCGTTGTAGTGGTCGTAGGCGTTGCCACCGATGTGGTTTCGCTTATCGATGATCAGGATTTTTTTGTTGGACCGGGTAGCCAGACGCTCGGCCAGCACGCTGCCGGCAAAACCGGCTCCTACGATCAGATAATCAAACATAGCTCAGAAGGTGCAGGTGGTGAATTGGTTATGAAGTAGGATGAATGAACCGTTCGCGTGTACCGTGTACGGAAAATGTTAGCGGGCGGCTACGCGCCGTAGTTCGGCTTGCATCAGGTTCACCATCTGCTGCCAGGTCTGGTCCCACGAAATCGTGGCCAGGTAATCATCTACGCGCTGCAGCCAAGCAGCGTCGTCTGCTTCGTCCAAGGCCATTTCGATGGCCTTGCCGAATTTGGGGGCATCGGCGGCGATGTGCACCAGGCCTAGTTCGCCGTAGGGGCGCACCACGTCGCGGATCGGAGTGCTCACTACGGGTTTGCCCGCAGCGAGGTATTCGGGAGTTTTGGTAGGCGAAATGAATTTGGTGCTTTCGTTGTCGGCGAAGAGCAGGGTGGCTACGTCCCAGCCTTTGAGGTAGGCGGGCAACTGTTTGTAGTCTTTGCCACCTAGGTAGTGGATGTTGGCGCCTTGCGGCAGCACGCTTGCCTCAATTTTCACCACCGGCCCAATGACGATAAATTGCCACTCGGGGTGGGCAGCCGCCAGCTCGCGCAGCAGCTCAATGTCGAGGCGCTCATCAACCACGCCGAAGAAACCAACGCGTGGGTGTGCAATGCCAGCTTGGTCGGCGGGCTCGGCTAGGTCGGCGTTGCGGGCCTGCCCAAAGTGAGCCTTGTCGATGCTGCTCGGGAAAGCGTGCGCGCTGTGGTGCTGCTTGGTTTTGGCCTCGTACAAGCTTTGGCCGCCGGTAAAGACCAGTTGCGCTTTTTGAAACAGCTCTTGCTCGCGGCTGCGTAGCTCGGGGTGCGCACCTTTGAAGTTGGCCAGCTCATCCATGCAGTCGTAGATGGTGAGGGCCGGCTTCAGCTGGCGCGACTTGGCCAGGAACATGGGCGAGTAGTACCAGGCAATAAAATCCTTAACGTTTTCCTTTTCGAAGTACTCCGTCAGGATACGGGCCTGCACTTCGTCGGCGGCGGCATCCACGCAGTTGCCGGGCAGGTGCACCACCACAATTTTCAGGCGGCCTTCTTCGCGGTCCTTAATCTCAAGCCAAGGCTCCATCTGGTGGTCTTCCCAGTGAGTGCAGGGCTCCTCCACGTAAAACACGCGCGTTTGCTTTGCAAAGCGCGAAAGCAGGTGCTGGGGCCGTTGCCAAACAAAATCCCAATGCAAGTGGGCAAAACACACCAAGTCGGGTAGTTGATTGGTTTCGGCGCTCTGGTTGGTAGTGGTGGCTATGTCGGTCGATTGGGCAGCGTTAGGGTTGGCAACGGATTCGGTAGCATTAGACGACGCGAGGGTCGTGGCATCGAGTAAGGACATGCGGATAGAGGCGTCAAAAAGTGTTTTGGCGAAACGGCGTGGTGGGGAAGTCGGGTGGCCCGGTGAGAATACAACCCGCTCACCAAGCGCGGCATAGGAGCATACGCAAGCCGCCCGAAAAAGGATGCTAGCCGGAGTAGCTTGCACTATGCGGCAACTCCACGGACAAAAAAAAGCGGACCTAGTGGTCCGCTAACAATCGTTGCATTTCTACGGCGTCTTGCCACCCGTTCTCGTGCACAAGCCACTGGTACCTAACCCCAACCCGCCGAAATGCAGCGGTCTTAAACAAGAGCAAACTGGCCGTGTTGTTGGCCGCCACCGTGCAATACACTTGGTGCAAGTGCAAAGTGTGGCGGGCGTATTTCAGCAGCAATTGCAGGGCCTCGGCGGCATAGCCGCGGCGGCGGTGGGTAGCCGCCACCATGATGCCCACGGCCGCGCGCCTATGGTGCGGATCGAAGTTGAACAGATCGACAGTACCAACAGCCTCGTCGGCGGCGTTTGTGCAAATCACCAAGCGCAACTGGCGCACTTCGTAAAAATCGGCCGCGGCATTGTTCAAATACTGCCGCAAGCTGTGGCGCGAAATCGGCGTGAGCGTGTCGCTGGCTTGGCCCCACACGCTTGCGTCGTTCTCGATATCGTAAAGAAATCCTAGGTCGTTGGCTTCGAGGGCCCGTAAATAGACCGTATCGGAGCGCAGCATCGGCTATAGTGCAATATCGCCTTCGAATACAAACTCGGCTGGGCCGTTGAGGTACACGTTGGTAAACGTGCCATCGGGGTGCAGCTCGAACGACACCGACAAATCGCCGCCGATGGTGCGCAGCGGCACGGGGCTTACGGCACCGCGCCGCGCCGCAGCCAAGGCCACGGCCGTTACGCCGGTGCCGCACGAGTACGTTTCGTCCTCTACGCCGCGCTCGTAGGTGCGCACTTGCCAAGGCTGGCCCTCGATTACGGGCGCTTCTACGAAGTTGACGTTGGTGCCACCCCGTTCCCGGAATGCATCGCCAAAGCGCACGGCGCGGCCTTCGGCGTACACGTTGTACTCGGCCAGCGTGCTGTTGGGCAAAAAACGAACGACGTGCGGCGAGCCGGTATTCAGAAATACGCCATCGGGAGTGTCCTGCTGGCCGGCCACATCAATCATGCGCAGGCGCACAGTGCCGTTGTCGTCGATGCTGGCTTCGTGCGGGCCGTCGGCAGCCAGGAAATTGGCCTGGCTTTGAATGACACCTAGGCGATGCGCGAAGGCCACGGTGCATCGGCCGCCGTTTCCGCACATCGAGCCCACATAGCCATCGGCGTTGTAGTACACCATTTCGAAGTCGTATTCGGGCAGGGTGCGCAGCAGAATGAGGCCATCGGCCCCGATGCCGCGGCGCCGGTCGCAGAGGCGACGTACCAAGGCGTTGTCGGCGGCCGGAAAGGTACGCTGCCGGTCGTCGATCATGACGAAGTCGTTGCCGGTGCCTTGGTATTTGTGAAAACGCATGACGAAAAGGTAAAATCAGAGAAGCTTGCGGAGCAGCGCAATTTGGCCCGCGTGGTACAAGTAGTGCTGCGCGGTGCCGTGCAACAATACGTAAATCGAAACGCCCGAACCATCGGCCCGGTCGCGCGCCGTACCAAGCACCTGCTCTAGGTCGGCATCGGGCAATGTGCGAAGCAGGGCCACTAACCGCTCGTGCGCTAGGCAAAGTTCGTGGTTTGCTTGTTGCCAAGCAGCCTCGCTGGGGACAGCTGGCGCAACGGGCCAATCGGCGGCTGCGGGTGGTACGTTTTGGCGCTGCTCGATGCGCTGGCGCACCGTGTCGGACCAGGTGGTGAGGTGCAGCACCAACTCCCAAATACTGTGCGCTTGCAGCAACGGGTGCATAGCCGCTTGGGCAGCCGAAACACCTAGCAAAGTGGCCTGCAGCGACGGGCCCGACCACGCGTCGCCGTCGAAGGCGCGTTGTAGTTGGTCGATGATGCGCTGGACTTCGCTCATGGATTGCACGTACAGGTTGGTACTCTGTTCGGTGCCGGCTTGTAATCAAGAAGCGTACCTTTGCCGGCCCGCTTGCGGGGTATATCAAAGGTAGCGCATGTACTCATTCCTGACCACCAGTCCCTGGCCCGACTACGAGCTGATTGACAGCGGCAACTTTCAAAAGCTGGAGCGCTTTGGGCGCTACGTGCTGAGCCGCCCCGAGCCCCAGGCCGTGTGGGACCCGCACCTGCCCGCCAGCGAATGGCAGCGCGCCCACGCCACCTTCACCCGCGAAAAAGGCGCCAACGCCGCTACCGAGCGCGGCCAGTGGAAGCTAAAGCCCGGCATGGCCGAGCAGTGGGTAATCAGCTACGAGCGGCCCGATGGCCTGAAGCTGCGTTTCCGCCTAGGGCTGTCGTCGTTTAAGCACGTGGGCCTGTTTCCGGAGCAAGACCCGAACTGGCAGTTCATCTACGAGCAAACCCAAAAGCGCCGCGCCGCCAAGCCGCGGGTGCTGAACATGTTTGCTTATACCGGCGGCGCTACCCTGGCCGCCCGTGCCGCCGGCGCCGACGTAACGCACCTCGACTCGGTAAAACAAGTGAACTTCTGGGCCCGCGACAACATGGAGGCCTCCAACCTCGACGGCGTGCGGTGGCTGGTGGAAGACGCTTTTAAGTACGTGCAGCGCGAAGTAAAACGCGGCAACAAGTACCAAGGCCTGATCCTCGACCCGCCCGCCTACGGCCGCGGCCCGAACGGCGAAAAGTGGCAGCTCGAAGACCAACTAAACGAGATGCTGAAGCTGTGCCGCGAGCTGCTCGACCCCGAAGACCACTTCTACGTCATCAACCTCTACTCCATCGGCTTCTCGGCGCTGATTCTGGACAACCTGATGGAGACCATTTACGCGCCCTTTGGCAAGCAGCGCGAAATCGGCGAGATATACCTGCAGGACCAAGGCTTGCGTAAGCTGCCCCTAGGTACTTTCTGCCGCTTTGCCAATTAAGAGGTAACCAATAGCTGCTGCGCCCCAGTAGCGTGTCACGTAATTGCCTTTCCAGTGTCACACAAACCACACCAGCGCTTGGCCCTGATTGACATGGGCACTAACACGTTTCACTTGCTCATTGTGGAGCTGCCGCAGCACCCGGCCGCGGGCGAGCCAACCGTGCTGCTGCGCACCAAAGTGGGCGTAAAGTTGGGCGAGGGCGGTATCAGCCAGGGCGAGATTGCCCCGGCGGCGTACCAGCGGGCCCTGCACACGCTGCAAGCGTTTCAGGAGGAAATGGAGCTGCACCAGGTTGCCGATGTACGCGCTACCGCTACTAGTGCCGTTCGGGTGGCGCGCAACGGCCCCGAGCTGGTGCAGGATATCTTCGAGCAAACCGGCATTCGGGTGGAGGTGATACCCGGCGCCCGCGAGGCCGAGCTGATTTGCCTAGGCATTCGGCGGGCCGTATGCCTAGGTGCCGAGCCGCACCTGATGATGGACATTGGCGGCGGCTCCGTGGAGTTCATAATTGCCAACGCCGATACCATTTTCTGGAAGCACAGCTTCGAGATTGGCGCGCAACGGCTGCTCGATCAGTTTTTCCGGCACGACCCCATGCACCCCGCCGATGTGCAGGCCGAACACCAATTTTTGCACACCGCGCTGGCCCCCATGCTGGCCGCGGCCGAGCACTTCCGGCCGGTTAGCCTCATCGGCGCTTCGGGCACTTTCGATACCCTAGGTGGTATGCAGGCGGCCCGCAGCGGCGAGGACTACGCGCACCAGCCCGCGGCCCGTGCCATTTCGCTCGATAGTTTTTACCACAGCTACAACCAGTTGCTTGCGCTAACGCACGCCGAGCGCCTGCAACTGCCCGGCATGACGCCCCTGCGCGCCGACATGATTGTGGTGGCCTGCGTGCTCATCGACTTTGTGTTGAAAACCTGCCGCCTGCCGCACATCACGGCTTCGGCTTACGCACTGAAAGAAGGCCTGCTGTACGAAATGCTGCACGCCCCGCGCGCTTAGCACCGCTCGCTGCACCTAGGGCAGCGCCACATCATCTTCCCCCACTCTTTCGCTTTCCGCGTGACTTTCGAGTACACCCGCCTGTTCAATTTTGCCGAGGGCGTGTTCCGCGCCATGGGCTGCTCGCCCGACGATGCCCGCCAAGCTACCGAAACCCTGCTGTCTGCCGATTTGCGCGGCGTCGACTCGCACGGCGTGGCGCGCCTGAGCGGCTACGTGCGCCTTTGGGAGGCCAAGCGCATCAACGCTACGCCGCGCATTGGCGTGGTGCACGAAACCCCAAGCACCGCCGTGATTGATGGTGATGCCGGCCTGGGCCTGGTGGTGGCACCTAGGGCTATGCGCCTGGCTATTGAAAAGGCCCAGGTAGCCGGCACGGGGTGGGTAGCCGTGCGCAACTCCAACCACTTTGGCATTGCCGGTTACCACGCCATGCTGGCGCTACCGCACGACATGATTGGCATTGCCCTGACCAATGCCTCGCCTTTGGTAGCGCCCACCTACTCGCTCGAGCGCCTGCTAGGCACCAACCCTATTTCGGTGGCTGTACCAGCCGGCGAGCAGCCGCCTTTTGTGCTCGATATGGCCACCACCACGGCCGCGCAGGGCAAAATGGAAATTCTGGAGCGCAAAGGCCTGCCTGCCCCAGCCGGTTGGATACAAGACCGCGACGGCAACGCCAGCACCAACCCTACCGAAACCCGCAATGGCGGCGCGCTCATTCCGCTGGGCGGCGAAACCGGCTCGCACAAAGGCTACGGCCTAGGTGCCACGGTTGATATCCTGTCGGCGGTGCTATCCGGAGCCAATTACGGGCCGTGGGTGCCGCCCTTTGTAGCGTTTCTGCAGCCGCCCGCCGACCCGGTGGGCCAAGGCATCGGGCATTTCTTCGGGGTTATGCGCGTAGATGCTTTCCGCCCGGCCGCCGAGTTTAAGGTGCACATGGATAACTGGATCGAAACGTTCCGCGGAGCCAAAGCAGTGCCCAATCAGCAAGTGCTCATCCCCGGCGACCCGGAGCGCCGCATGACGGAGCGACGCCTAACCGAGGGTATTCCGCTGCTGCAAAAAGTGGTCGACGACCTCACCGGCTTGGGCGAAAAGTTTGGGGTGAAGCTATAAGCATCCCCTGGGCCAAAAATCGAAAAGGCGCATGCGGCAGTTGCCGCATGCGCCTTTTCTTTCCCCTCCAATCCTCCACGTAATTGGGCAGGCCAGTGCCAACCCAACTAGCCATTTATACGGACTCGCCTAGGTCGGCGGCTGCAAATGCGCTGGCGGCCAAGTCGGTGTTGAGGTACTGCGATTGGTAATCGGGCGAGTTGCCGTTCAGGAACAAGCACGTGCCCCCGCCTACCGCGTCGATAATTTGGGCATATTGGTCCATGGGCAAAGCCGGGCAGCCAAGGCTGCGGCCCAGGCGACCAAACTGCCGGATAAAATCTTCGCTCACGTAATCGGCTCCGTGCATTACCACGGCCCGGTCGCGGGCGTTGTCGTTGTAGCCTTGATCAACGCCGTCGAGCTTAAGCGAACGACCGTGCTTGCCGTAGTACTCGGTGTCGGTAACGTAAAAGCCCAGGCTACTCATGTTCGACTCGTTTTGGTTCGAGAAGTTGGTAGCCATGTTTTCGCCGGAGTTGTGCCCGTGGGCCACCAGCGTGTTGAACAGCACCGTTTTCTGCTCCAAGTCGAGCACCCATAAGCGCTTTTCGGTGGAAGGCAGGTTGAAGTCGACTACCGTGAGCAGTTGCCGCTGGTCGTTCAGCTTGCCTTGGATGCGCAGGTTCATGTAGCCCGTGTAGGCTTTCTCGAACACGTCGAAGCTCAAACCTTTTTCGCTAAGCTTTAACTCGTTGTACACCTGGCGCGTGCCCTGCGCAAACATCACCTTGGCCAAGGCGCGCTTCACGGGCGCCGTAGCCGACGTGCTCTGGGTGCGCGCGGCCGTGGTGGTAACCGGCGCAGCCAGCGGAGTGGCCAAAAACAGCGAAGCCACAAAGGGCAAGGCACGGCGCACAGCGCGGCGGGCCTTTACCTTCAAACGCAAACGGTGTACGACACTTTGCTTTTCCATAAGAATAGATGCTGCGGCGGAGCTGGCTTGGGCTTTACTAGTACTGATTATACGCAGCCGGTTTGAAGTAGGCTGCGACGAATTTTAAACAGGGCGGCGGCGGTAATAATTCCAAAGCACTATGCTCGCAGGTTCCGCAAACGGTTTCTTAAACCGGCCGCAATCGTTTGCTTAATCTAAAAGTATTACGCAACTTTCGCCCCGCAAAACCTCGTTTTGTCCAGTTCTATTTAATCATTCTCCATTCCCAAAACACCTCTACTCACATGCTGAAAGTGTGGCGCGCGGCCTCCCGCTTGGGGGCGCTGCTTACGGTTGGCTTTGCCCTGTTGGCGGGCCAACCAGCACAAGCTCAAAAAGTTGTCCTGCAAGGCTTCTGGTGGGACTACTGGAATTCTAACTACCCCAACGGCTGGGCCAACTACCTGGCCGAGCTAGCCCCGCGCCTGAAAGCCATGGGCGTGGACGCCGTCTGGATTCCGCCTACTATCAAGAACGGCAACCAGGGCAACGGTTACTCCCCCTTCGACCACTACGACCTAGGCGACAAGTACCAGAAGGGTTTTGTGGCCACGCGCATGGGCACCAAAGACGAACTCCTGCGCATGGTAGCCGTGTTGCACGCCAACGGCATTGAGGTAGTGCAGGATGTGGTGCTGAACCACGTTGACGGAGCCGGCTCGAGCACGGGCGCCGGCGGCCAAGACCCTGCCGCTTGGGAAGACTACACCACCAGTAAGTACAAAAACTTCCGTTACGTTTCGTACAACTCGCCGGCCACGAGCGAGGACGCGGCCAACTACTTGGCGCGCTCGGGCCGTTGGCCCAAAAACTGGCAGAACTTCAACCCCAACCCCGGCAACAACTCGACTTCCGGCGACCTGAACGCCGTGTACTTTGGGCCCGATGTGAGCTTTTACAACGGTTCGTACGGGCAAAGCTCCAACGCCACCTTCAACCCCGCCCAAAGCGCCGATTACATGCGCACCCAGGCGCGCAACTGGATGATTTGGTACAAGAAGCAGGTGGGCTTTGATGGCGTGCGCCTGGATGCCGTGAAGCATTTCCCGGCTTTCGCTACCGAAGACTTCCTGTACAACCTGCAAGCCAACGCCGGGTGGGCCAACGGCGGGGCTACCATGTTTGCCGTGGGCGAATGGGTAGGCGGCTCGGCACAGCTCGACCAATGGTGCACCGATGTGCAAGACCGCGCCGGCACCTTCGATTTCTCGCTGCGCGATGGCCTCTACAGCATTGTGAGCGGCGGCGGCAACTTTAACATTGGCTCGCTGCCGGGCTACCAGCAGGGCCGCCGCGTGGTGTACCAAGGCGGCAAGTACGTGCACCGCACCGTGCCCTTCGTAAACAACCACGACACCTTCCGGCCACAAGTAGGCTCGACGGGTAATTACACGGGTTGGAACACCGGCTCGGAGCTGGCCCCGCACATCGATCCGTTCGACCCGCGCTTGTCGGCCACGTACGCCGCAGCTTTGGCCCTCGACGGTTCGCCCCAAATTTTCTTCGAGGACCTGTTTAACGTGGGCGGCACGGGCAAGCGCTACTCGCACCGCCCCACCAGCACCACCGACCTGCCCACCCGCTCCGACCTCGAAAATCTGATTTGGTGCCACCAGAACCTGCGCTTCAAGGATGGGGCATACAAGGTGCGTTGGCAGGCGCAAGACCACTTGGTGATTGAGCGCAGCACCAAAGCCATCATCGGCATCAACGACAACTTCTCGGCCTGGCAGAACAACACAGTATCGTGCGATTTTGCCCCCGGCACGGTGCTGAAGGATTACTCGGGCGCCAACGGCACGGCCACCGTTACGGTAAGTGCTTCGCAAACCGTTGCTATCAATACGCCGCCTTGCAACGGCACGGCGGCAGGTGGCCGCCGCGGCTACTCGGTGTGGGCCCCGGTAAACGCTACCACCGGTTACTCGCGCCCTGCTCTGGCTACCACCCACGAGTGGGAACTGGCCGACGACCTAGGCGACCGTGACAGCCGCTCGCTGGGCCAAGGCGGTCAACTGCCCGCTGGCTCTACGGCATGGCGCACAGCCGGCCGCATTTACGTAGGCGCCAACAAAACCGTGACGTACACGCTGTACCCTGCCAACGGAGCCTACTCGCTGGTAGCGGGCATTTACAACTCGGCCGGTACGCTGGTAAGCAGCCGCTCGGGCACCGGTACGCTCACCGGCACCTACACGCCCACGGCCGATGGTTGGCTAACCATCCGGGCCCGCCAGAACGCTACTACCAACCCCGCTCAGAAGGCGTTCATCAAGGTAACGTACACGGCGCCGGCCACCATTAACACGGCTACGGCGGCCCGCGGCACGGCAGGCGCCCCCGAAGCCGCTCCGGCCCTGGCCAACAACCTGGAGATTTACCCCAACCCGGCTGCCGCCGACCACATTGAGGTGACGATGACCACCGGCACCGAGCAAGACGTGAACCTGCGCGTGCTCGACGTAACCGGCCGCCTCGTGCACCAGCAAACCCAGAAATTGTACCCCGGCTCCAACACTACCCGTGTGCTGCCCGCCAAGCAGCTGCCCGGCGGCTTGTACACCATTACGGTGCCCGAGCTGAACCTGACGCGTAAGCTGGTGGTGAAGTAACTGCGTTCAGCTTCATTAATAAAAAAGCCCCAACCGGCACGGTTGGGGCTTTTTGTTGCCCTGTTGCACGTAGTGCCAGTACCGTTTCTGCTTGCTGCCGTAGCCCGGCCATAGCCCTAGGTGCCCAGGCGCCGTAACAATCCAGGCACCTAGGGCCTAGCTGCAACCACGGCCCATGTTGCCTTGTTGTGCCCCGTTAGCCTTTGCAAACGCGCGGAGCCGTGCGGCCCTGCCCCGCGGGCTTTTCCGTTGTACTTTTGCGCCCCCGGCGCTTCAGCTCCTTTAGCTGAGCTGCGTTCTTGAGCACTCCTATGGCCAAAGTTTCCATCAACCTAACGACCGGCGCCCTCCAGCAGGAGGAGATTATCGTCGGCATCGACCTAGGTACCACCAATAGCCTCGTTGCGTACATCCACCCCGAGTCGCGGCAACCCATTGCCATCAACGATATGGGTCGCGGTGCCATTGTGCCGTCGGTGGTGCATTTTCCGGCCGATGGCTCGGCGCCCATCGTCGGCAACGACGCCAAAGGATACCTCGAAACCGACCCCGAACGCACGATTTACTCGGTAAAGCGCCTGCTCGGCAAATCGTACCGCGACCTAGGCAACCACGCCGGCGAGCTGGGCTATAAGGTTATTGACGACGATGCCGAAGGCTTAGTGAAGATTCGGGTGCAAGACCGCTTCTACTCCCCCATCGAGCTATCGGCCGAAATCCTGAAAGAGCTGCGTGCCCGCGCCGAGCACTCGCTCAAAACGCCCGTTAACAAGGCGGTAATTACCGTACCGGCTTACTTCAACGACTCGCAGCGCCAAGCCACGCGCGATGCAGGCCGCCTGGCCGGGCTGGAGGTGCTGCGCATCGTAAACGAGCCCACGGCGGCGGCCTTGGCCTACGGCATTGGTCTCTCGCCCGAGGAAGAGAAAACCGTGGCCGTGTACGACCTAGGCGGCGGCACTTTCGACATCAGCATCCTGAGCCTGCACCAAGGCATTTTTGAAGTGCTGAGCACCAACGGCGACACGTACCTAGGCGGCGACGATTTCGACCGCGTGGTGGTAAACCATTGGGTGCACCGCCACGAGCTGCAGAGCGCCGTGCAACAAGATTCGCTGCTGAAACAGCGCTTGCGCTTAATGGCCGAGCAAGCCAAGCGCCACCTCAGCCAGGAAGAAGTGTTCGGCGCCGCCCTCAACAGCGAGGTAAACCTGACGCTTACCCGCGCTGAGTTCAACCAACTTATTCAGCCGCTGGTGGCGCGCACCATCGACTCGTGCCGCCAGGCCCTGGCCGATGCCAAACTCACGGCCGATAAGCTCGATGCCGTGTTGCTGGTGGGCGGCTCTACGCGCGTTCCGCTGGTGTTCGACAGCGTGTCGGAGTTCTTCGGGCAGCAAGCCAACAGCTCGCTCAACCCCGACGAGGTAGTAGCCCTAGGTGCCGCCATTCAGGCCGACATCTTGGCTGGCAACCGCCGCGATATTCTGCTGCTCGATGTAACTCCGCTCACCCTAGGTATCGAAACCATGGGCGGGCTGATGGACCCCATCATTCCGCGCAATTCCAAAATCCCAACGAAAGCCGGCCGCCAGTACACCACCTCCGTCGACGGGCAGGTGAACATGAAGATTTCGGTGTTTCAGGGCGAGCGTGATTTGGTGCGCGAAAACCGCAAGCTGGCCGAGTTCGACCTGCGCGGCATTCCGGCGATGCCCGCCGGCTTGCCCAAAATCGACGTAAATTTTATCCTGAACGCCGACGGCATTCTGAAAGTGGAGGCCATCGAGCTGCGTTCCGGCATCCAGCAAAGCATCGAGGTAAAGCCCCAGTACGGTCTCACCGACGACCAAGTAGAGCAAATGCTTATGGACTCGCTGATGCACGCCAAGGACGACGTAGCCGCGCGCATGGTTATCGAAGCCCGCACCGCCGCCGAGCAAATGCTGTATCAGGTCGATCGGTTTGTGCACAACAACGGCCAGCACCTCACCGAGGAGGAAATCAGCCAGACGCGCCAGAAAGCCGATGCTTTGCGCAGCGTACTTGGTTCGGGCGACAAAGACGCCATTTACCGCGCCGTTGACGACCTGGAAGAGCTTACCCGCCCCTTCGCCGAACGCGTAATGCAAATCAGCATCAAGCAGGCCATGTCGGGCAAGAAGATCATCTAGCCCAACGGTAACTTCTCCTTTAGCCGCGGCACCGCAACGCTCCTGTTGCGGTGCCGCGGTGTTTTTGAGCAGGCTATAGCCGCCGCTGCGCCTGGGCTTGCACCAGCGTTTGGTTGGCAGCAGCCATCTGTACGGCTTCCGCCACGCGGCGCGCCCGCGTTTCGGGGCGTTTGGCACTGAGCAGCCATTGCAGCAGTTGTTTGCGGTTGCTGGGGCTGAAAGTGTCGAAATTGCGACGAGCCGCTTGATTGGCTGCCAGCGCCTCGGCCAGATCGGTTGGCACTTCGAGGTTCTCGGCCGAGTCGATGGCCGTCCAGCTGCCGTTTTGCTTTGCTACTTCTATGGCTCGCAGCCCTGCCGGATGCATCAGCCCATCAGCAATTAGCCGCTCGATGTACTGCTTGTTGATTTTCGACCACACGCTGCGCGGTTTGCGCGGCGTAAACACTTGTTTGTAGCGGTGCTCGTCAATGGTATTGGCTTTGGAGTCAATCCAACCAAAACACAACGCTTCCTCCACTGCTTCGGCCCAGCTAATGCTGGGTCGTCCGCTCGCTTTCTTGTAGTATACCAGCCACACCCCGGCGGCCGCGGCGTGGTTTTGGGTTAGCCACTGCCGCCATTCCTGTCGGTTGGCGGCATACACTTCACCTAGGGTTGCGAGGTCTGCTTTGGCCATAACTACGCAGCAATGTGTGTTGCTAAGCTACAACTCCGCCAGGCGTGGCGTGTTCGTAGGTGCAGTACATTAGCCGCATGAACCCGCACCTCACTCGCCTCTGCCAAATTGCCCAGCAACCCAGCCGCCGCATCATCGGCCTCATGTCGGGTACTTCGCTCGATGGCCTCGACGTGGCTTTGTGCCGGCTCGAGGGCAGCGGCCCGGCCACGCGCCTCACGCTGGAGCAGTTTGCCACCGTACCTTACCCCGACGACGTGCGCACACGCATACGCCGGGTATTTGCCCGGGCCGAGGTGCAGCTAGAAGAACTTACCTTGCTGAACGCCTGGCTGGGCACGCTGCATGGCCAGTTGGTGCTCGAGTGCTTACACAGCTGGGGCATTAGCCCTACCGAAGTAGACGCCGTAGCCAGCCACGGCCAAACCGTATACCATGCGCCCGAGCATCAACACCAGCGCCCGGAGTACCCGCACAACGCCACCCTACAGCTCGCCGACGGCGACCACGTAGCCGTGCGCACGGGCATCATCACGCTCAGCGATTTTCGGCAGAAGCATGTGGCCGCCGGTGGCGAGGGCGCACCCTTGGCCGTGTACGGCGATTATTTGCTCTTCTCTAGCTCATCTGAAGATCGGCTGCTGCTGAACCTAGGGGGCATTGCCAACTTCACTTACCTGCCGGCTTCGCTTGATGCCGCGGCCGTGTTCAGCACCGATGTGGGCCCGGGCAATACCTTGCTCGATGCTTTCGTGCGCGAGCTGTTTCCCGAGCACAGCTACGACCCCGATGGCCAATTCGCTGCCGCCGGCACCAGCAACGCTGCGCTGCTTCAAGCTTTGCTCGATCATCCGTTTTTCGCTGCTGAACTGCCCAAAACCACCGGCCCAGAGTTGTTTAACCCGGCCTACGTGCGGGCGGCGCAACAGCGCAGCGGTACCAGTACCCTCTCCCCCACCGATCTGCTGGCTACGCTTAACGAGCTCAGCGCCGAGGGCATTGCCCGAGCAGCTAAGCAGGCTTTTGGGCCTGAGCCCGCGGCGGCAGTGTACGCCAGCGGCGGCGGCATGCACAACCCCACGCTTATGGCTGCCATCCGGCAGCGCCTGCCCCGCTGCCACTTCGCCGATACGCAGCACCTAGGCGTAGCCCCCGATGCCAAGGAAGCCGTGCTGTTTGCTGTGCTGGCCAACGAGGCGCTGGCTGGCTCCGGCGTAGCTATGGGTTCGGGCCGCCAGCGCGTACCAGCCGTGCACATGGGCAAAATTTCGTTGCCTGGCTAGCTGCACAGCTGTTGGTTTGAGACAACTACCTAGGGCTTCCCGGCGAGCTTTCGGCAGCGGGTGGCACCATTCTGAACTCCAGTACGCCCGTAGCAGCCGAGTCTCGGAACGATACGTCGAGCTGCTGTGGGGCTTTGACCAACGAGTCGCTTTTAAAAGTAAACGCGTAAAACCAGCGCACTTGGTCGTTCTCGCCAATGCGCAAACCCAGCCGATATAAATCGATACCGGCACCCCGCTGCTGCCCTTGCCGGTAGATAGGCTCAGCCGCCGCCCGAAAACGCACCGGACTTACGCTGACTTTTACCTCGGGTGCCAGCATTCGGTAGGCGTCGTCGTACTTGCCACCCAGCACCGCCAGCAAAAACTGCCGGGCTATTTGCAATTGCGAAGGCCTAGCCCGGGCCGCTGTACTCAGCAGCAACATCAGGGTTACTGCTAACCAGCGTCGTAAGTGTGCTTTCGGGTTGGTGGGCTGCCTCATGCAGTGCTTCAACGCAATAGCTGTGCCTAATGGGCAGCTAGCACCTTGCTGCGCTGCTTGGCGAAACAAAAAAGCACGGCTTGCGGCCGTGCTTCAATACCTGTCTGCTCTTCCTAGGGCTAATCTTCCTCCTGCGGCACCAGCACGAATACATCTTCGCCAGGGCGCTTCATCACGTACTTTTCACGGGCAAATTTCTCCAGCATTTCGGGGCTACTGAGCAGTTCGGCGCGGTCTTTCTTCACCTCCGCAATTTTGCCCGTGTAGTACTCCTTCTGCACCTGCAGCTCGCGCCACTTGTCGTACATCTCGTATTGCTTCAGCAGGTCGTTCGCGTCAAAAAGCGTCATCCACACCAAAAAGGTCATGCCGGTGAGGAAGTAGAAGCTGCGCAGAAAGCGCGGCACACGATCGAACACTTCGGGTAGAGCCATACTTCAAAGATAAACGCTGTGCCAGGTGGTTTCGCGCCTCAGTCCGATTATTTAGCTCTTGCTGCCGCTGAAGCCCAAAATCACCTAGGCAGGAAACAACGGGGCCGCAGTTTCCGAAAAAACTGCGGCCCCGCGCTAGCCCAGGTAGGCTAGGGTGCTATTACATGTTGCGGCCAGGGTAGTAGGCTACTTCACCCAGTTCCTGCTCAATACGCAACAGCTGGTTGTATTTGGCCATACGGTCGGAACGCGACATCGAACCCGTTTTGATCTGGCCCGTGTTCAGCGCCACTGCCAAGTCGGCAATGGTGTTGTCCTCCGTTTCGCCCGAACGGTGCGACATGATGCTCTTGTACTGATGACGACGGCCTAGGTTGATGGCGTCGATGGTTTCAGTGAGCGAACCAATTTGGTTTACTTTGATGAGGATGGCGTTGGCCACACCTTTCTCAATACCCTCCTGAATGCGCTTCACGTTCGTTACGAACAAGTCGTCGCCCACCAGTTGCACGTTGTTGCCCACCTCGTCGGTCAGCTGCTTCCAACCAGCCCAGTCGTCCTCGTCAAGGCCGTCCTCAATGCTGATGATCGGATAGCGACGCGTCCAGTCAGCCCAGTACGTAGCCATTTCCGACGACGTCAGCTTGTCGCCGGTACTCTTCTTGAAGTGGTAGTGGCCATCGGAGTAGAACTCCGAAGCTGCTGCGTCAAGCGCAATCATTACGTCGTCGCCGGGCTTGTAGCCTGCAGCCTCAATGGCTTGCAGCACCACCTCAATGGCCGCCTCGTTCGATTTGATGTTCGGTGCAAAGCCGCCTTCGTCGCCTACGTTGGTGCTCAAGCCCTGCTTTTTCAGCACGCTCTTCAGGTTATGGAAAATTTCCGAACCCCAACGCAACGCCTCCGTGAACGACTCCGCGCCCACCGGCATAACCATGAACTCCTGAAAGTCGATGCTGTTATCGGCGTGCGAACCACCGTTCAGGATGTTCATCATCGGCACCGGCAGCGTCGAGGCATTCACCCCACCCACGTAACGGTACAGCGGCATGCCAGCTTCCTGAGCAGCAGCCCGAGCTATTGCCAGCGATACGCCCAAGATGGCGTTGGCACCTAGGTTAGCCTTGTTCGGCGTACCGTCGAGTTCCAGCATAATCTTGTCGAGCAGGCTTTGCTCGTACACCGAAAAGCCAACCAGCTCTTCGGCAATTTTGCTGTTGACGTTCTCAACCGCCTTCAGCACGCCCTTACCCATGTATTTCGACTTATCGTCGTCGCGCAGCTCTACAGCTTCGTGCTTGCCCGTAGAAGCGCCCGATGGCACCGCAGCACGGCCTACTACGCCGTTGTCGGTAGTCACGTCTACTTCCACAGTCGGGTTACCGCGCGAGTCGAAGATTTGCCGGGCGTTGATGGCGGCGATAATGCTCATATCGAGAAAAGGTGAAAGGTGAAAAAGGTATTATAACAGTGCTCCGCAATCACCCACAACGGATGCGTGCATGGCTACGGGGCAGCAAGGTACTCAATTCGCTTCTTGATGCCTTTACTCAGCCAACCATGGCTTGTTGCTCAAGGGCAAAGAAAAAGGGCACCCAAATTGGGTGCCCTTTCCTATAAAGTGGCGTTGCTTACGAAGCAGCTTCTTCGGTCGAAGCAGCGTCAGCAGCCGGAGCTTCCGTAGCAGGAGCAGCTTCGGTGGTAGCAGCTGGAGCTGCAGCACCTTCGGCTTTCTTGCCACCGCGGCGCGAACGACGGGTAGTCGTTTTCGCAGCACCAGCGTTCTTGGCTTCCAGCAGGGTTTCGTTGTAGTCAACCAGCTCGATGATGCACATGTCGGCGTTGTCACCAGCACGGCCGGCGCTCAGCTTGATGATGCGGGTGTAGCCACCGGGACGGTTGGCAATTTTGCCAGCCACTTCACCGAACAGCTCCTTCACCGATTCTTTGTTCTGCAGCTCGGCGAATACCATACGGCGCGAGTGCGTCGTGTCTTCTTTCGAGCGGGTCAGCAGAGGCTCAACGTACTTACGCAGTTCTTTAGCCTTGGCCGTCGTCGTGGTGATGCGCTTGTGCAGGATCAGCGACGAAGCCATGTTCGACAGCATGGCACCGCGGTGAGCGGTGGTACGGCCGAGGTGATTGTCTTTTTTACCGTGTCTCATCGGACAAATAAGAAATGAAAGTGATGTGCTTGCGAGCGACGACCACGGCGGGCCTAAACCACATTTGAACCGCCGCCCCTAGGGCACACTAAAAAAAAATTGGAGGCTATTCTTCGTCGAGGCGGAACCGCGACACGTCCATACCAAAGTGGAGGCCTTTTTCCTCAACGAGGTTCTCCAGCTCGGTCAGCGACTTCTTACCGAAGTTACGGAACTTCATCATGTCGGCGAGGTCCAGTTGCACTAGGTCGCCAAGCGTCTTGATGTCGGCCGCCTTCAAGCAGTTGTAAGCACGCACCGACAGGTCCATGTCCTGCAGCGGGGTCTTGAGGACCTTGCGCATGTGCAGCGTCTCTTCGTCCACGCTGGTCTCCTCCTCGGCTTTAGCCGTTTCGAAGGTCATCGTGTTGTCCGAGAACAACATGAAGTGCTGAATCAGGATGTTGGCAGCTCCTTTCAGCGCATCCTCCGGATGAATCGAGCCGTCCGTGTGAATTTCGAGCAGCAGCTTTTCATAGTCTGTCTTCTGCTCCACGCGGGTGTTCTCAATGCTGTACTTCACGTTCTTGATCGGCGTGAAGATGGCATCAATCGCAATCTGACCGAATACTTGGTCAGCCGGCTTGTTCTCTTCTGCCGGTACGTAGCCACGGCCCTTCTGAACCGTAAACTCAAACTCCAGCGAAGTGCTCGGGTCAATGTTGCAGATCACCAGATCCGGGTTCAGCACTTGGAAACCGTTGGTGAACTTGTTGATATCGCCGGCAGTGAAGGATTCTTGTCCGCTGATGCGAACCGTGATTTTGTCTTCGATAACATCGTTAATCTTTTTGAACCGAACTTGCTTCAGGTTCAAAATGATTTCTGACATGTCCTCTATGACACCCTCAATGGTCTGAAACTCGTGCAGCACGTTGCTCGTGCGGACCGAGGTAATCGCGTACCCCTCGAGCGACGACAGCAGAATGCGACGTAGCGCGTTGCCGATCGTCACGCCGTAACCCTTCTCCAGCGGTTTAAACTCAAACGTTCCGTAGAAGTCGTCGGATTTCTCCATCACGACTTTCTCCGGCATTTGAAAAGCGAGAATTGACATAGATGCGGATGTAAGGGATTTGGAAGGAAAGAAGAAACCATACAGGAGCCGGCTGCTGCCCAAGAGAATTCTCAGGCAGCAGCCGGCTCTCCGTCAGGATTACTTCGAATACAGCTCGACGATCAGCTGCTCCTCGATTTTTTCGGGGATCTGGTCGCGCTGGGGAGTCGAGATTACCTTACCGGCAAACTCTTTTGCATCCCACTCCAGCCAGCCGAACTGACGGGCGTTGCGAACAGCAAGGCTGTTCACGATAGCCTCCAGCGACTTCGACTTTTCGCGTACAGCCACAATCGCACCCGGCTTAACGTGGAACGAAGGGATGTTCACAACTTCGCCATCAACAGTGATGTGCTTGTGCGAAACGAGCTGACGAGCAGCGCGGCGCGTCGGGGCAATGCCTAAACGGTAAACCACGTTGTCCAGACGCTGCTCGAGGTAAGCCAGCAGGTTTTCACCGGTAATACCCGGCTTGCCAGCAGCTTTGTCGAACAGGTTGGCGAACTGCTTTTCCAGTACCCCGTAGAGGTACTTAACTTTTTGCTTCTCCATCAGCTGCACAGCGTATTCCGACTGCTTCTTGCGGCGGCCGCGGCCGTGCTGGCCCGGAGGATATGCTTTCTTGGTAAGTGCCTTGCTCGGGCCAAAAATGGCTTCCCCGAAGCGACGGGCAACCTTGGTTTTAGGGCCGGTATAACGTGCCATTCTAAAGAGGTGATTTTTCTGAAGAGAAAAGAAAACTGCCTGGCTTCATTGGCTCCCTCACGGGGCGACAGAAGCCACGCGTCTGCCGTTACTCAGACGCGGCGACGTTTGGGCGGACGGCAGCCGTTGTGCGGCAGCGGAGTCACGTCGCGGATGGTCGTCACCTCAATGCCCAGGTTCTGGAAAGCACGGATGGCCGACTCGCGGCCAGCACCCGGACCTTTTACGAACACTTCGCACTTGCGCATGCCTAGGTCATAGGCAACTTTGCCGCAGTCTTGAGCAGCAGTTTGAGCAGCGTAGGGCGTGTTCTTTTTAGAACCGCGGAAGCCCATTTTGCCGGCCGAAGCCCACGAAATCACCTGGCCGTTGTTGTTCGTAACCGAGATGATGATGTTGTTGAACGAAGCCTTGATGTGCACCTGACCGGTTGCTTCAACCTGGACGATGCGCTTCTTGGCTTTGTCTTTTCTTTTTTGTGCCATTTGGTTATCGCAAAAAAGAGCGGAAGGTGTTGGCGGCAGTGGATTAATGAGAAGGCCCGCCGCCGATTCCCGCTAAGATTTATTTAGTAGCCTTCTTCTTGCCGGCAACGGTCTTCCGTTTGCCTTTGCGGGTGCGCGAATTGTTCTTCGTACGCTGACCCCGAACTGGCAGCCCTTTGCGGTGACGGAGGCCACGGTAGCAACCGATGTCCATCAAACGCTTAATGTTGAGCTGTACTTCCGAGCGCAGCACACCTTCGGTCTTGTACTCCGCAGCGATGATGCTACGAATTTCACCCGATTCGGCTTCCGTCCACTCGCTAACCTTCTTGTTCAGGTCAACACCTGCTTTCGTGAGGATAGCAGCAGCCGACGAACGGCCGATACCAAAGATGTAAGTGAGGGCGATTTCGCCGCGCTTTTTGTCCGGGATGTCTACCCCTGCAATACGTGCCATGTTCTTCTACTGCTTGTGTTGCTTAACCCTGACGCTGCTTGTAGCGGGGGTTCTTCTTGTTGATCACGTAAAGCTTCCCTTTACGGCGGATCACTTTGCAGTCGGCGCTGCGCTTTTTAACCGATGCTTTTACTTTCATGTCCGGGGGTTATTTGTAACGGTAAACTATTCGGCCCTTCGACAAATCGTAGGGCGACATTTCGAGCTTCACCTTATCGCCAGGCAGAATCTTAATGTAGTGCATGCGCATTTTACCGGAAATGTGCGCAATTACCTGGTGCCCGTTCTCCAGTTCCACCCGGAACATGGCGTTAGACAAAGCTTCCAGGATGGTACCGTCCTGCTCAATCGATGATTGTTTGGCCATAAGGCTGCGAGGTCTGCTGTAACGCTTTTTCTATGTATGCGAAAGAGGTTAAAATCTCCGCTTTGTTTTGGCGAACCACAACGGTATGCTCGAAGTGCGCCGAGGGCTGCCGGTCTTTGGTTCGGATTGTCCAGCCATCCTTTTCCTGCACTACGAACTTGGTTCCTAAGTTTACCATTGGTTCAATGGCGATAACCAACCCGCTTTGCAGCTTAAGGCCAGCACCACGCTTGCCGTAATTAGGTACTTCCGGACGCTCGTGCAGGCTCTTACCAATGCCGTGTCCAACAAGTTCCCTGACTACTGAAAAGCCCTGCTTTTCCACGTGGTCCTGAATAGCGTAGCCGACGTCTCCCATACGGTTGCCAGCTACTGCCTGCTCAATTCCTTTGTATAAGGATTGCTTGGTAGCCTCGAGCAGGGCCGTTACTTCCGGTTTCACTTCCCCTACCGGGTAAGTGTAGGCGCTGTCACTGTGGTAGCCGTTGAGCTTAACGCCGCAGTCTACTGAAATGACATCGCCACTTTTAAGTACATGCTCACCCGGAAAGCCGTGCACTACCACCGAGTTTGGTGAAATGCACAGGCTAAACGGAAAACCATTATACCCTTTAAAAGAAGGTTGCGCGCCATGGTCGCGAATGAACTCCTCAGCGCGGCGGTCTAGCTCGCGCGTTGTAATTCCCTCGCGGATCATGCCCGCAACTTCTCCATGAGTTCGAGCCAGTACATCAGCACTGGCTCGAATCATTTCAATTTCTTCTTCTGTCTTGTAAAGTATCATGCTTAGGAGGCCAACGCAATGTTTTGCGTGCGGCCTTTCAGCTTGCCAGTTTTCATCATTCCATCATAATGGCGCATGAGCAGATAGCTTTCTATCTGGTTCATGGTATCCAGCACTACCCCTACCATAATGATAAGTGAAGTACCACCATAGAAGGCAGAGAAGGGACGGGTAACGCCAAACAGCAGAGCAATTGCAGGAAAAATGGCAATCAACGCAAGTGCCAAAGCTCCAGGAAGGGTAATGTGTGTTAGGACCTCGTCAATATATTCCGAAGTTGCATCGCCAGGCTTTACGCCAGGCACAAAACCACCACTACGCTTCAGATCATCGGCAATTTGTTTGGGGTTAACACTAATGGCAGTGTAAAAGTAAGTGAACAGAACAATCAAAATTCCGAACACCAAATTGTACTGCCACGACGTGTAATCCGAGAACTTTTGTCCTATGTAGGTAGCCGTTTCGCTGTCCTGCTGCCAAGCAGAAGCAACAATCGCCGGAATAAACATCAACGATTGAGCAAAGATGATTGGCATCACGCCAGCTGCGTTAACCTTCAGCGGTATGAACTGACGCTGAGCGTTAATTTGACTTACGCCACCAACCTGCTTAGCGTATTGCACCGGGATTCGGCGAACAGCTTGGGTTAGGATAATAACGCCCATTACCACAAAGAACAGCACCGCAAGCTCAATCAAGAAGATCAAAGAGCCGCGCATACCCTTTGCAGCTGCCTCACCTAGGATAGCACCAGGAAAACGAGAAACGATACCGATCATAATGATCATTGAGATACCGTTGCCAATTCCTTTATCGGTGATTTTTTCCCCAAGCCACATGCAGAACAGGGTACCAGCAGTCAGGATCACCATCGTCGATACCGTGAAGAACATTCCCGGATTGACTAATGCGTCTTGGTTAATGGTGGCGATAAATCCTATCGACTGAGCCATCACAATCGGAATTGTGAGTAGGCGCGTGTACTGGTTTATCTTTTTACGCCCCGATTCGCCTTCCTTCTGCAGCTTCTGAAAGTAAGGAACTGCAATGGTTAGCAGTTGCAAAACGATCGAAGCCGAGATATACGGCATGATGCCCAACGCAAAGATTGAAGCGTGGCTAAACGCACCACCGAGCAGGGTATCTAGTATGCCGAAAATCCCGCCCGACTTATTGTCAAGACGGGACGGATCAACGCCCGGCAGCACAACGTAAGAACCCAGCCGGTATATGGCGATGAAAAAAAGCGTATTGAGAATCCGCGTACGCAGATCCTCAATCGCAAAAATGTTCTTAATCGTCGTGATAAACTTGTTCATCGCCGGCGTGCTTGAACTTACAAAGTCACTGCTTTGCCACCAGCTTTCTCGATGGCCTCAATAGCCGATTGAGAGAAAGCATGGGCATGTACTTCCACAGCGGCGGTTAGTTCGCCACGGCCGAGAACTTTGATCTTGGCATTTTTAGAAGCCAAGCCATGCTGAACGAAGTAAGCAACATCCATCATAGCCACCGACGATTTCTCGTTCAGAGCCTGCAGAACATCAAGGTTGATCCCCTTATATTCTACCCGGTTGATGTTTTTGAAGCCAAACTTCGGCACGCGGCGCTGCAGCGGCATTTGACCACCTTCGAAGCCAATTTTCTTCGAGTAGCCCGAACGCGACTTGGCGCCCTTGTGGCCACGCGTCGAGGTGCCGCCACGGGTCGAGCCTTCACCACGGCCCAGACGCTTGTTGTTGCGTACAGAGCCTTCAGCGGGCTTAAGATTGCTGAGATTCATGATGTAGGTAAAGTCTACAGTTCGGTTACTTCAATCAGGTGGCCAACTTTGGCTACCATACCGGCAATCGCGGGGGTGTTTTCAACCTCGCGTACTGCGCCGATCTTATTCAGGCCAAGGGCCTGCATGGTGCGCTTTTGACGCTCGGGGCGGTCAATAATGCTGCGCACTTGCTTGATTTGGATCCGTGCCATCGTCGCTTAGCCGTTAAATACTTTGGCGAGAGAGATGCCGCGCTGCTGTGCAATTTGCATCGGGTCGCGCATCTTGTTCAGAGCGTCGAAAGTAGCCTTAACCACGTTGTGGGGGTTAGACGAGCCTTTCGACTTGGCCAGTACGTCCTTGATGCCGGCGCTTTCGAATACAGCACGCATGGCACCACCAGCAATTACGCCAGTACCGGCAGCAGCCGGCTGCACCAATACAAAGCCACCCGAGTATTTGCCTTCCATCACGTGAGGAACCGTGTGCTTGTACAGCGGTACCTTCACAAGGTTCTTTTTGGCATCATCGATGGCCTTGGCAATAGCGTCGGTTACTTCGTTGGCTTTGCCCAAGCCGTAGCCAACCGTGCCGGCACCATCACCTACTACTACGATGGCCGAGAAGCTGAAACGACGACCACCTTTTACCACCTTCGCTACGCGGTTGATGGCAACTACTTTTTCCTTCAGGTCCGACTCTGCGGTCTTCGCCGTGGGTTTATTTTGCTCGCGCATAGCTTAGAAATTCAGGCCGCCTTCGCGGGCACCTTCTGCCAATGATTTAACACGACCGTGGTAGAGGTAACCTGAGCGGTCGAATACTACCGACGTGATGCCAGCAGCCGTGGCCCGCGTGGCCAGCTCTTTGCCTACGGCAGCAGCCGTAGCTACCGGCGAGTCGCCAGCCGTTACGTTCTTCGACGAAGCAGCGACCAGCGTACGGCCGGCGGTGTCGTCGATGATCTGGGCGTAGATGCCCTTGTTGCTGCGGAACACCGACAGGCGGGGGCGCTCAGCGGTACCCGACACTTTCGTGCGGATGTGGCGCTTGATCCGGAGTCTTCTCTCAGTTTTATTAAAAGCCATGATGCTCGGTTATTTCGAGGCAGTCTTACCAGCCTTACGACGAATCTGCTCACCAACGAAGCGCACACCTTTGCCTTTGTAAGGCTCAACTTTGCGAAGCGAACGGATCTTAGCAGCAACTTGGCCGATGAGTTCCTTATCGATGCTAGTCAAGGTGATGATCGGGTTCTTACCTTTTTCGGTAACGGCCGTAGCAGTTACTTCTTTCGGCAGCGCCAGGAAGATGTTGTGCGAATAGCCCAGGGCCAGTTCCAGCGTCGAGCCGGTAGCGGTAGCCTTGAAACCTACGCCAACCAGTTCCAGCTGGTGCGTGTAGCCGGTGCTTACACCGGTTACCATGTTGTTGAGCAGGGCGCGGTAGAGGCCGTGCATGGCCTTGTGACGCTTTTGCTCGGTAGGACGTTCTACGACTACGGTGTTGTCTTCGGAGCGTACCGTGATGTCGCGGTCGACAGCGGTTTTCAGTTCCCCTTTGGGGCCCTTAACCGTGATAGTGTTGTCGTTATCAACCGATACCTGCACGCCCGAGGGCAGGCTGATCGGGAGTTTACCAATGCGGGACATATTGTCGGGAGTTTACTGCTGCGTTGAGCTTAGTACACGTAGCACAGCACCTCGCCGCCTACGTTCTGGGTGCGAGCTTCCTTCTCAGTCATTACCCCTTTCGAGGTCGACAGAATGGCAATGCCCAGACCGCTCAGCACGCGCGGCAGGTTTTCAACGTGGGCGTACGTACGCAGGCCCGGGGTGCTGATCCGCTGCAGCTTTTGGATAGCGGGCTTCTTCGTCACGGGATGGTACTTCAGCGCGATTTTGATCGTGCCTTGTACTGCCGAGTCATCAAAACGGTAGCTCTGAATGTACCCTTTCTCGTAGAGTACTTTCGTGATTTCCTTTTTGATTTTGTTAGCCGGAATTTCTACTACCCGGTGGTTGGCCTTGATGGCGTTGCGCACCCGGGTCAGGTAGTCGGCAATCGGATCTGTGTTCATTTGGATGATTTGAAGGGCACCCCGTGGTTAAGGGAACCGCAAAGGTAGGAAAATTTCGCAGCCATAGTTTTCCTATGACGGCGAAATCCTCGGTTAAGACTACTTGACATCCACAGCGTTTCCGCCGCAGCCAATGGTTTCTTGTGGCAACCTGCCAAATGGTGTGTGGGGCGTCCCCCACTGCCCTAGAGCATTCTGGGGTGCAAAGATACACTGATACTTAACACAAAAGCAATAAACGTAAGTGCTTAGTTGGTAAAAAGTTCTAGCAGAGTTAGTCGTAATATCCTCTGGCAAATACAATGACTATCTCTGGCTTCTTGGGCTTCTCTTAATATGCTCTTACTCCATCCTGATAATAAGTACAGCCGCTTACGTCTTTATCCAATTCTGAATCAGATTTGAAGAAGCCAGGTGCTTCCTTGTTGGATAGCCCAAGCAGTTGTACTCCACTCAAAGAAACACAAGCTGGAGTAGTAAACTTAATTACAACGCACTTCTGATCGGTATCATAAAGCACAAATACCCCGAGTGGCTTATAGAAGTTGGTGTCTTCTTCTCCGCCGCTTAAAACCGCTCATGTCTAATTCAAACAACGCTCGTACATCTGAGCAAGTCAGACCAAACAACAGAGGTCCTACCGCTGTGTAGGGTGTGATAATAAATTTTAGCATGCTGCAATATGCAAGTGTTGTGCTAAGGTTAGTGCTAATGCATGAGTAATCCTTGAGTAGGTTGATATAACAAGAAAACTGCTCAGCCAAAACTCCTAAGAGAGTTCCAGCTGAGCAGTTTTGCTTAGCGTTGTTGCGGTAGCGTACTACCAGCTAGCTTTTGTTACACCGGGGATTTTGCCGGCCGAAGCCATTTCCCGGAACGTTACGCGGCTGATGCCAAACTTGCGCATGTAGCCACGCGGACGGCCGGTCAGTTTGCAGCGGTTGTGCAGACGTACGGGCGAAGCGTTGCGGGGCAGCTTGTCCAGACCTTCGTAGTCACCGGCGGCTTTCAGGGCCTTACGCTTTTCAGCGAACCGTGCTACCATCGCCTCGCGCTTCCGCTCTCTTGCTTTGATTGATTCCTTTGCCATGGATTAGCTTATTTCTTGGCGTTAGCAAATGGCATCCCAAATGCGCGGAGCAATTCATAGCTCTGCTCATCGTTCTCGGCCGTCGTCACGAAGGTGATATCCATACCGGCAATCTCCTTGATCTTGTCGATGGAAATTTCCGGAAAGATAATTTGCTCTTTGACACCGAGGGTGTAGTTGCCACGACCGTCAAAACCCTTGTCGCTAATGCCTTTGAAGTCACGCACACGGGGTAAGGCAACAGTCAGCAGGCGGTCGAGAAACTCGTACATCTGCTCACCACGCAAGGTAACACGAGCTCCAATGGGCATGCCCTCACGCAGCTTGAAGTTAGAAACCGAACGCTTGGCGATAGTAGGAACAGCCTTCTGACCAGTAATGGTCGTCAATTCGTCCACGCCGTTGTCAACAAGCTTCTTATCGGCTACAGCCTTACCAATACCGCGGTTGATGCAAATTTTGGTAATGCGCGGCACCTGCATGGTGCTCTTGAACTGGAACTTCTCCTGCAGCTGCTGGCGAATTTCCTTGTTGTAAATGTCTTTCAGTCGAGCCATTGTCGGATACTTGATTAAGCGTTAGCCGAGCTAACAAGCTTGACATTGCTGACGTGAATCGGCGACTCGATTTTGGTGATGCCACCCTGCGGATTTTTCGCGCTGGGCTTATTGTGCTTTGTCACCAGGTTCAAGCCTTCGATGATAACGCGCTGCGTTTGACGGTTTACCGACTTGATAACACCAGTCTTGCCGCGCTCATCACCGGCGATTACCTGTACGGTATCGCCGGTTTTCACGTGCAGCTTCGCGGGCTTTGCTTCTTTGGTTTTCAGTGCCATTAGCTTAGAGAACTTCAGGAGCCAGCGAAACGATCTTCATGAACTGCTTTTCACGCAGTTCGCGGGCCACCGGGCCGAAGATACGCGTGCCGCGAGGCTCGTCGTTGTTATTGAGCAACACGGCGGCATTGTCGTCGAAGCGGATGTACGAACCGTCTTTGCGGCGTACTTCTTTCTTCGTACGAACCACCACAGCTTTCGAAACGGCCCCCTTCTTGGCATTGCCAGAAGGAATAGCCGATTTGATGGCCACGACGATCTTGTCACCTACCGTAGCGTACTTCTTGCCCGTACCACCTAGGACACGAATGCAGAGTACTTCTTTGGCGCCGCTATTATCGGCTACCGTCAGACGGGATTCTTGCTGGATCATCTTACTTGGCTCGCTCTACGATTTCTACCAGACGCCACCGCTTGCGCTTGCTCAGCGGACGGGTTTCCATGATGCGCACCGTATCGCCCTCGCCGCATTCGTTGTTTTCGTCGTGGGCTACGAACTTGGTCGACTTCGACACAAACTTGCCGTAAATCGGGTGCTTCATTTTGCTTTCGACCACAACGGTGATGGTTTTATCCATCTTGTTGCTTACCACGCGGCCGATACGCTCTTTGCGCAGGTTACGCTCTACCGTAGCGGCGCCCTGCTGTTCTGCGTTGTTTGCCATTGTTTATCAGCGGGGACTACGAGTTTTGCTCATTTTCGCGACGCTTCAGCTCGGTGAGCAAGCGGGCGATGTTCCGGCGACCCTGTTTGATACGGGTCGGGTTTTCGAGCGGAGAGATAGCGTGAGCGAAACGCAGAGTTTGTGCGTTCGACTGCTCTTTGTTGATTTGCTCTTTCAGATCCTCGATCGAAAGGGCACGGATTTCAGCGTTTTTCATTTTGCTTATGCCTCAACGTAGTCGCGACGAACAACAAACTTGGTTCGAACCGGCAACTTCTGAGCCGCCAAACGCAGTGATTCTTGCGCAAGTTCCAGCGAAACCCCATCCGATTCGAACAGGATGGTGCCGGGCTTCACAATTGCTACCCAGTACTCGGGAGAGCCTTTGCCCTTACCCATACGTACTTCAGCGGGCTTCTTAGTAATTGGCTTGTCCGGGAAGATGCGGATCCACACTTGACCTTCACGCTTCATAGCGCGGGTCATAGCGATACGAGCAGCCTCGATTTGGCGTGCGGTGATCCAAGCCGCCTCGAGCGACTTAATGCCAAATGAACCGAAGTCTAGCGAGCTGCCTCGATATGCCAGGCCGTTTACGCGGCCCTTCTGCATCTTCCGATACTTGGTTCTTTTCGGTTGTAACATGTCTTAGTTCTCGAAAAAGAAGTGGAAGGAAGAAGGACTAACGACGCGGGCCACGGTTTGCACCGCCACCTTGACCGCCACGATTACCGCCGCCTTGGCCACCACGGTTGTTACCGGCACCAAAACCACCACGGTTATCACCACCGCTGCGCGGACCACGGTCACCTCCACGGCCACCACGGTCGCCACCACGGCCGCCACGATCACCACGCTCGCCGCGTTCACCACGCGGGCCACGGTCGTTGCGGTCGTTGCCAGCAGCACCCTGCTGCTGGCTTAGCAACTGGTTCGGCGACAAATCGGGCTTACCAAATACCTCACCGCGCATGATCCACACCTTGATGCCGATCTTGCCATACACAGTCTGAGCTTCAGACAGAGCATAGTCGATATCAGCGCGGAGCGTGTGCAGCGGAGTGCGGCCTTCCTTATACTGTTCTGAACGGGCAATTTCAGCACCGCCGAGGCGGCCACCGCACTGCACCTTGATACCTTCAGCGCCTACACGTAGTGCACCCTGAATGGCTTGCTTCATCGCACGGCGGAACGAGATACGAGCCTGCAGCTGCTGAGCGATGCTTTCGCCTACCAGCTTGGCGTCGAGTTCCGGACGCTTGATTTCGAAGATGTTAATCTGAACGTCTTTGCTAGTCAGACGCTTCAGCTCATCCTTAATTTTATCGACCTCTTGGCCACCCTTACCAATAACGACGCCCGGACGAGCAGTGTTGATAGTGATGGTGATACGCTTAAGGGTGCGCTCGATGATAATCTTCGAGATGCCGCCCTTAGGGATGCGCGCCAAGATGTATTTGCGGATCTTTTCGTCCTCTACCAGCTTGTCGGCGAAATCTTTGCCGCCGTACCAGTTCGAGTCCCAGCCTTTAACGATACCCAGGCGGAGGCCAACCGGATTAACTTTCTGTCCCATGGTAATTATTCGGTGGCGTCAGCCGCGTTTTGGGTGTCAGCTTTCTTGGTCGAACGACGCGTCTTCTTCGGTGCTTCTTCGGCAGCCGGTGCAGCGGTGTCTGGAGTGGTTTCCAGCTTAGAAGCAGCATCCTTCAGACCCTGGCGGCTGCCAATGGCTTCCACCTTCGAGTCGATGATGATCGTGACGTGGTTGCTGCGCTTACGAATGCGGTGACCACGACCCTGAGGAGCGGGGCGCAGGCGCTTCAGCTGGCGACCTTCGTCAACAAAAATCTCTTTGATGTAGAGGTTTGCGTCTTCGATGCGCTCGTCTTCGTTCTTCTGCTGCCAGTTGGCCAGAGCCGACAGAAGCAGTTTCTCGATTTTCTCGGCGCCCGAGTTTGCCTCGAACTTCAACAAGCCCAAGGCACGGGTAACGCTTTTGCCGCGTACTAGCCCGGCCACGAGGCGCATTTTGCGCGGCGAGGTCGGTACGTTACGGAGTTTGGCTACTGCTTCCATGTCTTAGCGCTTGCCTTTATCTTTCTTGGCGATGTGGCCACGGAAGTTGCGCGTGGGCGCAAACTCACCGAGCTTATGACCTACCATGTTTTCGGTCACGTACACCGGGATGAACTTATTGCCGTTGTGTACGGCGAAGGTGTGCCCCACGAAGTCAGGCGAAATCATCGAGCGGCGCGACCAGGTCTTGACCACCGATTTCTTTCCGCTTTCCTCCATCACCTGCACCTTCCGCTCAAGGCGGAAGTCGATGTACGGGCCTTTTTTAAGCGAACGTGCCATTACTTCTTGCCTTTACGCGAAACGATGAGGTTCTCAGAGTACTTGTTCTTGTTGCGAGTCTTGGCACCCTTAGCCAGCAGACCTTTGCGGCTGCGCGGATGACCACCGCTCGAGCGACCTTCGCCACCACCCATGGGGTGGTCAACGGGGTTCATTGCAACACCACGTACACGCGGACGGTAACCCAACCAACGGTGACGGCCAGCTTTGCCGAGACGTACATTCATGTGGTCGGCGTTCGACACAGTGCCTACGGTAGCCATGCAGGTTACGAGAACCATGCGCATCTCACCCGAGGGCAGCTTCAGGGTGGCGTACTTGTCTTCGCGGGCTACAAGCTGAGCGTAAGTGCCAGCGGAACGAGCCAGAACAGCACCGCCACCGGGCATCAGTTCGATGTTGTGAACGATCGTACCTAGGGGCATGTCGCGCAGCGGAAGAGCATTGCCCAGTTCGGGCAATACACCAGGGCCAGCTACTACAGTAGCGCCCACCTGCAAGCCAGCCGGAGCGATGATGTATGCCTTTTCGCCATCAGCGTAGCTGATCAAAGCGATGCGAGCAGTACGGTTCGGATCGTATTCGATTTCTTTTACGGTAGCTGGCACATTGTGCTTGCTCCGCTTGAAATCGATGATACGATACTGCTGTTTGTGACCACCACCGATGTAACGGTTGGTCATTTTTCCGGAATCATTCCGGCCACCGGATTTTTTCTTGGGTGCCAACAGCGACTTCTCCGGCGTCGACGTCGTAATCTCGTCGAAAGCCGGTGCGATGCGGAAGCGCTGACCCGGTGATGTTGGTCTTAGTTTTTTGAGTGCCATTTTATAGCGAAAATGCTCTAGCGAGGGGCCTCTTTCTGGAATCCAGCCGGCTTAGATGCCGCTGTAGAAGTCGATTACGTCGCCTTCCTTAACCGTTACGATGGCCTTCTTGCCATTGGGTCGACGGCCGGTAACAGCACCTGTCTTGGTGAAGCGCGACTTGAGTTTGCCCTGGGTCCGGATAGTGCTGATGCCTATTACCGTAACACCGTAGAGCTTCTCGATTTCTTTTTTGATTTCAACCTTGTTGGCCGTGCGCTCAACTTCAAAGGCATATTGGCCTTTTTCATTTAGCGACGTTGCCTTCTCGGTCACGATGGGCTTCTTAAGGATGCTCATTACTCAGCGGCCGTATAAAGTTGGGTGAGCGTCTCCAAACCTGCTTCCGACAGCAACAGCGTGTCCGTGTTCAGCAAGTCGTGGGTGTTGAGGGCTGTGGGAACAGCAACCTTTACCTTCTGCAGGTTACGGGCTGACAATACCACATTCTTATCAACCGAACCGGTTACAAGTAGGGTCTTCTTACCCGTGTTCAAGTTCAGACCAGTCAGGATGTTCACGAAGTCTTTCGTCTTGGGACCTTCCAAGGAGAAATTCTCCACCAGAGCCAAACGGTTTTCGCGAGCCAATACCGACAGCGCCGACAAACGAGCGAGCTGCTTGGTTTTCTTGTTCACTTTGAAACCGTAGTCACGGGGCTTGGGACCGAATACGCGGCCACCACCAATGAACACCGGCGACTTCATCGAACCAGCACGAGCACCACCGGTACCCTTCTGCTTCTTCAGTTTTTTGGTGGTGCGGGCAATTTCAGCGCGCTCCTTCGACTTGTGCGTGCCCTGGCGCTGATTGGCTAGGTATAGCTTAACGTCGAGGTACATGGCGTGCTCGTTGGGCTCCACGCCGAAAATAGCGTCAGACAGCGTCACCTTGCGGCCGGTGTCTTCGCCTTTGATCGTCAATACAGAGAGTTCCATCGCGCCTATTTCTCCAGAATCACGTAACCGTTTTTAGCACCGGGTACCGAGCCGCTCACCAAAATGAGGTTTTGCTCGTTCATCACGCGCAATACCTTCAGGTTTTGCACTTTTACCCGATCACCGCCCATGCGGCCAGCCATACGCATGCCTTTGAACACGCGCGAAGGCCAGGAGCAAGCACCAATTGAACCAGGGTGACGGCCGCGGTTGTGCTGGCCGTGAGTTTGGCCGCCAACACCGGCGAAGTTGTGGCGCTTTACAACACCTTGGAAGCCCTTACCTTTAGAGGTGCCAACTACGTCCACGAAGTCACCTTCGGCGAAGTAGTCAGCTTTAACCTCCGAGCCGAGCGTGAACGAAGCCACGTCGTCAGTACGGAACTCCACGAGTTTTTTGCGGGGGGTAACTCCCGCCTTAGCGAAATGGCCAGCCAACGGTTTGTTGGTGTTCTTGGCCTTCTTCTCGCCGTAGCCGAGCTGAACAGCAGTGTAGCCGTCAACCTCGAGCGTTTTCACCTGCGTCACTACGCACGGGCCAGCTTGGATTAGCGTGCAAGGCACGTTCCGACCGTCCGGAGTGAAGAGGCTTGTCATACCGATTTTCTTACCGATAATGCCAGGCATTCGAATGGGGTTTATGAAAAGACACAGTGAAAACGCCCGAATAGCGTTTTCGGAAAGGGAGTGCAAAGCTACAATATTGCGCAGACAAATTTGCAACTGGGTTTGAAATAATTTAAACCCAGTGCCTATTTGCTTAGCACTATAAGTCAGCCACTTTGCTTGTCCTTGCTGTTGCTGTTATCGTCCTTCCATCTACCTGACCTATAAAGTGGTCAGTAATTTGCTAGGAGGCGCTGCCTAAGCCCCAAGAGCTACCCTGCACCTAGGCAGGCCTCCATTCGAGGCCTTTTTTTATGATTTCTTCTTGGTCACAGATAACTGCACTGCTAAGTGGGAGTAACAAGAAAAAGAGTGCAAACGTGAGACCAGTCTGAGTTTCGAGGGTAGGCTCGACTAGAAAAGACAGGGTAACGATAATGTACTGTGAAATAAGCAAAGGAGCGTGCCTGCTACGCGACCACCAGAGGGGATAATAGAAAGCTAGTAGGAATAACAACATCCCCAATCCGCCGAACGAGACCAGATAAAATAGAAACTGGTTGTGCGGCTGAATATGGTGCTCATCGTCAATTTGAGGAAAGTGCCGCCGGTAATAAGTCGACATCTCATCTTGCAGATCTGCTTTTCCGACGCCTATCACTGGGTTGTCGCGCCACACACGTAAGGCTGTTTGGTAGGAGTACACTCTACCCACTAACGAATAACTATTAGCGGATTGAGTTTGCTCTACTCTGCTTGCATCATCCCGTGTGTTGTGATACTTGTTGTAAAAGGTAGGCAACGCGAAATAGCTTGCAAAGGGTAGTATTACAAGTGCCGTTGCCAACACCAACGCCTTGCTCCACGCTCCTCGGCGCAACTGATACCCTATCGCAATTACACCTAGCACGTAGAGGGCCAACAAGCCACTCCGCACCGCCAGCAAATGCAGGTAGCCAGCTAAGAATACAGTTATTACTAGTACCACTCCCCTACGCCAACCCCTTAATGCTTCGCGATTGAGTAGCACAACCCCTACTGCAATTGACAAAGCAACGAGCAGGCTGAACCGGATATGGTCAGGCACCGTGGGCATTACTTTGGAGCGGGTGTATAACTCGTTTATCACCTCACTATGCACTAGGTAGTACGCCGTGCTCCCCAACGCTGAGAATGTAGTCAAGCCTAGCAGTAATTTGTACAGCCGACTCAGGTATCTCACAGGCAGTGGAGGGAGAACCCAGAATGCTAGCGGCAGAACAAGAAAAGGCAGTTGCAGCACAATATCTCGCCAGTATTCCTTGCTGTTGTTCGGGTTGGTGACGAGGCCAGCACCAAAGTGCATCAGGAAAATGACCACAAAGCCTAGGTACAGTTTCCACTTTTGGCGTTGGCCAACCTGCTTGTGCGAAAGCAAATACAGGATAGCTGACACGGCCAAACAAGCCTGCCCAATGCTAGCTAGTACACGAAAGAAGGGAATCGTGTACAGACCCGTTATAACCATGCCACAGCTCAAAGCAGCGGCCAGTTGAATACGGTCTTTAGATACCCAGACGGATGTATGCGAAGCGGCAGAAATATTCACAGACGTTGAAAGCAAGCCTCTGGCTGCACGCCAGAACATACGCAAGATACCTATTTCACTTCACCCCAAGGCGACGCACCTTGATCCGTTAGCCAATGCTAAGGCTCAGTGCGACCAAAACAAAAAGCCCCACTAGCATCTGCTAGTGGGGCTTTTTGGCTAAGCTGGATAACTCAGACTTTGATTTCTACGTCAACGCCGCTCGGCAGTTCGAGCTTCATTAGGGCATCTACCGTCTTCGACGAAGTCGAGTAGATATCCACGAGGCGCTTGTAGGTGCAGAGCTGAAATTGCTCACGCGACTTCTTGTTCACGTGGGGCGAACGGAGAACGGTGAACTTCTCTTTTTCCGTCGGCAAAGGAATCGGGCCGCTTACGATGGCACCCGTTGCTTTCACCGCCTTTACGATCTTCTCCGACGACTTGTCGACGAGGTTATGATCGTAAGACTTCAGTTTGATGCGAATTTTCTGGTTCATGATGTCAGCTTGTGAAAGCAAGTATTACTTACCGCCTTTTACTTTGGCGATGATGCCCTCGGCGAGGTTCTGCGGTACCTGCTCGTAGTGCGAGAAGGTCAGCGAAGCCGAAGCACGGCCCGACGAGATGGTGCGCAAGTCGGTTACGTAGCCGAACAGTTCCGACAGCGGAACATCAGCCTTGATAACCTGAGCACCAGCTTTGGTGTCCATGCCTTTCATGATGCCGCGACGACGGTTCAGGTCACCCGTTACCGGGCCCGTGTACTCGTCAGGCGATACCACCTCAACAGCCATAATTGGCTCGAGCAGTTTCGGAGCGCAACGCGGAGCAGCTTCCTTGTAGCCAAGGCGAGCAGCCATTTCGAACGACAAAGCGTCCGAGTCCACATCGTGGTACGAACCATGGTAGATCTTCACACGCATCGAATCCAGGGGGAAACCGGCAAGTACGCCGCTCTTCATTGCTTCTTCGAAGCCCTTCTGGATCGGAGCGATGAATTCTTTCGGAATAACACCACCGGTGATACCGTTGACGAATTCCAGACCGGGTTTCTCCGGCTCGGTTTCTTTCGGACCGAGTTCAAACTCGATGTGAGCGAATTTACCACGACCACCCGTCTGCTTCTTGTAGACTTCGCGGTGCTCGATTTTCTTGGTAATCATCTCTTTGTAAGCTACCTGCGGAGCACCTTGGTTGATTTCAACCTTGAACTCGCGACGCATACGGTCGATGATGATTTCCAAGTGAAGCTCACCCATACCGCGCAGTACCGTCTGGCCCGTTTCGGGGTCGGTGAATACCGTCAGCGTGGGGTCTTCTTCAACGAGCTTGGCAATAGCCATACCCATCTTGTCTACGTCGGCCTGGGTCTTAGGCTCGATAGCGTAGCCGATTACAGGCTCCGGGAACGACATCGACTCTAGAACGAGGCGGTCTTTCTCTTCCGTCAGCGTATCACCGGTCTTGATGTCTTTAAAACCAACACCGGCGGCAATGTCACCAGCTTGAATTTTGTCGATCGGGTTCTGCTTGTTGGAGTGCATCTGCATCAGACGCGAGATGCGCTCTTTCTTGCCCGTACGGTTGTTGAACACGTACGAACCCGACTCCAACTGGCCAGAGTAGCAGCGGAAGAAGCACAGACGACCAACGAAGGGGTCGGTAGCAATTTTGAACGCCAGAGCCGTAAAGGGCTCGTCGTTGTCGGGGTGACGCTCAACTTCCTCGCCCGTATCGGGGTTGGTGCCGATGATAGCAGGCATGTCGAGCGGCGAGGGCAAGTAAGCCATAACGGCGTCAAGCATAGCTTGAACACCTTTGTTTTTAAAGGCCGAGCCGCACATTACCGGCGAGAACTTCATGTCGATAACCGCCTTGCGGATTACCTCCATCATTTCCTCGCGGGTGATGCTGTCCGGATCCTCGAAGAACTTCTCCATCAGGGTGTCGTCGTATTCAGCAACGCTTTCTACGAGTTTCTCACGCCACTCCTGTACGGTATCAACGAGGTCCTCTGGAACCGGAACTTCCTTGTAAGTTTTGCCTTGGGTAGCGTCGTCCCACACGATGGCTTTGCCAGTTAGCAGGTCAACTACGCCCTTGAAGGTGTCTTCAGCACCGATCGGAATCTGCAGCGGCACGGGGTTGGCGCCTAGCTTTTCCTTGATTTCCGATACAGCCTTGAAAAAGTCAGCACCGGCGCGGTCCATCTTGTTGACGAAGCAGATGCGCGGGACCTTGTATTTGTCAGCCTGACGCCATACGGTTTCCGACTGCGGCTCTACGCCCGATACGGCGCAGAACAGAGCAACGGCACCGTCGAGCACGCGCAGCGAACGTTCAACCTCTACGGTGAAGTCAACGTGGCCGGGTGTGTCAATCAGGTTGATTTTGTACTGCTTGGTTTCAGGCGTCGATTCGCCTTGCACCGTCGGGTAATTCCAGAAGGTAGTAGTGGCAGCCGAGGTGATGGTGATACCACGCTCCTGCTCCTGCTCCATCCAGTCCATCGTGGCGGCACCTTCGTGCACTTCCCCGATTTTGTGGGTTTTACCCGTGTAGTAGAGAATGCGCTCCGACGTCGTGGTCTTACCGGCGTCGATGTGCGCCATAATCCCGATGTTACGGAGATACTTCAGGTTTTCGTTGACGGCCATGTCAGTATGGGGTCTTAGGAACTTGGGGACTCTAGGACTTAGAATTGCTACTCAACAACAACTCCAGCCCGAAAGTCCCCAAGCACCTAAATTCCTAATTAGAATCGGAAGTGCGAGAAGGCCTTGTTGGCTTCAGCCATCCGGTGGGTGTCGTCTTTTTTCTTAACGGCAGCACCTTCACCTTTAGCAGCAGCGATGATTTCGCCAGCCAGCTTGTCTTTCATCGTTTTCTCGCCTCGACGACGCGAGAATTGAATCAGCCACTTCGAGCCAACGGCGATGCGACGGTCGGGGCGAACCTCCGTAGGAACCTGGAAAGTAGCACCACCTACGCGGCGGCTCTTAACTTCCACGGTCGGCATCACGTTGTTCAGGGCTTTGCGCCACTGCTCGAGGCCGTTCTCCTTGGTGCGAGCTTCTACTTGCTCCAGGGCATCGTAAAAGATGTTGTACGCCAGGCTCTTTTTGCCATCGTACATCAGGTAATTTACGAAACGGGTTACCAGCGTCTCACCGAACTTGGGGTCCGGCAGGAGGATACGCTTTTTCGGTTTTGCTTTTCTCATGGTATATGAGGAGTTTCGGGGGCTGACATGTCTACGGCCTAGCTTCACACGCCTGCTGACGTATTACTCAGACCCGTGGCCGCGCTTCAGCCCTTTACTACCTGATTACTTTTTCTTACCGCCTTTGCCAGCTGCTGCAGCCGGTTGACCGGGCTTCGGACGCTTGGCACCGTACTTCGAGCGGCGCTGCAGACGGCCGTTTACACCGGCAGTATCCAGTGCACCGCGAATGATGTGGTAACGCACACCGGGAAGGTCCTTCACACGACCGCCGCGAATCAGCACGATGCTGTGCTCTTGCAGGTTGTGGCCTTCGCCCGGGATGTAGGCGTTAACTTCTTTGCCGTTGGTCAGGCGCACGCGAGCTACTTTACGCATGGCCGAGTTCGGCTTCTTGGGCGTGGTGGTGTACACGCGCGTGCACACACCACGGCGCTGCGGGCAGGAATCGAGAGCCGGCGACTTGGATTTCGTCGTCAACTTCTCGCGGCCTTTGCGCACTAGTTGGTTGATGGTTGGCATCTATTGAGCGTTATGTCCGGGAGGGTCTTCTCCCAAAAAATTAGGCTGGCAAAGGTAGAAAGTCTGATTTACAATAGCAAACGAGGATTATAACTTAACACGGTATGATTCATCGGCTCATAATCAGTGGCTTTGCTGCAGGTAAAATTGCCTATGCTTAAGAATGACGAAAGCCCGCACGAGGTCATGCGGGCTTTTCCGTGATTGTTCGGGTCTAATGCTTAGCTAGTCGGCAGCCTGCAGTGTCACTGGCCCTAAATCAGCGCAACGGCTGAGCACGTAGCCCAGCACCTCAAGACTAGTGCGGCTGCGGCTGTAGTCGCAGAAGTAAAGGCCGTATTCGACGCGCTGCAGCACAGCGTCGGGTATGCTGGCCAGGCTGCCGGTGCCTCGGTATTCGTGCAGACCTAACTCGTCGCAATGGTCGAGGTTGGGGGCTTTGGAGAGGATGCTGTTGGCCTGCTTGGTGGTCAACTTGCAAAGGATTCGATACTCAAAACCCATTTCTACTAGACACATCCGCTTGGTTAGTAAACAGGTTTATTGAGTTTCAAGGTTTGTAACCATGTTTACTACTTGGTGATTCCACCTGCCCGCAAGAAAATTGGAAAGCATACTTCTCTCTTGTCTTCACCCCATAATTGGCGTAAGGAATGTGCAATCTGATAAACGGGGTTCTCCCCTGTCTGCTTTTGGTACAGGTGCACACTGCTCCAGGTTTGTAGGTACTGCAGAAAGCGTTCGGCGGACCATAGCTGGCGCGCTTCGAAGTGCCGGTGCTCTACTGCAGCAAACGGGAAAGGGATACGTGCAAAACCATCGTCAATATGGCGCCGGTTTTTGTCCCAATAAGGTCCTACAATATCAGTGTAGAAACGGTTTATCAGCGCATCTAGCGGTTCGTCAGTTTTCACCAGGCCATATCCCCACTCGGCAATGGTGGCGCCCGGCTTGGCTACCCGTTGGGCTTCGCGGTGAAAAGCAGCCGCATCAAACCAGTGCAGCGCTTGCGCCGTGGTAATTAGGTCGAAGGTGTTGTCGGCGAACGGTGTTTGCTCGGCGGGACTAATGCGGTAGTGTACGTTGGCGCGCGGCGCGGCCTGTTGTAACTGCTTCGGGCTGATATCGGTCGCATCTACCTGGTCAAAATGGGCAGCTAAATCGGCTGCTACTTGCCCATTGCCGGTGCCGCAGTCCCAAGCCGCGCTCCTACCTAGGGTTTTATCTAGCAGGTAACTATAAAGCTCGGCGGGATAAGTAATGCGAAACTGCGCATACTGCGCAGCATGGTCGGAGAAACGGTCGAGCGGAGCCATGGGCTGAAAATAGAAAGAGCCGCGGGCAATGCCGCGGCTCCTAGGTGCGCAATGCTTGCAAAGTAGCAAGGGGCTACGCCTCGCCCATCGTGCCGCCGAAGTTCATCGGAAAGCCTGGTGCTTCGTCCTGGGTTTTGATGGTACCAAAGCTTCGCTCGTACCGTTCGATGTTGTCGGACAAAGCCGATAGCAGGCGTTTGGCGTGCTCCGGCGTAATAACGATGCGGGCTTTCACCTTGGCTTTAGGCAAGCCAGGCATCAGCCGGATGAAATCGATAACGAACTCGCTGCTCGAGTGCGCTATCATGGCCAAATTGGCGTACTCGCCTTCGGCTATTTCCTCCGACAGCTCAATGTTGATTTGTTGTTCTTCAGATGCGGGCGCAGAGGGTGGTTGTTGGGCCATGTTAAGGTCAGGATGAGGAAGTTTTAATGGGTGCTAATGCTTAGCATCGGCCTAAGCACCTAGGGCATATGAGCAACGGCGCCCGCAACTGCAAAAATACGCGTGCATTACGGCCAGGCTTTTACGGATGAGGTGCTCGTACTGCCGCTGCGATTTGTGCTTCGGCTTCGTTATGCCGGCCAACAGGCCGTGTTTAGCAAAAGCAAGCTACAAAAGAAAAGCCCGCCGAAATTGCTTCCGGCGGGCTTCCTTATTCACTCAGCCAATTACTCGGCCGATACTTCGCGCTTGCTACGGCTTGCGCGAGGCTTTGCTTCGCTGGCGGCCGGAGCGGCAGCAACCGGCTCCGGATCCTCCGTCGAGCCAACCTGAATGCGCGTGTACTCGCGCAAACCGGTACCGGCCGGAATGAGGTGACCAACGATTACGTTCTCCTTCAGACCTAGAAGTTCGTCTGCCTTGCCACGGATGGCAGCTTCCGACAGCACCTTGGTCGTTTCCTGGAACGAAGCAGCCGAAATAAACGACTGTGTGCCCAGCGAGGCCTGCGTGATGCCTTGCAGCGTGGGGCGCGATACGGCCGGCGAAGCGTCGCGCACTTCTACCAGCTTCAGGTCGCGGCGGCGCAGCGAGGAGTTCTCGTCGCGCAGCTTACGAGCCGTCACGATCTGACCGCGCTTCAGAATCGTCGAGTCACCCTCGTCCGTTACCACCTTCATGTCGATGATGGCATCGTTTTCTTCCATGAACGTGATCTTGTCCACGGTCTGGTGCTCGAGGAACGACGTGTCGCCCGGATCCATGATAACCACCTTCTGCATCATCTGGCGTACTACCACCTCGATGTGCTTGTCGTTGATTTTCACACCCTGCAAGCGGTATACTTCCTGAATCTCGTTCACGAGGTACTCTTGCACGGCGCCGGGACCCTGAATGTTCAAGATATCCGTCGGCGTGATGGCACCATCCGACAGCGGCGCACCGGCACGGATGAAGTCGTTGTCTTGCACCAGAATGTGCTTCGACAGCGGCACCATGTACTTCTTGCGTACGCCGTCTTTCGACTCGACGAAGATTTCGCGGTTACCACGCTTCACCGTACCGTAGGTTACCACACCGTCGATTTCCGATACCACCGCCGGGTTCGACGGGTTACGGGCTTCGAAGAGTTCGGTAACGCGGGGCAGACCACCGGTAATGTCGCGGGTCTTGCCAACGGCGCGCGGGATCTTAGCCAGAATGTGACCAGCCTTGATCTTCTCGCCGTTCTCCACGTTGATGTGCGAGCCTACGGGGATGTTGTAAGCCTTCTGCGACTCGTCGCCGCCTTTCTTACCGGCCTTGATAACCAGCGCCGGAGCTAGGGTCTTGTCTTTCGACTCGATAACCACTTTCTCACGGTAGCCGGTCTGTTCGTCCGACTCCTCACGGTAGGTTACGCCTTCTTTGATACCCTCGTAGTTGACGGCACCATCGAATTCGGCCAGAATTACAGCGTTGTAGGGGTCCCAGTTGTTGAGTTCTTGGCCCTTTTCAACCTCCTGACCTTCTTCGACAAGCAGGAACGAGCCGTACGGTACGTGGTTCGAGATAAACACCTTGCCGGTGCCTTTCTCCACGATACGTACTTCGCCCGAGCGACCCATCACCACTTTCACCGGTTCGCCTTCTGCATTCACCGAATCAACGGTGCGCACGTCTTCGAACTCAATTACACCGGCAAATTTGGCCCGGATGCTGGCTTCTACCGCAATGTTCGAGGCGGTACCACCCACGTGGAAGGTACGCAGCGTCAGCTGGGTGCCAGGCTCACCGATCGACTGAGCAGCAATTACACCTACGGCCTCGCCCTTCTGCACCATGCGGCCAGTCGAGAGGTTACGGCCGTAGCAACGGGCGCAAATACCACGCTTGGCTTCGCAGGTCAGTACGGAACGGATTTCCACCGATTCGATGCTGGTCTGGTCGATACGACGGGTAACCTCTTCGGTGATTTCGTCGCCAGCAGTCAGGATAACCTCGTCGGTCAGCGGGTCCACGATGTCGTGAACGGCTACGCGACCTAGGATACGCTCGGCCAGCGGCTCCACGATATCCTCGTTGTCCTTCAGAGCAAAGGTTTCGATACCACGCAGCGTGCCGCAGTCAACGTCGTTCACGATAACGTCTTGCGATACGTCAACCAGACGACGAGTCAGGTAGCCGGCGTCAGCCGTCTTCAGAGCGGTGTCAGCCAGACCCTTACGGGCACCGTGCGTCGAGATAAAGTACTCGATTACGTCCAGGCCTTCTTTGAAGTTAGACAGAATCGGGTTTTCGATAATCTCGCCAACCGAACCTTGCAGCGACTTCTGGGGCTTGGCCATCAGACCACGCATACCGCCGAGCTGACGGATCTGTTCGCGCGAACCACGAGCACCCGAGTGCATCATCATGTAGATCGAGTTGAAGCCTTGCTTCTCCTTCTCGAGGCGCGACATCAGCGTCTCGGTGATCTGGTTGTTGATGCGCGTCCAGATGTCGATAACCTGGTTGTAACGCTCGTTGTCGGTGATCAGACCCATCTGGTAGTTCTGGGTAACTGCCTGCACGTCGGCCTGCGCCTGGGCAATCAGTTGGTCCTTCTCTACCGGAATCTGGATATCACCTAGGCCCATCGACAGACCACCTTTGTAAGCCGACTGGAAGCCCAGCGTCTTGATGTCGTCGAGGAACTGCGCCGTGCGGGCCATGCCCGTACGCTTGAACACCATCGAGATGATCTGCTGCAGCTTCTTCTTGGTCAGCAGCTCATCTACGAAGCCTACTTCCTCGGGTACGTGCAGGTTGAACAGCACACGACCAGCAACCGTCTCGATAACTTTCGTCACGAGATTGTCTTCTTCGTCGCGCACCTTCGTACGCACCTTAATGTAGGCGTGCTTCGAAAGCTGGCCTTCGTTGATGGCAATTACCACCTCCTCAGCCGAGTAGAACGTGCGGCCTTCGCCCACAACTACTTCCTCTTCGGTGGTGCGCTTGCCTTTGGTAACGTAGTACAAACCCAGAACCATGTCCTGCGACGGTACCGCGATGGGCGCGCCGTTGGCCGGGTTCAGGATGTTATGCGACGCCAGCATCAGCATCGAGGCTTCCAGTACAGCGGCCGGACCTAGGGGTACGTGCACAGCCATCTGGTCACCGTCAAAGTCGGCGTTGAAGGCGGTACACACCAGCGGGTGCAGCTGAATAGCCTTGCCCTCGATGAGACGCGGCTGGAACGCCTGGATACCTAGGCGGTGAAGCGTAGGAGCACGGTTCAGCAGCACCGGGTGGCCCTTGAGAACGTTCTCGAGGATGTCCCATACCACAGCGTCCTTGCGGTCTACGATCTTCTTAGCCGACTTCACCGTCTTCACGATGCCGCGCTCGATGAGCTTGCGAATGATGAACGGCTTGAACAGCTCGGCTGCCATGTTCTTCGGCAGACCGCACTCGTGCAGCTTCAGCTCGGGGCCTACCACGATAACAGAACGGCCCGAGTAGTCGACGCGCTTACCGAGCAGGTTCTGACGGAAGCGGCCCTGCTTGCCTTTCAGCATATCGGACAGCGACTTCAGGGCGCGGTTGCCTTCGGCGCGCACGGCATTTACCTTACGCGAGTTGTCGAACAGCGAGTCGACAGCCTCTTGCAGCATGCGCTTCTCGTTACGCAGAATCACCTCCGGAGCCTTGATCTCGATCAGGCGCTTAAGGCGGTTGTTGCGGATGATAACGCGACGGTACAGGTCGTTCAAGTCGGAGGTAGCAAAACGGCCACCGTCCAGGGGCACGAGCGGGCGCAGCTCCGGCGGAATCACCGGCACCATACGAATTACCATCCACTCGGGGCGGTTTTCGATGCGGCCGTTGGCTTCGCGGAACGCTTCTACTACACGCAGACGCTTCAAGGCCTCAGCCTTACGCTGCTGTGAAGTCTCGTGAGCGGCGGAGTCACGCAGTGAGTAGCTCAGCTCGTCCAGGTTCAGACGCTCGAGCAGCATGTACAGCGCGTCGGCGCCCATCTTGGCGATGAACTTCTGCGGATCCTCGTTGGGCAGCATCTGGTTCTCGCGCGGGAGCTTGTCGATGATGTCCAGGTATTCGTCCTCCGTCAGGAAGTCGAGTTGCTGTACGCCTTCCGTTTCCAGCAAGCCCGGCTGCACTACCACGTAACGCTCGTAGTAGATGATCTGGTCGAGCTTCTTGGTGGGCAGGCCCAGCAGATAACCAATTTTGTTGGGCAGCGACTTGAAGTACCAGATGTGCGCAACGGGTACCACCAGTTCGATGTGGCCCATCCGCTCGCGGCGCACTTTCTTCTCGGTCACCTCCACGCCGCAACGGTCGCAGATAATGCCCTTGTAGCGAATGCGCTTGTATTTGCCGCAGTGGCACTCCCAGTCTTTTACCGGTCCGAAGATCCGCTCGCAGAACAAGCCGCCCATTTCGGGCTTGTACGTGCGGTAGTTGATCGTCTCGGGTTTCACCACTTCCCCGTTCGAGCGCTCCAGAATAGCTTCGGGAGAGGCGAGCGAGATGGTAACTTTCGAGAAGTCTTGAACCAGCTTTTTCGTTTTTGCAAACGCCATGTTGCTTGTGTTTAAGCTTTAGCTTGTTGCTGTTTACTGCCCTGAGGCTCCGGGCTTAGTCCAACGACTTCACCACAGAATCTCACAACAGCTCGACTCACGTAAAAGTGCTCTGCGGGTCGGATAGGTACGCCGCGCAGTAGATTTTATCGGGTTTGGGTCGGAGCCTCGTCGGCTCCACTCGACCAGCTTGTTGATGACTTTTCGGCCTGTTGATGTTGTCCTGACCATATCTCGGAACAACCGCCGAAAAGCATATCGCGAAACCGCTCGTACTCCGTCTTCGCTGGCTAGGCTCCTGCCTTTATCAACTGCCGAGTCGACCTAGGGCAGGATGCGCAAAATGGTTGCCGGCACCGAGGCACCGACAACCATTTTGTTAGCAGCTTTTTAAATTAGTCCAGCGTGATTTCCAGGGCCAGACCACGCAGCTCGTGAATGAGTACGTTGAATGATTCCGGAATATTCGGCTTGGGCAGTACGTCGCCTTTTACAATGGCTTCGTAGGCTTTGGCACGGCCAATCACGTCGTCCGACTTCACCGTCAGGATTTCCTGCAGGATGTTCGAAGCGCCGAAGGCCTCCAGAGCCCACACTTCCATCTCACCGAAGCGCTGACCACCGAACTGCGCCTTGCCACCCAGCGGCTGCTGCGTAATGAGCGAGTACGGACCGATCGAACGGGCGTGCATCTTGTCGTCGACAAGGTGACCGAGCTTCAGCATGTAAATTACGCCTACCGTTACGGGCTGGTCGAAACGGTCACCCGTCAGACCATCGTGCAGGTAAGCACGGCCCCAGTCCGGCAAGCCGGCTTCCGTCAGCTCATGTGCTACCTCGTCTTCCGTAGCACCGTCGAAGATCGGCGTCGAGTACTTGCGGCCCAGCTTCAGGCCGGCCCAGCCCAGTACCGTCTCGTAGATCTGACCAATGTTCATACGGCTCGGTACACCTAGGGGGTTGAGCACGATGTCCATCGGGGTGCCGTCGGGCAAGAAAGGCATGTCCTCATCGCGCACGATGCGGGCTACTACACCTTTGTTACCGTGACGACCGGCCATCTTGTCACCCACCTTCAGCTTGCGCTTCTTGGCGATGTACACTTTAGCCAGCTGCACGATACCAGCCGGAAGCTCGTCGCCTACCTCCAGGGTAAACCGGTCGCGCTTGAAGCGGGCCGTTACGATGTTGCGGCGCTTGGTGTAATTCTTCACCAGCTCAGCTACCATCGCGTTGGTCTTCTCGTCGGCAGTCCAGTTCTCCAGAATAAGGTCCTTGAACAGGTTCACCTCTTCCGGCACAGCGTAGTTGCTTTCGTCCTTGTAGGGGTTCTTCTCGGGGAAGAGAGCATCTGTGATGTTCTTCTTGCCGAATTTGGCCCCTTTGGCCAGCAGCTCATCGCCAAACTTGTGCTTAATGCCTTGCGAGGTTTTGCCCTCGAGCAGCTGCACCAGTTTGTCAACCATAACTGCCTTTACACCGCGCAACTCAGCAGCGTAGCGGTCCTTCAGCTCCTCTACTTCGCGCTTCGACTTGGCACGTAGGTTCTTGTCCTTCTTCGGACGCGAGAACAGCTTCGTCTCGATAACCACACCGTTCAGTGAGGGCGGCGCCTTAAGCGAGGCATCCTTCACGTCGCCGGCTTTGTCACCGAAGATGGCACGCAGCAGCTTCTCTTCCGGGGTCGGGTCGGTTTCGCCCTTCGGCGTAATCTTACCGATCAGGATGTCGCCTTCGCGCACTTCGGCGCCAATGCGAATGATACCGTTTTCGTCGAGGTTGCGCACGGCTTCTTCGCTCACGTTCGGAATTTCCGACGTTAGCTCTTCTTCGCCGCGCTTGGTCTCGCGTACTTCCAGCTCAAACTCTTCGATGTGAATCGAGGTGAAGATGTCGTCGCGAACTACCTTCTCCGAAATAACGATGGCGTCCTCGAAGTTGTAACCCTGCCACGGCATGAACGCCACTTGCATGTTACGACCTAGGGCCAGTTCACCGGCTTCGGTAGCGTAGCCTTCGCACAGCGGCTGGCCTTTCACTACCCGCTCCCCTTTCTTCACGATCGGGGTCAGGTTCAAGCAAGTGTCCTGGTTCGTACGACGGAACTTGATCAGCTCGTAGGTCACACGCTCAGCATCGAAGCTCACCAGAATGTCCTCTTGGGTAAGATCGTACTTAACGATGATCTTGTTAGCGTCAACGTAGTCGATAACACCATCGCCTTCGGCTACCACCAGCGCACGCGAGTCGATTGCTACGCGGCCTTCGAGGCCGGTACCAACGATCGGCGCCTGCGGCTTTAGCAGCGGCACAGCCTGGCGTTGCATGTTCGAGCCCATCAGTGCGCGGTTGGCGTCATCGTGCTCCAAGAACGGAATCATCGAAGCAGCCACCGACACGATTTGGTTCGGCGCAACGTCCATGTACGTGTACTCAGCCGGCTCAACTACCGGGAAGTCGCCCTCAAAGCGGCCTTTCACGCGCTCCGACAAGAAGTTGCCTTCGTCGTCGATGCGGGCGTTGGCCTGTGCGATGTGGTGGGTGTCTTCTTCCTCGGCGGTTAGGTATTTCACCGTCTCGCTTACGTCTACCTTGCCGTTCTCAACGGTGCGGTAGGGCGTCTCGATGAAGCCCATCGAGTTTACACGAGCGTGCACGCAAAGCGACGAAATCAGACCGATGTTCGGTCCTTCCGGCGTTTCGATGGTGCACAGACGGCCGTAGTGGGTGTAGTGAACGTCACGTACTTCGAAACCTGCCCGCTCGCGCGACAGACCTCCCGGACCTAGGGCCGATACGCGACGCTTGTGCGTCACCTCGGCCAGCGGGTTCGTCTGGTCCATGAACTGCGAAAGCTGGTTCGTGCCGAAGAACGAATTGATAACCGACGACAGCGTACGGGCGTTGATCAGGTCAACGGGCTTGAAGTCCTCGTTGTCGCGCACGTTCATGCGCTCCTTGATGGTGCGGGCCATACGGGCCAGACCTACGCCAAATTGGGCGTACAACTGTTCCCCTACGGTGCGCACGCGACGGTTCGACAAGTGGTCGATGTCGTCGACGATAGCCTTCGAGTTGATCAGGCCGATCAGATACTTCACGATGAGGACGATGTCCTCGTTCGTGAGTACGCGAGCTTCCCAGTTCGTGTCGATGCCCAGCTTCTTGTTGATGCGGTAACGGCCTACATCACCTAGGTCGTAGCGCTTATCCGAGAAGAACAGCTTCTGAATAATGTCACGGGCAGTTTCTTCGTCAGGCGCTTCCGTATTGCGGAGCTGGCGGTAAATCTGTTCTACAGCTTCCTTCTCCGAGTTGGAGTTGTCCTTCTGGAGAGTGTTGTAGATAATAGCGAAGTCGGCGATGTTGACGTTTTCGCGGTGCAGAATAATGGACTTTACGCCCGAGTCCACGATGGTGTCGATGTCCTCGTCCTCTACGGTCGAGTCACGCTCCAGCAGCACCTCGTTGCGGTCAATCGAAACTACCTCACCGGTATCTTCGTCCACGAAGTCTTCCGTCCAGGTGCGCAGCACGCGGGCGGCCAGCTTGCGGCCAACAACTTTCTTCAGGGTCTTTTTGTCAGCCTTTACCTCCTCCGACAAGCCGAACAAATCGAGAATGTCTTTGTCGGTGCCGTAGCCGATAGCGCGAAGCAGCGTTGTAACCGGGAATTTCTTCTTCCGGTCGATGTACGCATACATCACGTTGTTTACGTCCGTGGCAAATTCAATCCACGAACCCTTGAACGGAATAATACGGGCCGAGTACAGCTTCGTACCGTTGGTGTGCTTGCTCTGGGCGAAGAATACGCCCGGCGAGCGGTGCAGCTGCGACACGATTACGCGCTCAGCACCGTTGATAACGAAAGAGCCCTTCTCCGTCATGTAGGGAATGTTCCCGAGGAACACTTCCTGCTCGATGGTCTCGAAATCCTCGTTGTCTTCGTCGTTGCAGAGCAAACGCAGCTTGGCCTTCAGCGGAACCGAGTAGGTCAGGCCGCGGTCAATGCATTCGTCTACGGAGTACTTCGGCGGATCAACGTGGTAATCGATGAACTCCAGGACGAAGTTTTCCCGCGAGTCCGAAATGGGAAAGTTCTCAGCAAACACTTTGAACAGGCCCTCGTTCGAACGGTTCTCCGCAGCTGTCTCCAGCTGGAAGAAATCCCGGAACGACTGCAATTGCACGTCCAGGAAATCCGGGTATTCGATTACCTTCTTAATCTTGGCGAAATTGATCCGCTCCTCGGCCGTAGCCTTTGCTTTGGGTGTAGCCAACGTGTTAAGAATTAAAATGACACTGGGAGGATGGAATCTTCAAACCATGCCAGTAGCGCGAGCCAACCACTCACGCATCGAAGAACAACCCCAGGGGCAAGAAAAACGTTCTTCGATAACATTTAGCTGTGGTGGGTTCGCGCTACTGTTTCGCCGAAAAACGCTCCCAGAGCGTAGAAACGGCCATTAGCAAAGTTTGCAGGCTACAAACAGGAAAAGACCTGACTTAGTTGCCAGGTCTAATCCATGCTTGTCGGACTGAGAAACAGGTGCGGCAATTGGAATAGACCGTATCCTGTTTCTATCTAGTCAGTCCGGTTAAAGCAGGTGATTGGGAGGGGTTAATTACTTAACCTCTACTTCAGCACCAGCTTCTTCCAGTTGCTTCTTCAGGCCTTCAGCCTCGTCCTTGGCAACACCTTCTTTCAGGGGCTTAGGAGCGCCGTCAACCAGTTCTTTGGCTTCTTTCAGGCCCAGGCCGGTCAGGTCTTTTACCAGCTTAACTACAGCCAGCTTCTGAGCACCACCCGACTTCAGGATTACGTCGAACGAAGTCTTCTCCTCGGGAGCGTCAGCAGCTGCACCAGCGCCACCGCCAGCTACCATTACGGGAGCAGCAGCAGCCGGCTCAATGCCGTACTCGTCCTTCAGAATCGTGGCCAGTTCGTTAACTTCTTTAACGGTCAGGCTAACAAGCTGCTCTGCAAATGCTTTCAGATCTGCCATTTTGCAAAAAATTAGAGGGGTGTTGTTGAAAACGATGAATGAAAGTGAGAAAGAGAGCAGCGGTTAGCCTGCGGCCTCTTCTTTTTCCGAAAGGGTTTTGAGAATGCCAGCCAGTTTGTTGCCGCCACTCTGCAGAGCACCGATAACGTTTTTGGCAGGCGACTGCAGCAGGCCGATGATTTCACCGATGAGTTCCTGCTTGCCTTTGATGGTGCTCAGCGTCTCAAGCTGGTTAGCACCTACGAACACGTCGCTGTCGATGTAAGCACCTTTCAGAACAGGCTTGGGCTCAACGCCACGGCCGTAGTTCTGCGACTTGTAAAAGTCTTTCAGTAGCTTACCAGGAGCCGAGCCCGACTCTCTCGAGAACAGGATGCCCGACTGACCTTTCAGCGCGGCGTCCATTGCCGAAGTATCGGCCGACAGACGGTCCAGCGCCTTGCGGATCAGCGTGTTTTTGTAGACCTTGAACTCCATGCCGCGGTTGAAGCACAGGCGACGGAATTCGTTGATCTTGGCCACGGTCATGCCCGAAGCATCCGTGATGTAGAAGAAGCTGTACTCGCCGAACTTAGCGGCCAACTCATCTACGAGGGCGTATTTTTCTTCCTTCGTCATGATCAGGCGTATTGCTTATTTGGCGGAAGTAACAGCGGTGTCTACCGGTACGCCGGGGCTCATCGTGCTCGAGAGCGTGATGCTCTTGATGTAAGTCCCTTTTGCCGACGAAGGCTTCAGACGTTGCAAGGTCTGGATCAGTTCGAAAGCGTTTTCGGCAAGCTGTTGCTCGTCGAACGACACCTTACCAACAGAAGTGTGAATGATACCGGTTTTGTCAACTTTGAAGTCGATCTTACCAGCTTTCACTTCCTGCACAGCCTTGGCTACGTCCGTGGTTACGGTGCCTGACTTAGGGTTCGGCATCAGGCCACGCGGACCCAACACACGGCCCAGACGGCCTACCTTAGCCATAACAGCCGGCATGGTGATGATTACGTCGATGTCGGTCCAGCCTTTTTCGATCTTGGAGATATAATCGTCCAGACCTACGAAGTCAGCGCCAGCAGCCGTAGCTTCCGCTTCTTTATCGGGCGTAACGAGAGCCAACACACGAACGGTTTTACCCGTGCCGTGGGGCAGCGTAGCCACGCCGCGAACCATCTGGTCAGCTTTGCGCGGATCAACACCTAGACGTACGTCGATGTCTACGGAAGCGTCAAACTTGGTGTAGGTAATTTCCTTCACCACTTTGGCAGCGTCCTGCAGCGACCGTACTTCCGTCAGGTCGAATTTGGCAAGGGCTTCCTTGCGCTTTTTGCTCACTTTTGCCATGGTCTCTCCTAATTACTTGGTGAGGGGGTTTTCACCCGTGATGGTGAGGCCCATGCTGCGAGCGGTGCCAGCTACGAGCTTCATGGCCGACTCGATCTTGAAGGCGTTCAAGTCGGGCATTTTCGTTTCGGCGATTTGGCGGACTTGATCCCAGGTCACCGAGCCAACCTTGTTACGGTTCGGCTCTTTCGACCCGCTCTGAATCTTCGCTGCTTCCATGAGCAGGATCGGCGCAGGCGGCGTCTTCACCACAAAGTCAAACGACTTGTCGGTGTACATGGTGATGAGAACAGGTAACACTTGACCGGCTTTATCCTGGGTGCGAGCATTAAACTGCTTGCAAAACTCCATGATGTTCAAGCCCTTCGAACCAAGTGCAGGTCCAATCGGCGGGGCGGGGTTAGCCGCGCCTCCCTTTACCTGAAGCTTCAGGTAACCTTTGATTTCCTTGGCCATTTGGTTTGTTGAACTTCGACAGCGGGTGGCGCCCACTGCCGTTGTGAAAAATGCTCCTATATGGAAGCGGCCAGCGGTCCGGAGCGAACGACCAATGGCCCAACTGTAACAGTTCTTATTGTTCCTTCTCGACCTGGGTGTAGCTCAGTTCTACTGGCTGAGCACGGCCGAAAATCTTCACGATGACGTTCAGCTTCTTGCGTTCCTCGAATACTTCATTCACAGTACCCGAAAAGCCGTTGAACGGACCATCAATCACCTTCACTGTTTCGTTTACAACGAAAGGCACTTCCAGCGCGGCGGGCTGCTCTTCCGTTTCGTCAACGATACCTAGGATGCGGTTTACCTCACTCATGCGCAGCGGTACTGGCTTGGCATTGGCAGTTTTACCCTCCTTATCACTCAGGAAACCCAGTACACCTGGAGTCGTGGTGATAATATGGTCTACCTCACCATGCGAAAGATCTGCATGAATCAGGATGTACCCCGGAAAGAAGCTACGCTCACGCACCCGCTTCTTGCCATTGCGCATCTCGTAAACTTTTTCAGCCGGAATCAGTACCTGAGGCACCAGCTCATCCAGGCCGTGGCGGTGAATTTCCGTTTCGAGGTATTGCTTGGCTTTCTTTTCTTGGCCGCTTACCGAGCGAACCACGTACCACTTCAACTCTCCCATTTTAACTGTTGAAAAATAGTGAGACTTAGCGGAACGAGTTGTAGAACGCCTTCAGCAACGACTCGAAGGTCACATCCATCAGACCAACCACGATGGCAAACACAATGGAGCCGATGAGCACCAAACCGGCGCTCTTCTGCAGCTCGTCAAAAGAAGGCCACGTTACTTTGTAACGCATCTCCTCGACGGTATCGCGGAAGTATTTCGACAACTTATCCATGTTGGGTGGCCGGTTGGCGGTAAGGCAAAGCCGGCCGCTTCAGCAGCGGCCGGCTTCTGGTTTTAATCAGCACGGGCGGAGAGATTCGAACTCCCATCAAAGGTTTTGGAGACCTCTATTCTACCCTTGAACTACGCCCGTGTATTTACCCGATCAGGGCCGGATGCTCTGAATGGGAGTGCAAATGTAGTGAAGGTTCCAGACAAAACAAATCCGCCCGCGAAATTTTCGCGGGCGGATTGCATTGATCTTTCGACGATTAGTCGAGGATTTCGGTTACCTGACCGGCACCTACCGTACGGCCACCTTCGCGGATAGCGAAACGGAGACCTTTTTCCATAGCTACCGAGTTGATCAGCTCAACCGTGATAGTTACGTTGTCGCCGGGCATTACCATCTCAACGCCTTCAGCCAGCGAGATGATACCGGTAACGTCGGTGGTACGGAAGTAGAACTGCGGACGGTAGTTGTTGAAGAACGGCGTGTGACGGCCACCTTCTTCCTTCGACAGTACGTAAACTTCAGCCTTGAACTTTTTGTGGGGAGTTACCGAGCCGGGTTTGCAGATAACCATACCACGACGGATGGCTTCTTTTTCAATACCACGGAGCAGCAGACCTACGTTGTCGCCAGCTTCGCCACGGTCAAGGATCTTGCGGAACATCTCAACACCGGTTACTACCGACTTGAGGTTCTCAGCACCCATGCCGAGGATTTCAACTGCCTCACCCGAGTTGATTACGCCGCGCTCGATACGACCGGTAGCAACGGTGCCACGACCCGTGATCGAGAATACGTCTTCTACCGGCATCAGGAAGGGCTGGTCGGTCAGACGCGGAGGAATCGGAATGAAGTTGTCAACAGCATCCATCAGAGCCTCGATGGTGCCTACCCACTTGGCATCGCCGTTCAGACCACCTAGGGCCGAACCTTGAATAACCGGGATGTTGTCACCGTCGAAGTCGTAGAACGAGAGCAGCTCGCGGATTTCCATCTCAACGAGTTCGAGCAGCTCGGGGTCGTCAACCATGTCCACTTTGTTCATGAACACAACCAGCTGCGGTACACCTACCTGGCGAGCCAGCAGGATGTGTTCGCGGGTCTGGGGCATCGGGCCGTCGGTAGCAGCTACCACGAGGATAGCGCCGTCCATCTGAGCAGCACCGGTTACCATGTTCTTCACGTAGTCAGCGTGACCGGGGCAGTCAACGTGAGCGTAGTGACGGTTGGCGGTAGCGTACTCTACGTGAGCGGTGTTGATGGTAATACCGCGCTCTTTTTCCTCAGGAGCGTTGTCGATCGAGGAGAAGTCACGCTTAGCAGCCAGACCTTTGTTTGCCAGCACGGTGGTGATGGCGGCGGTCAGGGTCGTTTTGCCGTGGTCCACGTGACCGATCGTGCCGATGTTTACGTGCGGCTTGGACCGGTCAAAACTTTCTTTAGCCATTGTAAGGAGATTGGGAAGAAATTTTGAGGAAAAAGAGGATGCGAAACGCGCTGCGTGTATACTGCAAGAAAGCGAAACGCAGACTTCTCCCTAGGAAAAAACTGCACGTCGCTTGCTGCAGGCCATACGGCGGCAGGCGCGCTGCCCCGTTGGTATCACTCTTGAGCCGTTGCGGGGATTTGAACCCCGGACCTCTTCCTTACCAAGGAAGTGCTCTACCCCTGAGCTACAACGGCTTGTTTTATGACATTGCCACGCTGTGAGCAGATGAGCGGGAGACGAGGTTCGAACCCGCGACCTGCAGCTTGGAAGGCTGCCGCTCTACCAACTGAGCTACTCCCGCGTTATGGGCAATGACATAAAAGGGTGTGGGGGGAGAAGGATTCGAACCTTCGAAGTCGTAAGACAACGGATTTACAGTCCGTCCCATTTGGCCGCTCTGGAATCCCCCCGTTTGCTTAAGCGCTGGCCGTTTGCCCGCGCTATCTCCCATTCGTTTAATTCGCTTGTGCAGCTCGATTGCTGAATGGAGACGCAAAATTAGATGCTTTCGGATGCAAGTCAAGCAGTGACCCAAAAAAAGCCGATCATTTTTTTTGGTACTTGACTTTCGACCGAGGTAAACCCCGCTATTGCAGCAGGTTATATATCCCTATCAATCGCTCATCTTTTTCTTTGCTGCGAATGTCGGCAAGGGTAGTTCGCAGCGCGGGCATGTTACTGGCAAGCGTACTGAGGCCCTTGTAGGCTCCCAAGCGCACCTCGTACCTAGGATTTGTGCGGGCCATTATTTCCATCTTCCGTACGGCTTTGTCGCGCTCTACAGCTGGGATGCGTAGCATGAAGCTCCCTAGGTCTTGCAACATTTGGTACAGCGTGGCAGCATCGGCGTCTTCCATCTGGGCCAGGTACCACTGGTAATGATCGAGGGTGCCGTTGAGGGAGAAGTAGTTTGACAGGGCGGACACTACTACCGGATTTTTGTCGTTACGTAATGCTTCAATGGACGACTGAGCGCTTACCGTCGGTGATTTGGCTAAAGCACTGATGGCCGCTCCGAGCACTGCGTATGAACTATCCTTCAAGGAGCGAGTGTACAGGGCACCGAAATCCTCATTTTGGAAGGAAGCCAGTGCTCCTATGCCCGTAGCGCGCACCCGACTGTCTTTGTCGTTGGTGGCAATGCGTTCGAGCTCTTTCCGAATAGCGCCCCCCTCGGGGCCGCGGTAGCGCCGCAATGCCTCCGCGGCCGTAGCCCTAACACCCCAGAAAGGATCAGCCAAAGCATGGCGCATCATACCACTTACAGCCAAGTCGCCAACTTTGGGCCGAAGCTCTTCGATGGCCTGCTTTTTAGAAAGGAAGTTGCGGGCATGGTAATACTGGTACAGCAATTCCTCCTGGCTTTTCTCTTCGGTTAGCTCCGCCAGCAAAATCTTGTCCGAATCGAAATGCACCAGACTGGGGCGCTGATTCACCGGCAACTGAAAGCTCTGACGCGCTTTTGTCACGGTGAGCTTATGATCTGTCGGCTGATTATTAACCCAGGTGGTAACCGTTACGGGCAAGCGGTAAACAGGCTGGTAGGTAGTATCCTGCTTCTGCACCACGTGGAGCGTTACCTTGCCATCGGCGTAGGAATGCGACACGTTGAGGGTGGGATGCCCGCGCTGCATAAACCATTGATCGAAAAACCACATCAGGTCTTCGCCCGTCACGTCTTCGAAAGCCATCCGTAGCTCAGCCACTTCAACGGCGGAGAGCTTGTTGCTGGTCAGGTACTTGTTCAGCGCTGCAAAGAAGGCGTCGTCGCCGATGTAATTGCGCAGCATGTGCAGCACCCGCCCCCCTTTTTCGTAGGAGTGCCGGTCGAACATGTCCTCTTTATCGGCGTAGCGGTAACGGATTAGCGGCTCCCGCTTCGACTGGGATTCCTCTAGGTACAGGTTCATTTGCCGATGCCCTAGCATGTCGGCAGCCTCTTTGCCGTACTTGTGCTCCGTCCAGAGGTACTCGGAGTAGTCGGCAAACGACTCGTTAAGGGGCAAGTTCGACCAGGATTCGGTGGTCACATAGTCGCCGAACCACTGGTGAAACAGCTCGTGCGCTATCACCTCCTCGTCGTTTCCGTCGATAAGCTGGCGGCGGGTTTTCTGCACAAAGTCGCCGTGCACCGTAGCCGTGGTGTTTTCCATGGCGCCCGATACATAGTCGCGCACAACTACCTGAGCGTACTTCTCCCAAGGGAAATCGACGCCCAGTTTCTTAGAGAAGAACTCGAGCATTTCGGGAGTGCGCCCAAAAATGGCTTTGGCGTGCGCAGCGTATTGTGGCTCCACATAGTAATCAACGGCTTTGCCGCGCCACGTGTCGCTTACTACGGCGTAATCGCCTACGGCCATCATGGCCAGGTAGGGCGCGTGCGGAATGGTCTGCTTCCAGGTATCGGTGCGGGTACCGTCGTTGTTTTTCTTGGAGGCAACCAGCAAGCCGTTGGAGAGCGTTTTGAATTGCTGCTCAACCGTGAGGCTGATTTCCTGCGTCATGCGCTGGTTGGGGCGGTCGATGGTCGGAAACCAGCAAGAACTGGCCTCCGTCTCGCCCTGCGTCCAAATTTGTTTCGGCTTATTTTTCTCCGCACCTAGGGGGTTGATGAAGTACAATCCTTTGTCGGAAGAAATAGCCGCGCTGCCCCCGGCGGCTAGGTCGTTGGGCTTGGCCGTGTACTGAATGCGAACCTGATAAGGCTCCGTACGAGCATAGGCTTTGTCGAGCGTAATGGCCAGCCGTTTTTTGTCGTACTGGTAGTTGAGGTTCTTCTCCTTCCCGCCCGACACTAGTTTGACGCTCTTGACTTCGAAGCCTTTAGCGTCGAGCACGAGCTGGGTTTGGGGGTAAAAGTGCGGACGCACGGTTACCGTAGCCACGCCGAGCAGCCATTGCTTGGCCCAATCGAAACGAACATCAAGTTTGGTATCGACGAGGTCGTGCAAGAGGGTGGCAGCCGGCTGAATGGGGTTAACCGGCGGCAGCCAGTTGGGCACGATCAGGATGGACTGCGACGAGATTTGCGGCTGACCGGGTGTGTCGGTAGTCGCGGGCTTGTTCGCGGCGTTCTTCTTGGCCGTTCCGGACTTGTTGGTTTGCCCCAGCGTACTGAAGGGCAACGCAATAGCCAAAACAAGAGCACCGAGTGCCGGGTATTTCATTGCGCGGAATTTGGGGTAATCTGGGGGTTGAAGTTCCGAAATAATTTCAGATTACGCCTATCTTTAAGCCCTTTTCCGCTGCTTTCCACCCCACATTTTCATTCGCATGCTACAGGTCCGTACCGGCTCCCAACAGTCTTGGAATATCGATTTCAAGCCAAACGAAATTAGCGTTGATGGGGAGCCACTGGGCTGGGACCTAGTAAGCCTAGGTGAGGGGCGCTACCACTTGCTGTGGGAGGGGCGCTCCTACTCGGCCGAACTTTTGGAGCTGGATGCGGCCACCAAGCAGGTGCGCCTGAAGCTGAACGGGCACCTTTTCGAACTGCACGCCAAAGACCGTTTCGATTTGCTGCTGGAGAAACTCGGCATGAGCGAGGCAGCCAACAACAAAATCAACGAGGTGAAGGCGCCGATGCCTGGCCTAATTGTAGACATTCGGGTGGCACCGGGCCAAACCGTGCAAAAAGGCGACGCACTGCTGGTACTCGAGGCGATGAAGATGGAGAACATCCTCAAATCCCCCGGCGACGGAGTGGTAAGCGCCGTAAAAGTGAACTTGCGCGACAACGTAACCAAAGGGCAGGTACTGGTGCAGTTTGCCTAACGGGCCAGCGCCAATTACTGCCTAGGTCCGTGTCGCTTAGCCAAAGTCAAACAACCTAATCTGAAAACGTTGAAGTACAACCGAATTCTGCTGAAGCTGAGCGGCGAGGCCCTCATGGGGCGCCAACAATACGGCATCGATGCCGAGCGCTTGATGCAGTACGCCGAGGAAATCAGGGCCGTGGCGCAATTGGGCGTGCAAGTGGCTGTGGTGATTGGCGGCGGCAACATCTTCCGGGGCGTGCAAGCCGAAGCCTTTGGGCTCGACCGCGTGCAAGGCGATTACATGGGCATGCTGGCTACGGTTATCAACTCTATGGCTTTGCAAAGCGCCCTCGAAAAACTGGGCATTCCAACGCGCCTGCTTTCGGGCGTTACCATCCAGCGCGTGTGCGAGCCGTACATTCGGCGGCGGGCACTGCGTCACCTCGAAAAAGGCCGCGTAGTAATTTTTGGCGCCGGCATCGGCTCGCCTTACTTCACTACCGACTCGGCCGCTTCGTTGCGGGCCATTGAAGTGGAAGCCGACGTAGTGCTGAAAGGCACCCGCGTTGACGGCATTTACACGGCCGACCCCGAGAAGGACCCGTCGGCAACGCGTTACCCGCAAATCACCTTCGATGAGGTGATGGAGAAAAACCTGAACGTGATGGACATGACGGCCTTCACGCTTTGCAAGGAGAATAATTTGCCCATTATTGTGTTCGACATGAACAAAGCGGGCAACTTGCTTAAGCTGGCACAAGGCGAAACTATTGGCACGTTGGTAACCATGAACGGCAACGTCGCCTCAGCGGCCGATGCCAACGCGGGCCCTTTGGCGCCCACCTTAAAATCGGCCCCAACGCAAGCCGAGCAAGCCTAGGTACTGCCTATCCCAAGGCCTTAAACAGCTGCCGCACGCAGCTTTCAACTTTTAACATTTAACCCTTCAGAAGTGGACGAAGAAATTCAGCTGTACCTGAGTGACGCCGAGGAGTCGATGGGCAAAGCCCTTCAGCACACCAACACGGAGCTGTCGCGCATTCGGGCTGGCAAGGCTACCCCCACCATGCTCGATTCGTTGCGCGTGGATTACTACGGCACCCCTACCCCCGTGGCGCAGGTGGCCAACGTATCGGCTCCCGATGCTCGCTCGCTGGTGATCCGGCCGTGGGAAAAAAACATGCTGGGCGAAATCTCGAAGGCTATCAAGAACAGCGACCTTGGCCTTAACCCGGTGATGGACGCTGACTCGGTGCGCTTGAACTTGCCTCCCATGACAGAGGAACGTCGCCGCGACCTAGTAAAGCAGGTGAAAAACGAAGCTGAAAACGGCAAAATCCGAATCCGCGGAATCCGCAAAGATGTAAACGAATCGTTGCGCAAGCTGCTGAAAGACGGTGCTGCCGAGGACTCCGTGAAAGATGCCGAAGCCAAGGTGCAGAAATACACCGACAGCTACATCGTGAAAATCGACGAGCTGATGAGCAAGAAGGAAGCTGAGATCATGACGATCTAAGCCCTAGGTAGCTCCATAAGCAAAACGGCCCGGCTGCACATTGCAGCCGGGCCGTTTTGCTTAGAAAATGGATTGTGTATTGGCCCAATAGCCGGCCTCGGCTATGCGTTGCAGCACGGCGTCGGGCACCAGGTATCGGATAGACTTGCCGGCGCGCACCGTGCTGCGAATGAACGTGGCTGAAATATCGAGCAACGGGGCTTGGACCACCCGCACGTTGGCGGGCAACTCGGTGGGCAAATCAGCTCCTGGCCTAGGATACACGTAAATGTCGACCTCTGCCAACAGGCGCTCGGCGGCTTTCCACCTAGGGAGGCCGGGCAAGTTATCGCCACCCATCAAAAGCACGAACTGCGTGTCCGGATGCCGGGCACGCAGTTCGTCGAGGGTATCGATGGTATAGCTTGGGCGCTGCATGCCGAACTCCACATCGGAGGCCTGCAGCTGCGGGTTGCTGGCAATGGCAAGGTTTACCAAAGCCAAGCGCTCCTGCTCAGGCAGCAGCTCCTCCCCCACTTTAAACGGGCTCTGCGGCGACACCACCAACCACACCGCATCGAGGTCGGTTTGGGTGGCCATGTAATTGGCCAGAATCAGGTGCCCGGTGTGGATGGGGTTGAACGAGCCAAAGAGCAGGCCCACGCGCTGCGGGCAGGCCATTACACAATGGCCAACTCGGCCGTAATAAAGTCGCGTACCAGCTTCTCGGCTTGGGCAGTGGCTTGATCCAGGTCATCGTTCACGATGACGGCGTCGAACCGATCTTCAAACGTCAGCTCAAAGTTGGCTTTGTACAGGCGGGCCGAAATGCTCGAGGCCGAATCGGTGGCGCGGGCTTTCAGGCGCTGCTCCAGCACCTCCAACGACGGCGGTTTTACGAAGATGCACAAGGCCCGGTCTTTGTAGAACTCCTTTACGCTTAAGCCGCCTTTCACGTCGATATCGAGGATGGCATGCTTGCCGCCGCCCCATATGCGCTCGATTTCGGACTTAAGGGTTCCGTAATAAGAGCCTTCGTAGACCTCCTCCCACTCCACGAATTCATCGTGGCGGATTTTCTCCTGAAATTCCTGAACCGTAATGAAGTAGTAGTCCTTGCCGTTCTGCTCGGTGCGGCCGCGCCGGTCGCGCGTGCACGCCGATATGGAAAAGCTCAGCTCCGGAATACGCTCCATGAGCCGATGGACGATGGTGGTTTTACCAGCGCCTGAAGGCGCCGAAAAGGCGATAATCTTCCCCTGCATGGGGCAAAATTAGACCTTTTCGGACTGCACTCGCGCTAGAATGTTTGCCGAAAGACCCGAGGGTACACCTTTACGGCCTACATACTGGTTTAGAAAGTCGACGAAAACGCGCTGCTTATCAATGCTATCGAAGCAGGGCGAGCAGTCTTCGGCATGGTTAACGAAGTATTCCTCATCTTCCACGTTGGGCTCTTGGCCCACGATGATTTGATCGAGAATGGTATTCACACGCTCACAGTCGGCGCCGGTGGCGGTAGCGGCAGCGCCTTGTTGGTTGGGTGTAGACTTCGTGGCCATAACGGAGGAGTAATGTGGTGGAGGAGAGAGTTAAATGTACTTAGTCTTCATCTTCGTCGTACGCTTCGGCAACATCGCCTTCGCCGGAATCGTTGCCGTAGCCCATTTTTTTTGCGTAGCGCTCGAGCTTGTCTTTGAGGAAATTACGGGCGCGGTGCAAACGCGAGCGAACCGTACCGATAGGAATGTCGAGCACCTTGGCCATTTCCTCGTAGGTAAACCCTTCCAGGTCGCAGAGGATAATAACGGTGCGAAAATCCACCGGCAGCGAGTTCAACGCGCTGGCCACTTCGTCGCCGATCAGATCCCGTGTGGCCTGCTGGCGTAAGTCGGGCGATGTGGAGCCTGTGTCGCCCTCGGCATCAACTTCTTCGGTGTTGTAGTAGCCCTCTATCTCGCTGTAGTCAACTTTGGCGGGCTGCTTGCTTTTCTTGCGAAAGTCGTTGATGAACGAATTTTTCAGGATGCGAAACAGCCACGCTTTGGCGTTGGTTCCCGGCTCAAAGTACTCGAAGAAACGGTAGGCCTTCAGATAAGTCTCCTGTACGAGGTCGTTGGCATCGTCCTCGTCAAGGGTGAGGCGGTAGGCAAAGTTGTACAGCGAATCCAGCACGGGCAGCAGCTCGGCCTGAAATCGGCGGTCTTTTTCCTCCTTGCTCAGTTTGGGTACCCGTTCGGGAGTGTCGCTCATAAAAGGGAGTATTCGGGCAGGCGCGCGGCGGTAGTGCCGCGGGTAAATGTAACGAAAGGAAGGGCTCAGAGGGTTGCGCCGGGTTGTTGGGCCCGTCGCTCGGCAGCCACTACCAAAAAGCCGTAGAGGAAGACGAATAAGTTGAACCCAATTTGCAGCTCCAGCAGCGAGTCGGCCAGGGCCGCCGCGCCGAAAGTCAGCAGGAAATACCTCACGTACGGATTGCGCCGCAAAGAGGGTTGCACCAACGGCTGAATAAGCACCCACAGCCACACGGCCAAGCCAACCACGCCGCCGCCCACCAAGTAGTGCAAATACTGGTTGTGCACCATCACGCGGTTTTCGGGGGCGAGGCCGTAGGTACGCACCGCAAATTGCGCCATTAGCTCCTGCCGAACGTCGGCCGGGGCCACGCCCATCCACGGGTGGCGCCCCACAATTTCGAGAGCGTTGTGCCAAGCTGCCAAGCGCCGCGAGAGCGAAAAATGGTTGATGTCGTGGCCCAGCTGGTACTGCTCCAGATCGTAGAAGGTGCTAGACACGCGCTCCTGCACCGATGCCAAGCTGTGGTAGGCGCCGAATGCCAGCATCACACCTAGGGCCACCACGCCAAGCGCCAGCAGCGGCCTGCGCCGCAACAGCAACAGCACAACGGACACCAAAGCACTGTAAAAAGCCAGCAAGCCGGTGCGGTAAGCCAGTATGTGCAAACTGACCACGGCTACTGCTCCGGCAATCAGCAACAACCACCTAGGGCCTTTGCTGAGTTGGGGCAAGCGGCTCAGAGGAACCGCGAAAAAAGCAGCCAGCGCCAGCAATATGCCGAAGTGAATGTGAAATATACCCGACACGGAAGGCACGTTCTGCCCCACCCTGATCAGGCCCTGTGCAGCTTGCGGATCGAGTAGGTAACGCCCCACAGTAGCTGCGCCCAACAGCGCTGTGGTGCCCACAAAAAACACCCCGATGCCCAAACGCTGCCGCCGGCTAAGTGGCACGGCCAAGCAAAAAGCCAGCGGCACCCCAATAAGCGGCAGTTGGCGGTACACCTCGTGGCGCCACACTGGCCAATCTTGCGTGTACCACCACGAGAGCGGCATGAGCACATACAAGGCGGCCAAACGCTGTGCCCCGCGGTTGCGCAGCCACTGGGGCACCTCGCGGTGGATGTTGGGGTTGAGGCCCGCGGCTACTACAGCCGCCACCGGAGCCAGCGCCACCATAGCCCGCGCTGTAAACAGCAGCCCCACCACGCCGCCTAAACAAGCCAGCAGCAGCAGCCACTGCGAAAGTTGGCCGTTGCGGTACCAGCGGGCAGCCAAAGCGGTAGTGGGCAATGAACGCAGCTCCGAAAACAACATCAGCTCAAAGCTACTGCGCAGCGAGCGGCTGCCAAGCACCGATGCGTGCAGCCACCTCCGCGGGCACTATACCCCTAATGCAACGGCACTGCGATGCATCCTGCCGGCAATCGTTGCAGTCGGGTTTATTCAGCACTAGGTACTCGGCCTTGGGTCCCAGCGGTGCCCAGCGGCCGGGGTGCATGGGGTGCATTGGCACAAACAAACCTAGGGCATGCCGGCCCAGCGCAGCTGCCAAGTGCACGGGGCCTGTGCTAGCCGCTACCAGTCCGTCGACCAGGGCAATAAAGCCGATAAACTGGCCTAGGGAAAGCCGACCAGTGAGGTTGTGACACACCGCGGCGTGCTCTTGCAGCCAGGGCTTCAGCTGTTCGCCTTCGGTAGCGGTGCCCGTAACCAACACTCGGTGGCCTTGTGCGTGCAGCAGGCGGGCAAGCTGGCCGTAGTGCTCAAGAGGCCAGTCGCGGCCGCTGCCGCGTGAGCCGGGGTGCAGCACTATGTTCAGTTGCCGGGCGCTGCCGCGCTCGAGCAGCACAACTACTTCGGCGGGCACGGGCTCGGTGGGGGCTATCCGACCTAGGGGCTGCAGATCGGCCAGCGTGGGCAGGTGTTTCAACCCAAGCGGCCGCAGCAATTGGCAATTGAGCTGCGCCTCGTGCAGGGGCGAATGCCGGCGGCTAAGCGCCACTAATCGGTTGCACGTAAGCCAATGAAACCACCGGCTACGCGTGCCGATGCGCTGGCTGATGCCGGCCTTACGGGCCAAAGTGGCCAAGCGTCGGCTCGGGAAAATATGCACTATGGCATCGGCCTGCACGCGGCGCAAGGCAGCCACTTGCTCGGTTTCGGGCAGCTGGCGCAACTCGTCGTCGTTCAAAAAATCATCCACTGCGGGGCAGGCCGCCGCCACTGCCTGCGTGTAGCTGCGGCCGAGCAGTACCACGCGGCAACCCGGATATTGCTGTTTCAGCCAGCCGCACAAAGGCAGTGTAAGCACCACATCACCAATGGCATCGGTGCGGCTAATGATAAACGTTTTCATGAGCGGGCCGCGTCTTGCTGGTTGATAACGCGCAGCTTGGCGTACTTCACGAACACGCTGCAAGCCGAGAGGTACGCAATGCTCAGGCCCGCAAAACCATCGAGCATACCTAGGCGCAGAAAGTACATATGCACAAATTTCCAGACTGGTTTCAGCCACAGTTGCCACGTAGCCGCGCGCTTACCGCGGGCAGCCAGTTCCTCGGCCCCAATGCTGCTGAAGCGGTTGAACTGCGCCACGTGCTGCTCGATGGAATGGTAGGAATAATGCAGCAAATCGTGCCGCATCGGTTGCACTAACTGGCCGGGCGTTAGCTCGTACCGCTCGTGCAGCAAGTGGCCTTGCCAGCTACCTAGGCGGCGGTCGTACAGGCGCAGCTTGCGGTCGGGGTACCAGCCGCCGTGGCGCACCCAATGGCCACAATAGTTGGTGAGGCGCGGCAACGTGTAGCCCGCCGCCCGCCAATCGGCTTTAATTTGCCGGATTTCGGCGCGTAGCTCATCCGTCAGTACCTCGTCGGCATCGAGCTGCAGCACGTAGTCGTGGCGGGCTTGGGCCGTGGCAAAGTTCTTTTGCTGCACGTAGCCCTCGAACGGGTGGTGCACCACGCGGGCGCTGTGCTCCTGGCAAATGGCCACGGTGCGGTCCGCAGAACCCGAATCGACCACCACCACGTCGTCGGCCACATCACCTAGGGCCGCCAAGCAGCGGCCGATGTTTGCTTCTTCATTGAACGTGATGATGACGACGGAAAGTGGAACGGCAGGCATAGCGGTGGCAAATATCCGGAATTGCCGGTGAGCCGAGTATGAGACGTTTAGCGAACTGCTATTTTCGGCTTAGCTGTCCAAGATGCTATGCTTTGCCAATCGCAATAGCCGGAAACAAAATCAGCTGCCCCCATAAAAAAAAGCCCCCGCCGGTTTCGGCGGGGGCTTTTTTATAGAAAGGTCGATGTTGCTTATTGCTTTACCACACGCGTGGTAAGAGCACTGCTGTTACCCTTCACTTGCACCAAGTAAGTGCCGCTGGGCAACGAAGTGAGGCCAAGCGCATGCTTATTGCCGCTCTGTAATTGGTAAGCACGTACAACGTGGCCGGCTAGGTCGGTAATCATTACCTGATAGGAGCCAGCGGCGGCAGCTGTCAGATCAAGCTGCGCGTCTTGGCTGCTGGTAGCAGGATTGGGGTACACCGCAATGGTTGCAGTCGCAAACGGCAGGGTTACAATTTGTACGCCGCTAAAGGCTTCGGTCCCGTCGGTGTCAACTTGGCGCAAGCGGTAGTAGGCCACACTGCTTGCTGCTTTCGCTGCGGCTTTGGCGTCTACAAAAGCGTAGGTAGTTGCAGTGGTTTTGGTGCCCTGGCCCTTTACTTGCCCAACGGCCTGGTAGGTTTTCCCGTCGAAGCTGCGCTCCACCACGAAGTGGCTATTCTTCGACTCTTGCGCCGTAACCCAGGCCAGCTTCACATCTTGGCCAACAGCTTGGGCCGTGAAGCTCACGAGCGTAACCGGCAAAACCGGGTTGTTACGAATAACGATGGTTACTACTTGTTGGGTAATACCGCCCGTGTTGTCGTTGGTGGTAACGGTTACTGGGTAAGAGCCAGCAACCAGCAGGTTGCGGTCCGAAACCGTGAATTGACCAGTTGTCGCATTCAAAGCTACACCCGAAGGAAGTGGGGAGTTGGCTGCAGCGTTTGCAATGGTACCGTCGGTATCCGACACAGTAGCCAACGACTGCCCATTGGCATAAGCTGTGCTAAAGCTCGGCGTGGGAGCTACAGCGTAAACTGCCTCCGTTTCGAACAGATTAATGCCTATGCTCGAAATGCTACGTCCGCCGGTCGCATCGACCGTTGTTACGGCAAAGGAGTAGTTGCCGTTGACGAGTTGATTTACGTTGCTCACTTGGAACGAACCTGCGCTACTCAAAGCAGTACCCGAGGGCAACGAGCCCGACGATACCGTTGCCGAAACAATGCTACCATCGGTATCGGTTGCCGTTGCCAATTGAGCGTTATTAGTGAGTGCGTCGCGATTGACGGATGCACGTACTGCTGTGTAAGCAGCTTCTGTGTCGTTGAAGATGGTAATGGTGGTTGCAGGAGCAGAAGTCCCCCCACTGCATCGGTGGTATTTACGGTGTAGGTGTAAGTACCAGCAAAGGGCACACTGGCCCCGACGTTGAAAACGCCGGTTGTATTGTTAAAGCTCATGCCAGTAGCTAGCGTGCCGGTGCCGATTGTAGCAGACTGAACACCACCATCAACGTCAGTCACCGTTGCCAATTGGGAGCCACTGGTAAGAGCATCGCGATTGAAACGGTTGTTAGTTGAGTAAGCAGCTTCGTTGTCGCCGGCCAAAATCGTGATGGTAACGTTCGATACAGTTACACCACCATTTGCATCGGTAGTTGTTACACTATAACCATAAACTCCTGCAGGAGGTAGATCGATCCGTCCCGATTGAGGTCCATTAGTAACTAGCCTTGATACAGCTGTACCGTTGCTATTGAATTGGATACCTCTGGTAGTTGTTCCCGACGTCTGCACAGCCGAAGTGCTAACAATGCTAGCATCTGGGTCCGTCACTGTTGCCAACACAGTGTTATCTGCTAAGCTACTGAAGTAGTGCACATTCGGCGAGGAATAAACTGCCGGTCGGTCGCCCACTGAGATGGTGTAGTTTACCGACGGGCTGACACCCCCGAAAGGATCGGCAGTAAAGTAGCTGAACGAACGCGAAGAGGTAGCTGTGGCCGTGTTGTTGGCCTGGAACTCAAGTGTAGCGGCTTCAGCTGCCGTTAGGGTTATGTTGGTGCTACCGCTAACTGCAGTACGAGCGCCGTTGCGAGTGAAGTAAACCGTACCGAAGTTGATGTTGGCTATCGACGAGCCAACAATTGTATAGGTCAGCGGATCGTTTTCGGGATCGGTGCCTGACAAAGCCGGCATAGCCGTGAAGACAGTCGTATTGCGCGAAACCGTGGCCGTACGGGTTTGCGCTGTGGGCGCTGTGTTGGTTGTGGTGGTTACGTTAGCAGCGGCCAACGAGCCGTTATTGTCAGCAGGATCGGCGTCGTCGTTTCCAATAGTGCTGCTAGCTTGCCCAGTCACTGTCGAGTTCGGCATGTTAAACCGAATTTCCGAGGTATTGGTGGTACCCACAGCTAGCGTGGGGATGGTGGCCAGCGTTAGCAAACCGGTAGTGTTGTTGTAGCTGCTACCCGCCGGAAACACAGGGCTTTGGGAGTTCAAACCAGGTACAAGTTGCACCTGTGGCTGTACGTTAGGCGCCGCGTAGTCGCCCGAAGCCGTAGTAGCAACTGTGTACGTCACTTGCGAACCTGCAATAGCGCGAGCCGGGCCGTTAATGGTGGTGGCTACGTTAGCTTGGGTGCACCACGTCATGTTATCAATGCCAATGTACTGCACCCCAGGTGTAGCATTGATAATGTTGCGGTAGGTAATAACCAGCCGAGTAATAGGCTTATTGAAGGTAACCGTCGCCGAGCCGTTTTGCTGCAAGTCGGGGTTTTGCTGAAGACCTTCCAAGGTATTGTTTATGCGCCTGACGTAAGCTGAATTATTTATAGCAGCGGTAGCATCGGCAGCGTTGTTGAAGCTGAGTAGCGTACCGTTGCTTTGATATGCATCCAGCGTCACCTCATCGGTGTAGTTGCTGTTATTATCGTCGATGTCTTGGATACGAAACGAATACCCATTCACCGGACGGTTGAACGAAAAAACTATTTGCGTAGTAGCATTAGTCTGTGATATATAGTCAGTGTACCAAACCAGGTTTTTGACCCCAAAATAAGTATCCGCGGGGTCATCTATAAATAGAAAAGTTTGATTACCGGTCCCAGGCTCAACATAAGTTCCAGCTGTACTAATAGTGGTATTATTAGGGGAGCCACCTACCACAAAGGGTGCTAAATTTTTCCAACTCTCGTTGACAGTGCGTTGCGAAAAATCGAGCGTAGTGGTAGCCGTACAGGTGGCTGCCGTGCGTTGAGCCACGGCTTGTGGAGTTGCCGTAACAGCGGGCTGCGGTCCGACTACCGTTTCCCTGGGCAGGTCTCTTTGCGCAAATACTGCTGTCGGCACCATAGCCAAGCAGACAGCTGTTGCCAGTAATTGTGCTTTCATCAAAAGGTATGAAAAGTATATTGAATCGCTTCGCGAGGGCAGGAACACACTACGCCGCAAAGGTAATAACTACTTTAAAACCTTTGTCCTACTACCAACGTAAATCACTATTTAATGTGCTGAATAACACTTGGTGCTGTGCCAATCCTCCTTGTTTCTCGTCCACTCGCAAGGTTTAGCAGTTACTATATTCAGCCGCCTTGCCGAATTACATACCCCTTCTCGGTGGGATTCATAGCCCTTTCAAGTGCAGCCAATCGGAATGAATCTGTGTACCAAGCAAAAGACATTGTAATAAAACGCTCTTATTCAAAATTTTATCATTCAACCCATTGAATTTGATCATATATATACTATACATATTAAGTAGCTTCGACAACCTAATTGTTGATCTGACATCTAAAACTTCATACTACAAACAAGCAAAAAGCCCCGCCTGACGCATCAGGCGGGGCTTTTTGCTTAGGCTAAGCAGCGCTTAGTAGCGGTACAGGTCCGATTTGAACGGGCCTTCCACAGCTACGCCGATGTAGCCGGCTTGCTTGTCGTTGAGCTCCTCGAGCTCTACACCGATTTTCTCAAGGTGCAGGCGAGCAACCATTTCGTCGAGGTGCTTGGGCAGGGTGTACACCTTGTTCTCGTACTGGCCGTGGTTCTGCCACAGCTCCAGTTGCGCCAGCGTTTGGTTCGTGAATGAGTTCGACATTACGAACGAGGGGTGGCCGGTAGCACAGCCCAGGTTCACGAGGCGGCCTTCAGCCAGAATGATTACCTCTTTGCCCTCGATAGTGTAAATGTCAACCTGCGGCTTCACGGTGTCCTTGGTGTGGCCGTAGTTCTGGTTCAGCCAAGCCATATCGATTTCATCGTCGAAGTGACCGATGTTGCAGACGATAGCCTTGTCCTTCAGGGCCCGGAAGTGCTCCTCGGTTACGATGTCGCAGTTGCCGGTGGCGGTGATGACAATGTCAGCCTCTTTCACGGCGTTGGCCATCTTCTTCACGGGGTAGCCGTCCATAGCAGCCTGCAGGGCGCAAATCGGATCGATTTCCGTTACGATAACGCGGGCGCCAGCACCACGCAACGAGGCGGCGGTACCTTTTCCTACGTCGCCGTAGCCGGCTACAACGGCTACTTTGCCGGCCATCATTACGTCGGTAGCGCGGCGGATAGCGTCCACAGCCGACTCTTTGCAGCCGTACTTGTTATCAAACTTCGACTTGGTAACCGAGTCGTTGATGTTGATAGCGGGCAGCGGCAGTTTGCCAGCCTTCATGCGCTCCACGAGGCGCAGCACGCCGGTAGTCGTTTCCTCCGAGATACCGCGGATGCCAGACACCAGTTCGGGGTAGCGGTCGAGCACCATGTTGGTGAGGTCGCCGCCGTCGTCAAGGATCATATTCAGGGGCTGGCGCTCCTCGCCGAAGAACAACGTCTGCTCAATGCACCAGTTGAATTCTTCTTCGTTCATGCCCTTCCAAGCGTACACTGGCGTGCCGGCGGCGGCAATAGCTGCGGCGGCGTGGTCTTGCGTCGAGAAGATGTTGCACGACGACCAGGTTACGTCGGCGCCCAGCTCCTTCAGTGTTTCGATGAGTACAGCCGTTTGGATGGTCATGTGCAAGCAGCCGGCAATGCGGGCACCTTGCAGGGGCTTGCTGGCGCCGTACTGCGCGCGCAAGGCCATCAGGCCCGGCATTTCAGCCTCGGCCAAGCGGATTTCCTTGCGGCCCCACTCGGCCAGCGAAATGTCTTTTACCTTGTAAGGTACGTAGGTCGTCTCAACCATAATATTGGAATTTTCGCAATCCAACCACAAAGGTAGCCAATTTGTTGGCCTTTGCCAGCAAACGGCAGGCAGGCACCTAGGAGAGGCAAGTGGTTCGCAGGCAACAATAAAAGAGGTATAAAACAAGTTATTAGCTCGTTGGCTTGCTGGCCGCCCGGGCCTAGGTTGGGTTTATGGCCAAACCCAACGGCAGCAACGGGCTGTGGTAAACTCAAGAATTTCCGAACGTATCGGGGCAGCCTAGTGTTGAGCGGATTATATCCAGAGATATAATTATTTCTGGGTGATTGCCACCTACCTTTGCATCATGCTCCTATCCTTCTCGCTGGCTTTTGCACCTAGAAGCCGCCGTTTTGCTTTGTCGTTGCCGCTGGCACTGGGCCTGGCGGGTGTCGCGCATGCCCAAGCGCCCAAAAAGCCGGTTCAGTACATTAAACTAAGCCCCGAAGACCAAGACCGCGGGCTGAACGGCCGCCAGAAAAATTTCTGGTTTGCTACGGGCAACACCGAAGATTACCAGAACGCCGGATTCTTTGGCCAGCGCCTGCGCCCCTGTGTAGCTCACGACGCCGAAGCGTTGGCTAGCCTTAACCGCTACCGCCGCCAAAAGTGGATGCTGCTGGGCGAGCGGGCCGTATTTATGGGTGCGGCGGGCGTGTACGCTCAGCAGGTACTGAGCGGCGATGAGCAACAATACTTCAACAATACCCAAAAGGTAGCTATTGGGGTAGCCATTGGCAGCTTGCTCAGCAACGCGCTGATTACCCACCGCACCAACGAGCATTTTATTCGGGCGGTAGAGGCGCACAACGCCACCTTGCCGTCGGCGCGCCGTATGGGATTTATGCAGGTTAAGCCCGATGTGCTGGGCGTGACGGCACCCACCGGTCGTCCGCAGCTGCTCGTGGGCTGGACGCTGCGCTAACCTAGGCTGCTTACCTTAGCGCTGTTAAAAAGCGCATTTCGACTGTGATGGATGTTTCGCTGTCGGCAGCGGCTCGGCAGTACGTAGCCGAGCATCTGCACGATGACCCTGCTACGCTGGCGCTGCAAGCCCGGCGCTACCCCGATCTGCCCGTACGCGAATTGGTGCAGCAGATTCAGGCGCGCCAAAAGGCCAAAGCCAAGCTGCCTGCTTGGGCTGCCAACCCCGATCTGGTATTTCCGGCTTCCTTATCTGTTGAGCAAGCTTCGTCGGCTCGCACGGCTGCGTTTAAGGCCGAGTTGGTAGCAGGCGCCCGCGTTGCCGACCTTACCGGTGGCTTTGGGGTAGATACCAGCCACTTTGCCCAGCAAGTAGGCGAGGTGCACTACGTGGAGCGTAACGCGCAGCTGGCCGAGGTGGTGCGCCACAACCTCGGTATATTGGGCATTGGCAACGTGCAGGTGCACGTGGGCGACGCAGCCGCGTGGTTGCGCGAGCAGCCCGACGGCTACTTTAACTGGCTGTACCTCGACCCGGCCCGCCGCGACACCGCCGATAAGAAGATCTTTCGGTTGGCCGACTGCGAGCCCGACGTGCTGCGCCTGCTGCCGTTGCTGCTGCGCAAAGCCGAGCGCATTTTGCTGAAAACCTCGCCCATGCTCGATGTGGAGCAGGCGCTGCAGGAGCTTGGCCGCGTACGCCGGTTGTGGGTAGTAGCCGTGGATAACGAGTGCAAAGAAGTGCTTTATGAGTTGGGGCAGGAAGCAGCCGTAGACCCGGAACGCCTGACCATCAACTTAATGCGCGACGGGCGCGAGCAATCCTTCCGTACCAACCGCACCCGCGAAGCCAAGGCTACACCGCGCTACGCCGAACCGCAGACCTACATCTACGAGCCCAACGTGGCCGTGCTAAAGGCCGGCGGGTTTAAGAGCGTTGGGGCTAGTTACAACCTCTTGAAGCTGCACCAGCACAGCCACCTGTACACCTCGCACACGCTGCGCGAGGATTTCCCGGGCCGCATATTCCAGTGCCGGGCGGTGTGCAAATACGACAAGAAGGAGCTACTTGCCCACCTCGATGCTGACCAAAGAGCCCACGTAACAGTGCGCAACTTCCCCGACTCGGTAGCCGATTTCCGGTACCGCACGGGCATACGGGAAGGCGGTACCACCTACTTGCTAGCCACCACCGATTTGCGCGGCCGCCTAATTGTATTGGTTTGCGACCGGCTCAACCATCACCCAAGCACAAGCTCCGAACAGCAATAAGCGAAAGCGCCCGAACCAGGTGGTTCGGGCGCTTTCGCTTATTGCCTTGCTTACTTGGCTGGGCTCGTCCATTTACTGCCCCGTATGCGGAAACGCCACGGCAGCGCGGCATCGTCGCCGGCGTAGTCGATGCCTACGCGGGGGCTGACTACTACTTGCTCATCGGGCACTTGCTCGCCTAGGTCTTCGAGCCAGATGAGGTTGCCGGTGAGGTCGGTGCCGTAGTGCTTGGTGCTGATACCTAGGGCCTGCGTGAGTAAACCCGGGCCGGCGGTAAGCTTGGGCGTGGCGCTGGTGATGCCCCTGCGCAGTTGCATTTCGGCTACGCCCTCGGTAGGCTCGATCCCCCGAATCAGCACCGCGTCGGCCTTGCCGGCTTCGTTGGTGATGATATTGAACAGGGCGTAGCGGCCGTAGATGAGGTACACATAGGCCACCCCACCGGCTTCGTACATCACGCTGGTGCGCTTGGTGAAACGCCCTAGGTGCGAGTGACAGGCTTGGTCGCCTATGTGGGCATAGGCTTCCGTCTCAACAATGCGGCCACCGGTCAGCACCCCATCGATGCAACTAAACAGGTATTTGCCGAGCATGTCGCGGGCCAGCGCCACCACATCGGGCTGGCGGTAGTAGTCGTGCGTAAGCTTCATGCTCGGCTATACGTAGCTGTGGTCCGCGTGCGGTTATGTTTGCCGCAAGGATAACACGCGTGTGCAAAAAATCCGTGTAATCAAGCAAATCCGAAACGCTGCGTATCTTTGCTGGTGCATGGGTGGCCAAACCCCGATTGTGGGGCGAGGCTGAAAAGGGAATGCCGTGAGATTCGGCGACTGTCCCCGCAACTGTGAGCTTCACCGTACCCTGCGCCGAGCCTCTCTTCGCCACTGTTCCTGCGAAAGCCACCTAGGCTGGAGGAATGGGAAGGCCGCCCGGCGCCGAAGCAAGTCAGGAGACCTGCCCGTGCAACTCTAGTGTTCGGCGCCTGCGGAGGACGGGCGGAGAATGAATCGATTTCGGCCCGAAGTTGCCGCAACGGGCTATTTTCCCTGATTCTGACTCGGCTTTGCGAGTGGCCTTACGGGTTGCGCGCAGGGTTCTGAACCGAATTTTTCGACCCCGAAAATTTTGGTTCGGATGTACACTTTCCCCCCCTTCCGGCTGCTGGGCAGCGGCTGGGCTACGGCAGCATTATTGCTCAGCACCTCGGCTAGTACCCAGGCGCAAGCACAACGCTCCCCTACCCCACCCGATACGGCTCGGCAAGTGCTGCCATCAGTACAAGTGCAGGGCTTGCGCCCCACGCGCTATGCCGCCGGCAGCCGCTTTACCGTGCTCGACTCGGCCGCGCTGGCGCCGTTTAAATCGGCTTCGGTGGCCGATGCATTATCGGCCCGCACACCGCTGTACCTGCGCACTTACGGCCCGGGGCAGTTGGCTACGCTCTCGATCAGGGGCACCTCGGGGCGGCATACGGCCGTGCTCTGGAATGGCTTCAGCATTAACTTTCCTACCCTCGGCGAGGCCGACATGGCGCTGCTGCCCGTGACCTCGGTGAAACAAATAAGCGTGCAGCACGGCCCTGCCGCTGCGCTTTACGGTACCGGCGCCATGGGTGGCGCCGTGGTGCTGGGCTCGGCCACACCTAGGCTGGGCCAGCAGGTAAGCGCTACTCTTGAGGCGGGCAGTTTCGGCTACGGCGCCGTGAGCTTCGACGGCATCCACCGCGACGAGCACGTGGCTGTGCAAACCAGCCTGCTGGTGCGCTCCTCCGAAAACAACTTCCCGTACACCGCTCTCGACTTCGGTGGCCCCGTACGGCGGCGCCAAGCCAGCGCAGCGTTGCAGCAAAGCAGCTTTACGCAGCAGCTCAGCTTGCAGCTCAGCCCTAAAGCCGAGCTAACGGGTGCGGCGTGGTTTACCCGCTCCGACCGCGAAATTCAGCCATCCGTTGGTTCGGTTGATGCACACGCCCGCCAGCAGGATGAGAGCGGCCGGGTGGTACTGGGTTACCGCCGGCGCGGAACCCACAGCGAAACCACCGTGCGCGCCGCCCGCTTCGCCGACAATATTCGCTACTACAACGACAATGTACAGCCCAGCAACTCGGCTACGGTGGTGTGGCAGGCCCAAGCCGAGCACACCCTGCAGTGGCGCCCCAATGCCAGCTTGCGCCTGGGCGCCGAGGCCCAACACTTCGTGGCCGATGTGGATGGCTACCGGCGGCACATTACCGAGCAACGCTACGCCGGCTTTGCCCTGCTGCGCTACGACCCCACGGCCCGCCTACGCCTTACGCTAAACGCGCGCCAGGCCGTGCTGCCCGGCCGGCGCGCCCCCGTAGCGCCAACCCTAGGTGCCGAATACCAGCTGTGGCGCAGGCAGCAACAGCAGCTCTGGCTGAAAGCCAACGCGGCCCGGAGCTACCGTGCGCCTACCCTGAACGAGCGGTACTGGGGCGGTGTAGAACGCCAGGAATTACTGCCCGAAACCGGCGTCGGCTACGAAGGCGGGCTGCACTACGAAGCTTTGCTGGGCACGCAATTGCCCGTAGCCCTGCAAGCCGACCTGACGGCCTACAGCTTACTGGTTGATAACTGGGTAGAGTGGATTGAAGCACCTACGCTGGCGCCGCGCAACGTGCGCCGCGTGCGCAGCCGTGGCCTCGAGGCCAGTACGCAAGCTCAACTGCACTTAGGCCGGTACTGGCTTAGCGCCACGGCGGCTTACGCCTATACCCAAGCCCGTAAGGTAAGCGGCTACGCCGCCGACCTCGACCCCATTGGCAATCAGTTGCGCTACGTGCCGCTCCACTCGGCTTCGGTGGGTACGCAACACGCATGGCGCAATTGGCAGCTTACCCTTAATGGTGTGTTTACGGGCTACCGCTACACTACCGCCTCGGCCGATGACTACCTGCCCGGCTACGCTTTGCTGCACGCTAGCGCCGGCCGCACCATGCACCTAGGGCGCTACACCCTCACAGGCTTGGTGCAGGGCTATAACCTCACCAACAAAAGTTACCAGAACTACGCCGGCCGTGCCATGCCTGGCCGCTCGGCTTTGCTGAGCCTGCGCCTAGGTTGGCACTAGTGGCTTCCGGCTGAACCACATCATTCTCTTTCACTACACTCACTTCCGCAAACATGCAACTTTTGATGCGCCGCCCGTGGCTACCCGCGCTGGTAGCAACAGCCCTCCTGCTGGGCGCCTGCAACCCCTCCGACGACAACAAAGAGCAGCCGGCTCCGCAGGTAACCAAAGCGGTGTACGTGGCCAACCAAGGCAACTATGGCACGCCCAGCGGCTCGGTTACGGCTTACGACAAGCCCAACAAGCAAGCCGACAAAGACCCCTTCCGGCGCGCCAACGGCCGCGCGGCCGGCGACGTGGTGCAGTCGGTTACGCCCATCGGCGATAAGCTGTACATCGTGGCCAACAACAGCGGCAAAGTGGAGATTGTAAACGCTGCCGACTTCCGTTCGGTGGGCCAAATTGGCAACCTCTCGCAGCCGCGCTACCTAGTGGCCGGCCCCGCCAACAAGGCATATGTAACCGAGTGGCAGGGCAGCTACCCCAACTACACTGCCGGGCGTGTGTCGGTTATCGATCTGAACACCTACCAGGTTACCAAAACCATCGACGTGGGCCGAAACCCCGAGCAACCCTTGCTGGCCAACGGCAAGCTGTACGTGCCCAACTCCGACGAGAACTCCGTAACCGTTATCAACACCGCCACCGACGCGGCCGAAGCCACGCTCACCTTTACCGACGGCCCGCAGAACCTAGTAAAGGACGTTGACGGCAACCTGTGGGTGTTGTGCGGCGGCATTACCCGTTACGGCGGCGCGCCCAACTACCCGGTTCTCTCGAAAACGCCGGCTGCGCTGCACCGCTTTGCGCCCGCCACCCCGGCTACGCGCCAAACCCTCACGTTTGCCTCGAGCGGAGCGGCCGACCTAAGCGTGTCGCCCAACGGCGCGCAGTTATACTACCGCTACGGCGGCGCTGTGTACCGCATGCCCAGCTCGGCCACCGCTCTGCCCACGGCCCCGTTTGTGCGCCGCAGCTTCATGGTCATCAACGTCGACCCGACCGACGGCGAGCTGTACGGCGCCCTAGGTTCGTACACCGCCGATGGCAAAGCCATTCGGTACAACAGCGCTGGCACGGCTATCGACTCGTTCGGCGTCGGCCTGATTCCGGGCGACATTTCGTTCCGCTAGGCAGCCACTGCCCATCGGCCTACGCAACAAGGCCCCGCTCCCTAGGTGGAAGCGGGGCCTTGTTGCGTAAAGGACCATTGGCGGAGGTTAGTCGGCGCGGCCGTCGTTGTTGCGGTCTTTCGACTGGCGGGCTTGCTGGTATTGCCTTTCGCGCAAGCTGGTGGTGGTATCGCGCTGAATGCGGGCGCTGTCGACGCCTCCCGACGGGTGCCGGGCACCGGGGTCGAGGGAGATTTTTTCGTCGCTGCGTTCCACGTTCGTGTCGCCCGATTCGGTACCGGTGCTGCAGGCGGCCAAGCCAACGGCCAGCAGCAGGGCCGCACCCAAGTACCGGAAGGGGCGCAGCAAGTTGAGAGAGGTGTTCATGGCAGTGAGGGAGTAGGTAAATAGTGTCGGGGCAATATACGCAGCCGCCAAGCCCGGCGGTAGCGCTACGCTAGCACAAACGCCATTTCGGCGGATTGGTTATGCAGCTGATTTTGCGAGGGTTTGCGGCTACTGCTACCTTGCCAACCCGCGTACCCTAGGTGCATTGCCCGCCCCGCAGTTGCCAGCTGATATCTTTGCGCCATGGCTGCTCCTCGTCGTCGTTCGTCTAAACCCGCGTTTCAGTACCAGCCGTTGCTGCGCCGGGCCGGCCTGCTGCTGGGCATCAGCGCAGTGCTATCGTTTGCCCTGGTGGCCTACCTGTTTGGGCTCGACAGTAGCTTCTTCGGCCGGTTGGTTGGCGCCACGCTGGTGTGGTTTACGTTGCTGAGCGTGACTTTTTTAGCGGTGGTACCGTTTGTGAACTGGGCGGCCGACAACTGGTTTGGCCGCACTTGGGCCGAGGCCCCCACGCCGCAGCCCAAGCGCCGCAGCCGCCCGGCTGCGCCCAAGCCTAACCGTCCGGCATCGTCGCGGATGTCGGAGCAAGACGCCACCTCGTGAGCACCGAACTGCACATTAAAAACATGGTTTGCCCGCGCTGCATCAGCACGGTGAAATCCGTTTTGGAACAAGCCGGCCTGCGCCCGCTGGAAGTAACCCTAGGTCATGCGTTGCTCGACGACAGCACCCCCGCCGACCTTGCACAGCTGCAGCCGTTGCTGCAGGCCGAGGGCTTCGAGCTACTCAAGAGCAAAGACGAACAGTTGGTGGAGCAAGTAAAAACTGCCCTGGCCGATTACCTGGTGCACCTGCGCACGGCCCGCGCGCCCCTAACCACGTCGGCTTTTTTGGCCGAGCGCTTGGATGGTTCGTACGCCCACCTGAGCAAGCTGTTTTCGCGGGTGGTGGGCATCACCCTCGAAAAGTACCTTATTCGCCTCAAGATTGAGCGCGTGAAGGAGCTGCTGAGCTACGGCGAGAAAACCCTTGCCGAAATAGCCGATGAGCTGCGCTACAGCAGTTCGCAACACCTCAGCACGCAGTTCAGGCAGGTAACTGGCCAAACCGTAACCGAATACAAAGCCAACCCCGAGCGCACTTCGCTCGATCAGATAGCGTAACGCAGCACTGCCTCAGGTTACCATACCTTTGCGGCACCTTTGCCGCCGTTTGGCGGTTGTTGCCCCGTGCCAACGAATTCTACGCCCCGCATCCTGCTCATTACGCCGCCGCTCACGCAGCTTAATACCCCCTACCCTGCCACGGCCTACATCACCGGTTTCTTGCGCGGCCAGGGGTTCCAAGTGGCGCAGGCCGACCTAGGGATTGAACTGGTGCTGAAGCTGTTTTCAGCTACGGGGCTGCGGCGCGTGTTCGATGCCGTGGAGCAAGGCGCCTTTGAGCTGAGCGACAACGCCCGCCGGATGCTGCGCCTGCGGCGGCGCTACGAAATGACCATCGAACCGGTCATTCGCTTTCTGCAGAACAAAGACCTGACGCTGGCCCCGCGCATTTGCCACGGCCGCTACCTGCCCGAGGCCGCCCGCTTCGATCAAGTGGCCGACCTCGAAACGGCCTTCGGCACCATGGGCCTTACCGATCAGGCCCGCCACCTGGCCACGCTGTACCTCGAAGACCTCAACGACCTCGTCAAGGAAACCGTGGGGCCGCAGTTTGGCCTCAGCCGCTACGCCGAGCACTTGGGGCTTACGGCTACCTCCTTCGAGCCCATGCACACGGCCTTGCAGCAGGCCCCCAACTTGGTTGATGAAATGCTGCTGGAGTTGGGCACGGCGGTGCTCGAGCGCGAGCAGCCCGATGTAATTGGCTTTTCGGTGCCTTTTCCCGGCAACCTCTACGGTGCTTTGCGCTTGGCCAAGCACTTCAAGCAACTGCGGCCCGAGGTGAAAACCCTGATGGGCGGCGGCTACCCCAACACCGAGCTGCGCCAAATTCGGGAGCCCCGGTTCTTCGATTACATCGATTACCTCACCCTCGACGACGGCGAAGGTCCGTGGCTGAAGCTGCTCGACTACTTCCGGGGCCAGCGCGACCTAGGCCAGCTGCAGCGCACCTTCCACCGCAACGCCCTAGGTCAGGTAGAATACCTCAACGGCTGCCAGGATGCCAACATCCCGCACACCGAGGTAGGCACCCCCGACTACGACGGCCTGCCGCTGACGGAGTACCTCTCGGTGATTGAAGTGCTGAACCCGATGCACCGCCTTTGGAGCGACGGCCGCTGGAACAAGCTCACGGTGGCGCACGGCTGCTACTGGAAGCGCTGCTCCTTCTGCGACGTTACCCTCGACTACATCAGCCGCTACGAAACTGCGCCGGCTACGCTCCTGGTCGACCGCATCGAACAGATTGTGCGGCAAACCGGGCAAACCGGCTTCCACTTTGTGGATGAAGCGGCCCCGCCCCTGGCGTTGCGCGACTTAGCCATTGAGTTGCTGAAGCGCCGCGTGAGCATTACGTGGTGGGGCAACATCCGCTTCGAGAAAACCTTTTCGCCCGACTTGTGCCGCCTGCTGGCCGCTTCGGGCTGTATTGCGGTATCGGGTGGCTTGGAGGTAGCCTCCGACCGCCTGCTGGCGCTGATGGAGAAGGGCGTAAGCATTGCGCAGGTAGCCCGCGTAACCGACGGCTTCACGCAAGCCGGTATTATGGTGCACGCTTACCTGATGTACGGCTTCCCAACGGAAACCGTGCAAGAAACCATCGACTCGTTGGAGGTGGTGCGCCAGCTGCTAGCGGCCGGCGTGGTGCAGTCGGGCTTTTGGCACCGCTTCGCCATGACGGCCCATTCGCCCGTGGGCAAAAACCCCGCAAAGTACCAGGTGGCGCAAATCGGCCCCGAGTTCGAAGGCTTTGCCTGGAACGACCTGTGGCACGACGACCCCACCGGCGCCGACCACGAACAGTTTGGCCCGGGCCTCGCCAAGGCCCTGTACAACTACATGCACGGCGTAGCCCTCGACGAGCCGCTGCAGTTTTGGTTTGATTTTCGGGTGCCGCGCACCACGGTGCCGCGCAACCTCATCGACTCGGCCCTCGCCGAGACCGGCAAGCCCGACTCGGCCAAGCAAAACATGCGCGTGTTCTGGCTCGGCAATGCCCCGGAGCTGCGCTTGGAAACGCGCCAGAAGAAAGGCCGCCAGATTGAGCAGGCGGTGCTGACCTTCTACGAACAAGCCGAGGACTTCGAGTTGAAGACTACCCCCGTAATTGGCCGTTGGCTGCACCAGCTCCTAGGTGCGCTAGCCACCGATTACGATACCAAGCAACTGCTGAAGGAAGTAGCCGCTACCTACCCCGCCGCCGAAGCAGGCATGAGCTTCGAGGCCTTCTTGATTTCGCCGCAATGGCTGCTGCTGCGCGAAAAGGGCTTGCTGCTGGTGTAAGCGCCTAAGCCGCGTGCCCGTTGCCCTAGGTGCCAGCGCGTGGCATAGCAAACCGAAGCCGCCTGTTTTGCTGGTCAACCTTCCTGCATCAGGATGACCGGTGAGAAATTTCGGCGCGCACAAAAGCACGTCATGCTGAGCCTGTCGAAGCATCTCTACCGCTTCGTTGAATATGCCCGGGCGAAGCGGTAGAGATGTTTCGACTTTGCGGACGCCAGATAAGCATGACGCCCTAGAGACTACGGCACTTTTAATTGAGCACTTAATCGAATAGCGGCTTGGCTTGCTGATACCTCTGCTTCAGCCGCAGGCCACCGCGGCAATGGCAACGCCAAGCCCTAGGCGGCTACTTGCTGGCGCGCTCCAGCAACCACTCGAGTTGCTCTTCGAGGTAGCCGGGCACGGGCCGCGGCCATTGCCACTGCTGGCTTGCTTCGCCTTCGGCTACTGTGGTGGCGGGCAAAATCAGCTCGTGGTTGGCGCCGGCGTACACGCGTACCAGGGAGGTACCGCGCCGGCCCGCCGCCAAGCGCAGCCTTTCGGCGCTGGCGCGGGCATCGAGGCGCTCGTCGTGGGTGCCGTATTGCAGCAGCACCGGCACGCGCACAGCTTGCCAAGCATCGCGTGGGTTGTAATTCAGCTCGCGCCAGTACGAGTTGGTACGGATGGCGGCTGTATCGGGCAATTGCTGGGGCAAGGTGGTGAAACGCGCCCACGGCTGTTGCAACGCGCTGCTCAGCAACTCAGTGGTCTTGGCAGTTTCGGTTTTGCTGGTGGGCCGGCGCACGTAGCGCTCCAGTGCCTCAAAGGTGCGCCAGGCTTGTGCTTGCTCGGCTTTGGTAGCGCCTTGCTTCGCCAAGGCTTCTTCGTTTTGGTACTGCACCACATCGGCCAACGACATACCCGGCGCCGACACGCCCACCACAAAGGCAGCGGGCCTGCTTGGCTGCCCAGCTACCAGGGCGGCCACCGTAGCTCCCTGGCTGATGCCCCACAATCCTACGCGCGTCGAATCAATTTCCGGGTTCTGCTTGAGCGTGCGGAGGGCCGCCGCGGCGTCGGCAGCCAGGTCGTTCAGCCCAAATTGCGGCGGCCGGTTTTTGGGGGCGCGGGCATCGCGCCGATCAAACACCAACGTGGCAATGCCATGCCGGGCGAGCCAACTGGCGTAGCTGCTGAGCTCGTGCTGGTGCGGCGCGTTGCTGCCGTGGAGCAGCAGCACGGCGGGGTGTAGCAGCACGGTATCGTTGGGTATCAGCAACGTACCGGTAGTTGGGCCCGCAGCGGTTTGCCAGCGCATGGCCACTTCGCGGTACGGCCTGGGTGGTGCTTGGTCGCGCCGAATCAACAGCACCTCAGCTTGCAACGAATCGGTTTTAAAAGCCCCTTGCAGGAAATTTCCTTCGTGCCGCAAGCTGAACTGCATAGTGCGGCCCTCGGGTTGGCGGTGCACAAAGCTCAGCTGCGGATGCTCGTAGCGCAGTTGCTCGGCCGAAAATCCCAGCAGCAACCACTCCGGAAAGTATACCTCGGCCTGTAACGCCTGCGTGGTATCCTGCCGCACATCGAGTACCACACGCAGCGGCGTGCCATTTGCCGTAAACGTGCCCTCGTAGTGCCCGGTAGGGGGCGCCGCCTCGGTGCTCTGCCCCCCTGGCGGCGAGCAAGCACCTAGGGCAAGCAGGGCCCAGCATCCGGTAAGCATTAGCAGCGCCCGCAGGCGTTGGCAGCAAAGCATAAGCACGCGTTCAGTGTTCCTGTATGCAGCCGCCGCCCTAGGTGCGGTAGCTGCCCAAATGTAGGCACCTGCTGCCAACGAAGCCTAGCCTCTCGGTATTACAGTCCCTTGCGCATGATGATGTCGTGCTGCAGGTCTTGGCCCAGCTTAAAGTCGACGCCGCCAATTTGCTTGAAGCCAAAACGGCGGTAAAACTCGATGGCGCGCGTGTTTTTCTCCCACACGCCCAACACCACCGAGCGGCAACCACGCTGCCGCGCTTCTTCAATGCAGCGGCGCATGAGCGAGGCGCCCAAGCCGGTACCAATCCAATCCTCCAGCACGTACAGGCGCTGAATTTCGGCCCGGGTGCTCACATCGGCGCCCGGCTCAGCACCTAGGGCCGATGGCACGATGAGCTTGGCGTACCCCACAGGCTCCTGCTGCAGCATTGCCAGAAAGAAGGTCGCGTTCGGCGCCTGCAGCTCGGCTAGCTGTTTGTCGGGGCCGAAGGTTTGCGCGAGGTACTCGGCCATGTCCTCGGGCGTATTTTGGGCAGCAAAGGCCTCGTGAAACGTGCGGCGGCCTAGTTCGGCCAGTTGTGCAGCCGTGGCCGCGCTGCGTTTGGCGGTGGTAATGCGAAGCGGAGATGACATAGCGCGGCAAGTTAGGAAGCGCAAGCCGGTGGGCCAGGCAACTACCAAGCTGCCGCCACGGGCAAGTGCTCGTTAGGTAATGGCACCGCCACCGGGTTCGTCCGATATGTGCCCGTCGCGCCGCATGCGCCACCCGAAGCGGATCAGCAGCACGGCCACCACCAGCATCAGCACCGACATGATCAGGTAGGTGTTGTTCACGCCGGCCCAACCGGCGCCGTTCCACTCGCTGGCTACCACCCCAAACCGGAGCACCTGCGCAATTACCAGCAAACCGCCGGCAACAATAAACAACAAGCCGACGAGGCGGCGCGAACCGGGCTTTAGGCGCGAAGTAGGCATGCAGCAAAACAACTGGTTTGCTGCTTATACGCGCCGCACCGTTGTTGCGAATCTGATTTAACCCCGTATTTTTGCTTTACCATCATCAGCGGGAGTAGCTCAGTTGGTAGAGCATCAGCTTCCCAAGCTGAGGGTCGCGAGTTCGAGCCTCGTTTCCCGCTCATTCTAAATCAGCCACTTAGCAGCAATACTGAGTGGCTGATTTGCTTTTGGGGCGCTGGTTGTTTCGGAATCTTTCAAATCCAGTTTACCTCCTGAATCAAACCCGCGATGCACGAAGGTAAAGAACCACCTGGGACGGTAACTCAAAAGCCAGCACTGCACTCGTAACCTTTGCGCCCGGTGCTGCGATTTAGATAGCTCTAGTCATCCGCTTTCTAACCCGTGCACCATGAGCCAACCCAACGATAGCCGCTTGCCCGACAACGCCGCCGGCCAGCCCAATGCTTCCCTAGGTACTACCCAAGGTCAGATTGGCCAGGAGCTGACTGCCGCTGTGCAGCCTTGGCTCGACAAAGCCACCAACCTGCTGCAGGGCAGCAATGCCGACAACGCCAAGCAGATGCTTCGTCGGGCCACGCAAACCTCCGGCGATACCTGGCGCCGGCTCACTACTTCGGAAAAGCTGCTTGCCGCTGGAGCCCTGGCCCTAGGTGGCTGGCTGCTACTGCGCGGCGGCGGCAAGGCCAAAGCAACGAAGCGCGTGCAGAAGCGCAGTCGTAAACAGGCCAAAGCCCTGCACGAGCTGCTGCTGTTTGTAAACGACCGCGTGGATGGCTACCGCCGGGCCCACCACGAAAGTCGCGACGCCGAATTGCGCGACTACTACCACGAGCTGGCGGGCAAAAGCCACGCGTTTGCCGCGCGCCTGAACACGTACCTGCGCGACAAAGCCGCCGAGTACGAGCACGGCACCACCCGCAAAGGCAAAATCTACCGCGCCTGGATGAAAGCCAAGGCCACCGTAACCGGCCACGACGAGAAGGCCATTCTGGACGACAACATTTACGGCGAAGAGTGGGCCCTGAAAGCGTACGAAAAAACCCTGCGCGAACCGGCTCTCCTAGGTGCCCTGGGCGCCGAAGTGGAGCGGCAGTACGCCCATGCCAAGCAGACGTATGTGCGCTTGAAGCAACTCCGCGAGCAACAGCACTAATCTAGCACGGGCATACGCCCGCCTCAGGTTCTAAAAAACAACGCCCTAGGTGCTTACCTAGGGCGTTGCTGTATGCGGGCAATGGCAACTCGGGCTACTTGGCTTTCCGGAAGGTGTAGCGCGTCAGGAATATGCCTTGGCCGGTGGTGCCGGTGTTTTGCAGAGTTTGAGTCAGCGGCGTCACCTGGAACAGCTCCCAGCCCTCGGCCGTCACCTCGCTGAGGTAGCGCAGGATGGTTTCTTCGTTGGCTTTTACGTTGTTGATGTTGATGCCCGTGAGGCTGAACAGGTTTTCCATCTGGGCTTCTTTCGTGCCTTTGAACTCGGGCGTGAAGAGCACCCGCGAGCGACCCAACCCACCGGCCACAATCGACTCGATGGTGGTCATTTGCATGTACTGATAAGCAGGCTTGGATTGGGCCTGGGCGCGCTGCGGCAGCAAGGGCAGCATCAGCAAAAGCAACAAGGGCAGCAGGCGGAGGAAACGGTGGTTGCGCATGGCAAAAGAGCTGTTGAGTTTAGGGTCCCCAAAAGTACCAGCTCCCGCTGCAGTTGCCAACGCACAATTATGTGATGCGGCACCCCAAGGCAACATCTCATTGGTAGTGGCGGTATACCCCTTGCCATTTTTGGTGCACACCCGCGTGTTCCTGTCCACCCTACCCGCCTGCCAAGCGCATGAAACAACTCCTCAACGACTTGCTGGGCCTGCAGGCCACCGCCGAGAGCATTTCGCCGCTGCAAATGTCTTTGCGCGCTGTGGTGGTGTTTGTTGTGGCGCTGTTGTTGCTGCGGTTGTCGGGCAAGCGCACGTTTGGCAGCACGTATTCCTTCGATGTGGTTCTGAAAATCATCATTGGCTCGGTGCTTGGCCGGGCGGTGGTGGCGGCGTCACCGTTTGGGGCCACGTTGCTGGCTTGCGCGGTAATGGTGGGCCTGCACCGCTTGGTAGCCTCGGCCACCTACCGCAGCTCGGCGTTGGGTCGGCTAGTTAAGGGCAAGGCCGTGGTGCTGGCCGAAAACGGCGAGCTGCGCCACGACAACATGCGCGCCCACAATATCACCGAGCACGATTTGCAGGAAGGGGTGCGCAGCGCAGCCAACACCGACGACATAACCCAGCTAGCCACCGTGCGGCTGGAGCGCGACGGCGGAATCACGGCCGTGAAGAAAGCCAACGATTAAGACTCAGGGCTTCTGTAGGCAAGGCCCCTCAGCGAATCGATGCGGTAGCATATCAGCGCACACAACAACGCCGCCCACCTAAATTAAGCTTAAGTGGGCGGCGTTGTTAATCAATTCTAAGCTTAATCGCGCTTGCTCTTGAGCAACTGCCGCAACGAGGCCAGCTCGTCGCGAAACTTGGCGGCCTGCAAGAAGTCGAGCTCCTTGGCGGCGGCTTCCATCTGCTTTTCGGTTTGCTTGATGAGCTTTTCCAGGTCCACTTTGCTCATCATGGCCACCACGGGCTCGGCCGCAATGGCCAAGCCGCCACCGTCCTCGTCGGGGCCGGCGTAGGCCTGCGGCTCGGGGATGCGGTAGTCCGAGAGGGAGGTTTGCTCCATAATCGCCTCGCGCGACTTGCGCACCGTTTTGGGCGTGATGCCGTGCTCGAGGTTGTAGGCCATTTGGGTAGCGCGGCGGCGGTTGGTTTCGTCCATGGCGCGTTGCATCGAGCCGGTAATGCGGTCGGCGTACATGATAACCTTGCCGCGGTCGTTACGGGCGGCGCGGCCCATGGTCTGAATCAGGCTGCGTTGGTCGCGCAGGAAGCCTTCCTTGTCGGCGTCCAAAATCGCCACCAACGATACCTCGGGCAAGTCAAGACCTTCGCGCAGCAGGTTCACGCCGATGAGCACGTCGAGTTCACCTAGGCGCAGCTGGCGCAAAATCTCCACGCGGTCGAGGGTTTTCACGTCGGAGTGCACGTAGCTCACCTTGATGTTCAGGCGCTCCATGTACTTGGTAAGCTCCTCGGCCATGCGCTTGGTGAGCGTGGTTACGAGCACCCGGTCGCCTTGCTTCACGCGGTTGTCCACCTCGTCGAGCAGGTCGTCGATCTGGTTGATGCTGGGGCGTACTTCAATCTCGGGGTCGAGCAGGCCGGTGGGGCGGATGATCTGCTCCACCACCACGCCGCCGGAGCGCTCCAGCTCGTAATCGGCCGGTGTGGCCGATACGAAAATAGCCTGCTGGTACATGCTCTCGAACTCGTTGAACGTAAGCGGGCGGTTGTCCATGGCCGATGGTAGGCGGAAGCCATACTCCACCAGCGCCGTTTTGCGGCTCCGGTCGCCGCCCCACATGGCCCGAATCTGGGGCATGGTTACGTGGCTCTCGTCGACGATGAGCAGGTAATCCTTCGGGAAATAATCGAGCAAGCAGAACGGGCGCGAACCCGGCATGCGGCCATCGAAGTAGCGCGAGTAGTTCTCGATGCCTGAGCAGTAGCCCAACTCCCGAATCATCTCCAGGTCGAACTCGGTGCGCTCCACAATGCGCTTGGCTTCGGCATCGCGCCCCTCCTTTTCGAAGTAGGCGTGCTGCTGCACCATGTCGAACTGAATGTCTTTGATGGCCTGGTGCAGCGTGTCTTTGCCCGTAACGAACAGGTTGGCCGGGAACAGGGCAATGTCCTTTTCCTCGCCCAGCTTTTTGCCGCTGGCCGGGTCGATGCGGTGAATGGCTTCGATTTCATCGCCGAAGAAGTACACGCGGTAGGCATAGTCGAGGTACGCCGGGAAGATGTCGACGGTGTCGCCCTTCACGCGGAAGGTGCCGCGCGTAAACTCCTGCTCGGTGCGCGAGTACAGAATCTGCACAAACTGGTAGAGCAGGTTGTTGCGCGAGTGGCGCATGCCGGGCTTCAGAAACAGCACGTTTTTGCCGAACTCCTCAGGGTTGCCGATGCCGTAGATGCACGACACCGAGGCCACCACAATCACGTCGCGGCGGCCGCTCAGCAGCGACGAGGTGGCGTGCAGGCGCAGCTTCTCGATTTCCTGGTTGATGGCCAAGTCTTTCTCGATGAAGACATCGGTGCTGGCAATGTAGGCCTCGGGCTGGTAGTAGTCGTAGTAACTGATGTAGTACTCGACGGCATTATTCGGGAAGAACTGCTTGAACTCGCCGTAGAGCTGGGCAGCCAGCGTTTTGTTGTGGGCCAGAATAAGCGCGGGGCGGCCGGTTTGGGCAATTACGTTGGCAACGGTGAAGGTTTTGCCGGTGCCGGTGGCGCCCAGCAATACCTGCGACGGTTCGCCCGACTCAACGCCGCTCACGAGCTGCGCAATGGCTTTGGGCTGGTCGCCGGTGGGCTTGAATTCGGAGGTCAGTTGGTACTCCATGCGGGGAGGTTTCGGAGAGCGGGAAAGATAACCCTTCTTAACTGCAGCGCGCCTCTCGGGGTTTCCGAAGCAGCAAAAGAAAACCCCACAACCGGCAACCGGCTGCGGGGTTTTGCTTGGGTGAGTGAATGGTAGGAAACTAGGGTTGTAAAGCTACTTTGCCGCCGCCAAACTCCACGCTGGCCGAGAGGCCTACGGCGTAGGGGCGCGTACGCTCGCCCCACTGGCCGGCGGGGTTGGTGTTGAGGGTGCTCAGGCCCGCTTCGGCCTCGGGACCTAGGGATACCTGCCAGTTGCCACCGGCCGGGGCGAAGCGCAGACCAGCGCTGCCGCGGGCCGAGGTAAGCACGCGGCGGTAGGCGCCGTCGTTGCTGGTGGCTTGGTCGCCTACGGTGGTGCGGGTGCGCAGCAGCACGTTTACGGCGGCGCCCACGGCGGCGTACACCGATACCCCAGGCTTGCGGCCTTCGTAGCGCAGCTGCACCGGCACGCCGGCGGTGGTCATGGCGTAGCGGCCCTCCTGCTGGGCCTGGTTGGAGCGGTCGGCGCCGGGGTAAAACGTTTGGTACTGCCGGGGCGTCTCGCGCATGGTTTCGCCCGAAAGGTGCGTCATCTCCACGCCGGCGAGCAGCGTCCAGTGCTTCTTGCCCAAGCTAATAGCGCCGCCTAGGTGGCCACGCTGTGCCAAACCGGGCTGCAGCTTGGTAGGCGCGGGCGGCGGGGCCAAAAAGTTGGTCGTCGGGTCGGCTGCGCGCAGGGCCAGCCCCTCGCCGGTGGGGCTGCTTACGTTGGGCACGAAGCGCTCGGCCGCGTAGCCGCCGCGCCAGCGCCAGCGGCTGGGGCGCGTGGCTTCGTTGGTTTTTTCCTCGCGCTCGGGGCGCGGGGCGGCCTGGGCTACCAGCTGTTGCACCGGCACGGTTAGCAAGGCCCGCTTTACCGAGTCGGGGTTGAGCAAGGTGCCGCCGAAGCGGGCTTGCCGCAGCTGCGCGGCCATGGGCTGCAGCTCGGTGGCGGCGTAGCTACTGCCGTTGCCAGCAGCCGGCGCTTGGGCTTGGGCTATTGCCGTGCGGCTGGTGCTGCGTGAGCCAACGTTACGCGACTTCAGCAAGCCAGGCTGCTGCAGGCTGCCCTCGGCCGAACCGCCAAACGCTTGCTTGATTGCGGCAAGTGCACGGCCCGCTGCGCTGCGGCTTGAAGCGGCATCGGCCAGCACTTCCGCAGCACGGCGCCGAGCTACACCAGGCTGCATGGCAACACTCCCCACAGCGGCGTTGCCTAGGTTGTTGGGCGCTGCCGGTGCGCTGGCAGCCGCAGCGGCACCTAGGGCCCGGCGCGTAGCTCCGGGGGTGGCTGCGGTTGCTTGGCTTTCGGCCCCTAGGCGGTTGTCGGTGCTGGCAACGGAGGCACCGGCCAGGCCTTGCTGCCCTTCGGGTGTAAATACCGTTGCCGTAGCATTGCCGATGGGGTTGCCAGTGCCGAGGTTGTGCTGGGTATACCAACCGCCCAGGCCCAGCACGGCCAGCACGGCAGCGGCCGCGGCGGCGCGCCGGTAGCCCAGCAAACGCTTCCGGTAGCCTTGGTTTTCGCGCACCAGCAATTCGTGGTCGAGCTGCTCCCACACGGCGGCGCGGGGCGTTAGCTCGGCCTCGGCAAACCGCTGGCGGAACAAGTCCTCCAGGTTGCCGGTGGGCTGTTGGTGGTTGTTATTATTGGAAACGGGTGTCATTGCAACGTTGGTCGAGACGTTCGAGCTTGGCTTTGAGAATGGCCCGGGCGCGGGAGTACTGCGATTTGCTGGTACCCTCCGATATGCCCAGCATATCGCCAATTTCTTTGTGGCCGTAGCCTTCGATGGCAAACAGGTTGAACACCATGCGGTAGCGCGGGGCTAGCTCCTGCACCATCTTGAGTAATTCGTCGAAGGAATAGTTCGAGAGGATGAGCTCTTCGTCGGCTATGGCTTCGGGGTATTCGCTTTCGGTAACGGCCAGCATGGGCGCGTTGCGGCGGTGCTGCCGCAGCGCGGCGTTAATCATGATGCGCCGAATCCAGAACTCGAGCGGGCACTCGCGCCGGAAATGGCGCAGGTTGCTGAACACCGTCACAAACCCTTCTTGCAGCACATCTTCGGCCTCGAAAGTGGTTTGCGAGTAACGGGCACACACGGCCAGCATGCGGCTGGCGTAGCGCGTGTACAGCTCTTTCTGGGCCACGCGGCTGCCGTCGAGGCAGGCGTCGATCAGCTCGGCCTCGCTCCAGCGGCTCGAGGGCTGCAGCGGGCGGGCGGGCGCGGGCTTCACCTCGGGCTCAGCCGTTGCCGACGATGCCGAAAGCCCTCCCACCAGCCGCCCCAAGCTGGTGCCTCCAAAGGCAGCGGCCAAGGCGCTCATGCGTAGTGCCGGTTCAAGCGGCCGGTTCCGCAGCTAACCGGAGCCGCGGCAGCGCCGCACTCCTGTACTGGTAACGTGTTCCTCATACCCTGATGGTCCACCTGATAGTCGAAAGCAACCGGCGGTGTGGGCCGGCGTAGGTAAGAGTCGGGAGCCAGGCAAGCGGTTGCACCGGCCGGAAATATTTTCTGCGAAACTACGGGTTGCGCCGGCAAAGCCGGCGGCTACCGAAACCTTACTCGCAAATTGTATGTACGTACATATATTATTGCTTACCTTTCGCCTGCTTTCTTGTTCATCGAACCCCTAATACCTTATTTATGAAGACCCTGGTTTTGTTTTACTCCACCTACGGCCACGTCTGGACGTTGGCTGAAGCCATTGCCGCAGGCGCCCGCGAAGTGGAGGGCAACCAAGTTGACGTGATGCGCGTGCCCGAAACGCTGCCGCAGGAGCTGCTGGAGCAAATTGGCGCGGCGCAGGCCCAGCAGGCGTACGCCCACATTCCGGTAGCCAAGCCCGAAGACCTGGTGAATTACGACGCCATCATCTTCGGTACGCCCACGCGCTACGGCAACGTGGCCAGCCAAATGCAGGCATTCCTCGACGGCACCGGCGGCCTGTGGGCGAAAGGTGCGCTGGTAGGCAAAGTAGGCGGCGCTTTTGTGAGCACGGCCACGGCCCACGGCGGCCAAGAAACCACCATTCGCTCGTTGCACACCGAGCTGTTCCACCACGGCATGGTGCTCGTGGGCTTGCCCTACGCGTGGCAAGGCCAAACCCGTATTGATGAAGTAACCGGCGGCACGCCCTACGGCGCCAGCACCATTGCCGGCGGCCGCGGCGAGCGTTTGCCCAGCGAAAACGAGCTGGAAGGCGCCCGCCACCAAGGCAAGTACACCGCCGAAATTGCCAGCAAGCTCGCCCGCCCCTAATCGTACCTAGGGCTTGCTACCACATGAAGCGGGCCGGATGCGCTGTTTGGTGCATCCGGCCCGCTTTCGTTTTCCCGTAACTCCGTATTACAGCAGGTTGTACGCCCTAATGGTAGCCGCAAAGGAGTCGCGGTAGGTGTCGCCAATGGGCAGCAGGCGGCCGGCCACCTGCACTTTGCTGCGCTCCACGTGCTCGATGTGGTTGAGCGCCACGATGTACGACTTGTGTATGCGCGCAAACCGATCGGGCGGCAACACCTCCTCTACCCTTTTGAACGATTGCAGCGTGAGGATTTTGCTACCTAGGGTGTAAATCATGAGGTACTCCTTCATGCCCTCGATGTAGAGGATGTCGTTAAAGGCGACGCGCTGCAGGCGGTGCTCGTTTTTCACGAACATGGCATCGGGCACCACGGGCACCGGCGCTGTTTCGGCCAAAGCCGGAAGCGGCGGGGCCGCTGCGGGCGCGGCCGAGGCCGTAGCTGGTGCCTGCCGCACTTTGTTTACGGCCTGCACAAACCGCTCGAACGCAATGGGCTTCAGCAGGTAATCGGCTGCGCTCAGCTCGTAGCTCTGCACTGCGTACTGATCGTAGGCGGTGGTGAAGACAACCTTGGGCCCCGGGCTGGGCAGCAGCTGCACCAGTTGCAAGCCCGTAATGCGCGGCATGTGAATATCGACGAACACCACGTCCACGGGGTTGTCCTGCACAAACGCCAAGCCCACCAGCGCATCGTGAAACTGCCCCTTCAGCTCGAGGTACGGCACCTGGGCGCAGTAGCCGGCGAGCAGGTCGAGGGCTAAGGGCTCGTCGTCGATGATGACGCAGGTAAGCTTGCGGCTGGGCGTAGCGTTGTCCATAGGCACTAAGATATTGGTAGGTAAGTGTAGGCACCTAGGCCGGCAACAAGGTTAGCTCCACGCGGTGTTGCCCGGGTTGCTCACTGATGTGCAGGTGGTGCCGCTCGGGGTAGAGCAGCTCGAGGCGGCGGCGCAGGTTTACGAGCCCTACCCCGCCCGGCTGCTCAAGGCCTTGGCTGGCTGGAGCGGGTGCGGTGGCGTTTTGCACGGCAAAGTGCAGTACACCCTGCGCATCGAGCACCAACTCAATTACTACTGCTGGCCGCGCCGTGAGGTCGCCGTGCTTAAAAGCATTTTCCACCAGGGGCTGCAGCAGCATGGGCGCAATGGGGTAGGCTGCATCGGGGCTGAGCCCGGCGGTGCTGAACACGATGGCATCGGCGCCGTTGGCGGGCAGGCGCAGGCGCTGCAAATCCAAGAAGCTGCGGAGGTGGTTAAGCTCTTTGCTCAACGGCACAGCATCAGCAGCGCTTTCGTAGAGCATGTAGCGCATGATTTCGGACAGGCGCAACACGGCCTCGGGCGCCCGGTCCGACTTCTGGCTGGCCAGCGAGTAGATGTTGTTGAGCGTGTTGAACAAGAAGTGCGGGTTTACCTGCATTTTCAGCAACGACAGCTCGGTGAGCAGTTGCTGGCGCTCCAGCTCGCGGCGGTTGCGCTGAGCCAGCAGGTAGTCGCCCGTTACCTTCAGTCCCGAGCTGATGAAGATGATCATCAGCCCAAACACGATGAACTGAAATAGCACAGGTAGCCAATACTTCTGTAGTTCGGTGGTTAAGGCTGCGCTGTTGACCAGCCACGAAGCACCTAGGCGCAGCGGCGCATACAGCAACAGCAAACCTAGCACTCCCAGCACGTAAGCCCCGAGGCGGTTCCGGGCCAAGGTGCGTGGTATAAGCACCACCCAGTTGAGGTAAAAGATAAGCGAGGCGATGGTATCGTAGAGTAGCGCCCGCAGTACCATCATCTCGGTGCTGGGCGGGTTTTTGCCGTTGAGGGATGAGTAGCTGTGCAATACGTCCGATATCACCAGCAGCACCACCCACAACACGTGCACCCAGGCCGGCACGCTGGCTAGGCCGGGCGCGTTGGGCCACCACTGTAGCTTGGCAAAATAGCGCAGGCGGCGCCCGGAGGAGGGCTGCGTAGTAGCCGATGCCGGTAATGAGGCCGAAGTAGCAGAGTATTCCACGCTCGGAAGATAGCGCGGCCACCCGATTGCGCCTAGGTGTTTTCAACCAACGGGGCATTTGCCACCCTCAACCACCTAGGGCCGGCCACCAACACTGCCCGTGGGAAGCGGAACCTGGTTGTGGAGCCAGGCGCAGCGGTTGGAGGGTCGAAATCAGGCGTTTCGGCTGGCAATACAGGGCTTGGTCGAAAAAGCCAGCAAGCGCAAAATCGGCCGCCTAGGTTTGGGTCAGTTCTTCGCTCAACCACTGTTGCCATGCCCACAGCCGAACTACTCGCCGAAACCAGCCACCTCTCCTTCCGCTTTGGCCAGCGCCAAGTGCTACACGATGTAAACCTACACGTGCCACAAGGCAGCATCTACGGTTTTCTGGGGCCGAACGGCGCCGGAAAAAGCACCACCCTGCGCATCCTGCTGGGCTTGCTGCCCAGCCCGGCCGGCTCGGTGCAGCTGTTTGGCCACGACCTAGGGCGCCACCGCCTGCAGGTGCTGGACCGAGTGGGCGCCCTCATCGAAATGCCCTCGCTTTACGACCACCTCTCGGGCCTGCAAAACCTGGAGGCCACGCGCCGCCTGCGCGGCCTGGCCAAGGGCCGCTCCGAAGAGGTGCTGGAAGTGGTAGGCCTGACAGCTGATGGGCACCGGGCAGCCGGCGAGTACTCCCTGGGTATGCGCCAACGACTAGGCTTGGCCCTAGCCCTGCTGCCCGACCCCGAGCTGCTCATCCTCGACGAGCCCACCAACGGCCTCGACCCCACCGGCATTATCGAGGTGCGCGAGCTGCTGCGCCGCCTGCAGCAGGAGCACGGCAAAACCATTCTGCTCTCCAGTCACCTCATCAGCGAAATTGAGCGCGTGGCTACCCACGTGGGCGTAATTCAGCAGGGGCGGTTGGTGTTTCAGGGCAGCTTGGCGGCCTTGCAACACCGGCAGCACGGCCACACGCAGCTCATCATCGAAACCGACGACGCGGCCACCTGCCGCAACCTGCTGCCCCAAGACCTAGGCGCCGCCACCGTGGTGGGCCCCGGCACGCTGGCTTTGCCCTACCACTCGCAAGAGCAAGCCGCCTACTTAGCCCAGCAGCTGGTAGCTGCGGGCCAACCGCTGTACGGCTTGCGTTGCCAGCAACAGAGCCTCGAGCAAACCTTCCTGCACCTCACCGAAACCGCTACCGCCCAATGAGCCTTGCCCTACCTTCCGTTGCCTCACCCTCGTTTGCCCAACAGCTAGCCCGCAGCCTCTCGGCCGATGCGCTTAAGCTGCGCCGCACGGCTGCCTTGTGGCTGGCCCTAGGTAGCGGGGCGCTGCCGGTGCTGCTGTCGTTCTGCATCTACTACTTCAAGGGGCATCAAATCCTGAAGCCGGGCCAGGCGCCGTGGGCCTCGTACGTGATGCAGAACTGGCAAACGGCCACGGGCTTGCTGCTGCCGCTGTTTGTGGTGCTGCTCACCAGCCTGGTGCTGCACATCGAAAACAAAGCCAACGCCTGGAAGCACTTGTACGCGCAGCCGGCCAGCCGTTTGGCGCTGTTTAGCAGCAAGTTGCTGCTGCTGCTGGGCCTCAACTTGCTGGCGCAAGTGCTCTACGCGGTGCTGCTGGTACTGTCGGGGTATTTGTTGGGCGTGCTGCGGCCCGAGCTGCACTTTCTCGACCATGCTGCGCCCGTGCAAGCCGTGGCTCTGCAACTCTCCCACACGTACTTGGCTACCCTAGGTATTCTGGCGCTGCAATACCTGGCGGCGCAGTGGTGGCGCTCGTTTGTAGCCCCGGTGGCCATTGGTATGGGGTGCGTGGTAGCGGCCCTAGCGCTACTCCGGTGGGAGCACATCGCGTGGGTGCCCTACGCCTCGCCGCTGCTGTCGCTCGGCAATTTTGTACCGGGACGGGCAGAGCTTACAGTCGCCTCAAAACTGCCCCTCAACGAGCTAACCTCGTTGGCCTGCTTTGCCGGTACCCTGCTGGTGGGTTACGTGGCCATGGGCTTCCGGCACGAGCGTGTGAAATAGCATTGGTAAAAATTTCAGAATAGATGCAGCCTTTCCTATACAGCCCCGATCCTTGGGCAGTTGAGCTAAAGCCAGTACCGCATCCTTAGGTGATTGATCAGCAATAACAGCCGTTGGACTTCTGCGAGCAGTTATTGAAATAAACATTACAAGCTACCTTGCTTAACAAAGTACATACCTGTACTTTTGCCTCCGCAAACTGCACTCATGCCTGATTACGCAAGCAGTTGCAGCAGCGCGAGTACTACGTAGATATCCCGCAAACTGCACTCATGCCTGATTACGCCTGCTAACTGCGCGGGCACCCCTCCTCCCCAATTGCCTCGCTAATGCTTGGCCGGCTACTGCTATGCCTTGTAGCTACCTCCCCTCTTCTCTCTCCAGCCGCTACTGTACTACAACAATATGAAAAACGCCGTACTGCTTTTGCTCGCTTCGTCGGGCCTGCTTGCCGGCAATGCCCTTGCCCAAAACCCGGCTACTCGGCCTGCTGGCCCGCCGGCGGGTGCGCCCACAGGGGCTCCGGGCGGCGCCAGCGCCAAATCGCCGCTGCTGGCAGCGCCGGCCCCGCGCGGCAACGGCCGCATTAGCGGCAAGGTGGTAGACGCAGCAACCAAGCAACCGGTGGAGTTTGCTACCGTGGCCCTGCTGCCTGCGCAAGGCGAGCAGCCGCTCGACGGCGCCGTGGCCGACGACAAAGGCAATTTCAGCATCAAAGGCTTGGCCGAAGGCTCGTACCGCTTGTCGGTAAGCTTTATTGGCTACGGCAGCTTGGTGCAGCCCGTTACGCTGGCCGAGGGCAAAATGAGCCTCGACCTAGGCAACATTGCGCTGCAGTCGCAGGCAAAGCAGCTAAACGAAGTAACGGTAACCGGCGAGCGGCCCGTGGTGGAAAGCAAGCCCGACCGCTTGGTGTACAACGCCACGCAAGATGCTACCAACCGCGGCGGCACCGCCGCCGACGTGCTGCGCAAGGCCCCGATGGTGAGCGTTGACCCCGACGGCAACCTGCAGTTGCGCGGCTCGGGCAACGTGCGCGTGCTCATCAACGGCAAGCCCTCGGCCGTGGTGGCCGGCGACGTGGCCCAGGCCCTCAAGCAACTGCCCGCCGACCAGATCAAGAACGTGGAGGTGATTACCAACCCCTCGGCCAAGTACGACTCGGAAGGCACGGCGGGCATCATCAACATTGTGCTGAAGGAGAACAACCTGCAGGGCGTGAACGGCAACGTGGGCTTGGCTGCTGGCACGCGCAACTCCAACGCCAACCTAGGCCTGAACGCGCGCCGCGGCAAGGTAGGCCTTACGGCTGCGCTCAACGGCTTTGGCTTTTACGCGCCGGGCGTGCAGGGCGTCGACCGCGTGGACCGTGCTGTGGTAGCGGTGGAGCGCGACGCCAACGGCATCGAGAAGCGCATCATCACCGAAGGCTACCTGACGCAGCGCAACAACGGCTTTGGCGGCGGCGGCGGCGGCAACGGCCGCGTGGGCCTCGATTGGGAGCCCGCTCCGAACCATGCCTTCAACGTTACCTGGAACGGCAACATGTTCCGCAACCGCTTCGATGTGGACGTGCTGAGCCAATACCGCGTGGCCGAAGGCGAGCCGCTGAGCGCGCGCAACAACTTCGAGCGCGACCTGGCGCAGCAGTTTCGCACGCAGAGCTACGACCTTACGGGCTCGTACACGCGCAGCTTCGGCCAGCAAAGCCGCCGCGAGTGGACGGTGCTGGCCCAACACTCGCGCAACCGCAACCGCCGCTTCTACACCCTTGATGAGTTTGCCCTAGGTGGCTCCGACGCCGACGCGTACTACCGCGAGGAAAGCCCCAACATTGCGCGCAACCTCGAAACCACCATCCAAACCGACTACGTGCACCCGCTGTCGGACAAGCAAACGGTGGAAATCGGCGGCAAAACCATCATGCGCAACGTGCGCAGCGACTTCCGCCTCAGCAACGCCTTCGGTAGCGGCCCGCTGGTAGAAGACGCCCCGCGCACCAACGTGTACGACTACAACCAGGACGTGCAGGCCATGTACGCCACCTACGGCACGGCCCTAGGTAAAAAATACAACGTGCGCCTCGGGGGCCGCCTGGAGCGCACCGAGTTGGGCGGCAACTTTCAGGGCGAGGCCGACCGCTTCAGCACCGATTACACCAACCTGCTGCCCAACGTGTCGCTCACGCGCAACCTCAAGCAGCAAGGCTCCACGGTGCGCCTTAGCTACTCGCGCCGTATTCAGCGCCCCAGCATTTTCTTCCTGAACCCCTACCGCAACCAGATCGACCCGTACAACGTGCAGTTTGGCAACCCCAAGCTCGACGCCGAATTCTCGGACAACTACGAGGCGAACTGGAACACCTTCGTGAAGGGTTCGGTCATCAACATTACGGCGTACTCGCGCATCACCAACAACGCCATCGAGGCCAAGCGCGAAACCACCACGGGCACCGACCCGCAGGGCCGCGAAATTAGCATCGTCGAGACCACCTACGGCAACATTGCCCGCAACCAAACCTTTGGCCTAAACCTGTTTGGCTCGGTGAAACCCCTGCCCAAGTGGGACATCAGCGGCAACGTGAGCGTATACTACGTGTACTTGAAAAGCGGCGCGCTGAACACCTCGAACCGCGGCCTGGTGTATTCCACCAACATCAACTCGGGCTACAAATTTGACAAGGGCTACAGCCTGCAGTTCTTCGGCATGCTCAACTCGCCGCGCATTCAGCTGCAAGGCAAGTCGTCGCCGTGGCAGATGTACTCGTTTGGCCTGCGCAAGAACTTCCTGAAAGACAAAGGCGACCTGACGCTGAACGCCGATAACCCCTTCACCAAGTACGTGCGCCTCACCAACGATTTCCGCACGGCCTTTTCCGAGCAAACCAACACCACCAAGGTGTACAACCGCGGCGTGCGCCTGGCCTTTAGCTACCGCTTTGGCAAGCTCGAGAACAAGCCGCAACGCCCGAAACGCAGCATCCGCAACGACGACCAGAAAGCCGGCGACGGCGGCGGCCAGGGCGGCAACTAATTGGCCTGCACACGGGCGGCCCCGCTGCCCCCGAAGTGACAACCGACAGGCCAATAGCAACGGGCCGACTCTCGCAGGAGAGCCGGCCCGTTGGTGTTTTGGGGTGCGGCACGGCGGCTACCTAGGGCGTTAGCGGTTCCAGATTTTCCAGGCGGCCTCGGCTTGCAGGCACAGCATCTCGAAGCCGTTTTGCGCCTGTGCGCCCTGCGCCCGGCCGCGGCGCATAAACTCGGTTTCGGAGGGGTTGTACACCAAATCGAAGAGGTAATGCTGGGGCGTCAGGGCCTCGTAAGGGATGGCCGGGCACTCCTCCACGCGGGGGTAAGTGCCCAGGGGTGTTGTGTTTATGATGAGCGTGTGCGCAGCCAGGAGTTCGGGCGTAAGCTCGGCGTAGGTAAGGCCCAGGGCCAACCGGTCGCGCGAGACAAACAGGTAGTGAATGTCCAGCTCGCGCAGGGCTACCTCCACGGCTTTGGCCGCGCCGCCGGTGCCCAGCACCAGAGCCGCGGCCCGCTCGGCGCGCAAGGGGTAAAAACGCCGCAGCGAGTCGCGAAAGCCTACGTAATCGGTGTTGTGGCCGATGAGGCGCCGCTCGGCATCGAATTGAATAACATTAACGGCCCCAATGCGTGCCGCTGACGAATCGAGGGCATCGAGGTAAGGCAGGATTTGCTCTTTGTACGGGATGGTTACGTTAAGGCCCTGCAAACTGGGCCGGCCGGCCACCAACCCGGGTAGGTCGCGTACGTGCTCCAGCTCAAAGGCCTCGTAGGTGCAGTCGTGCAGGCCTAGGTGCTCAAATTTTTGAGAGAAGTAAGTAGGCGAAAACGAGTGCACCAACGATTTGCCAATCAGGCCAAATTCACGAGCCATACCAAAACGGATTTTACCCCGAAAAAACAAAAAAAACCGCCCCGGCCAAAGTTAGCCGGGGCGGTTTTGCGCTTCGGAATGTGCAAATATTAACGAGCAGGCGAAGCAAAGCGCTGTTTCAGAAACTCCACCACCACGGGAAGTACCGATACGGCGATGATCAGCAGCGTGAACAGGCCAAAGTTTTTCTGGATGAACTCGATGCGGCCCAGGAAATAGCCGGCCATGGTGAGCGAGGTTACCCACACCACGCCGCCTACTAGGTTGTACGACAAAAATTTGCCGTAGCTCATGGTGCCCACGCCGGCAATAAACGGCGCGAACGTGCGCACGATGGGCACAAAGCGGGCGATGATGATGGTTTTGGCGCCGTGCTTTTCGTAGAACTGCTGGGTGCGCAATAGGTGCTCGCGCTTTAGAAAGCGGAAATCGCGCCGGAACACGCGCGGCCCGATGTAGTCGCCGATGTGGTAGTTGAGCGCATCGCCGAGCACGGCCGCTACAATGAGCAACACCATGAGCAGCACCACGTTGAGGGGGCTGTTGGGCAGCGCCGCCAGCGAGCCGGCCGCAAACAGCAGCGAGTCGCCGGGCAGGAAGGGCAGCACCACCACGCCGGTTTCGACGAAGATGATCAGGAACAGAATGGCGTAAGTCCAGACATCGTACTGCTGAATCAGCTCGGCCAGGTGCTTATCGAGGTGCAGGACAATGTCAACGAAGTCCTTGAGTATTTCCATACAGAGCGTAAGTTATCCTGCAAAGTAAATGCCTGGCGGCCAAAGCCACGCTGCCCCGGCTGCTGGCCTGCTTGGGGCGGCGGCTACCTAAGGCCGCGCGGCGCAACTTAGCGCGCTGCCGCCACGCGCCAAATCCGGTTGCCGGCGTCGTCGGCCACGAGCAAGGCGCCATCGGGGGCTACGGCCACGCCCACCGGCCGGCCGTACACTTCGCGCGTTTGTTCGTTGGCCACAAATCCCGTCAGGAAATCGGCGGGGCGGCCCGCAGGCTTGCCGTTGCCGAAGGGCACGTGCACCACCTTATAGCCCGAAAACGCCGAGCGGTTCCAGGAGCCGTGCTGCCCAATGAAGGCCCCGCCGCGGTAGCGTTCCGGAAACGCATCGGCCCCGTAAAACGCCAGCCCCAACGACGCGGTGTGGGGCCCTAGGTCAACCTCGGGCGCTATCGACTGCTGCACCAGATCGGGCCGCTCGCCCTTGCGGCGGGGGTCTTCGTGCTGGCCAAAGTAGGCGTAGGGCCAGCCATAAAAGCCGCCTGCGCGCACGCTGGTGAGGTAATCGGGCACCAGGTCGTCGCCCAGCTCGTCGCGTTCGTTTACGGCCGTCCAGAGCACTTTCGAGCGCGGGGCCCAGTCCATGCCCACAGGGTTGCGCAGGCCGGCGGCAAACACGCGCTTGCCCGAGCCGTCGGGGTTGATTTCGAGGATGAGGGCGCGGCCGCGGTCTTCTTCTTCGCCGTGCTCCATCACGTTCGAGGCCGACCCAACGGACACGTAAATTTTGGAGCCGTCGGGCGAGGCCAGCAAGTTGCGCGTCCAGTGGTTGTTGTAGCCGCCCACGGGCAAATCCAGAATTTTCTCGCCTTTGGCGGCAATTGTGGTTTGGCCCGGCTGGTACGCGAAGCGCAGCACGGCGTCGGTATTGCCCACGTAGAAATAGTTGCCCACGATGGTCATGCCGAAGGGTTGGTTAAGCCCCGTCAGGAAGGTTTGGCGCAGCTCGGGCTTGCCGTCGCGGTTGGCATCGCGCAGCAGCGTGATGCGGTTGGCACTGGTTTCGCGCATCGAGCGCGACTCCTTCAGCCCTTCTTTCTTCTCGCCTTTGGCCGACGACGTTCGGGGTACCGTGTTCGATTCGGCCACGAAAATGTCGCCGTTGGCGGCCACGTACATCCAGCGCGGGTTTTGCAGGTCGCGGGCGTACTCGGTTACCCTGAAGCCGGTTGGCGCCGTGGGCGTTTTGCCGGCCGGCCACCCGATGACTTTGCTAAACTTTTGGCTGGAGGGCGTGGCGTACGGCTCGGGCAGGCCGGCGCCGCCCTGCGGCGGCTGCGCGGTGGCAGGGGCGGCAGTCTCTGCGTTGGTATTAGTTTCGGGTTGTTGTTGCGAGCAACCGGCCAACGCGGCGCAGGCTCCAACCAACAACAGGTGCGGCAACTGTTTCATGGTAGGCTCAGTGGGTGAACCTCCAGTAGTACTGCCTTTTGGGGGCAGGGTTGCCCGTATGGTGCTACCGCTGGGCTTGGGCCCCAAGCAGGAAGAGCGCCGGCGTGGCAAAGCGCTTTTTCCAGGATCCTTCGTTGTGCGCGGCGCCCGCAAACTTTTGCGTTTGCCAGTGTTGGGCATCGTAGCCTTTGGCGCGCAGCAGGCTGTCGATGCGCAGTTGGTGCACCTCGTAGCGGGCATCGAGCGTGGCGGTACCGTAATCGAAATACAACCGCGGGCGGCGCTTGCCGGTCGGCAGTTTAGCAGCCAGGTAGCGCAGCATGGCGTTGGTAAAAGCGGGCGTGTTGTCTTTCAGGCTCAATGGCCAGTGGGTTGATACGCAGGCGGCACCCCCAAACACCCTGGGGTACTCCATGGCGGCGTACAACGAAATCAGCCCGCCCATGCTCGAGCCAGCAACGAAGGTGGCGTTGCGGCGCTTATCGGTGCGGTACTGCCCGTCGATGTAGGGTTTCAGCTCCTCCACGATAAAGCGCAAGTAAGCATCGGAGAGCGGCTGCCCGGGCCTTTCCTGCGCCAGCTGCTCGCGGCGGGCCGCGGGCAGCAGTTGGTAGGGCTTGGCGGGTGCGTACTCGGCAAAGCGCAAATCGGTGTTCCAGATGCCTACCACAATGGTGTTGCGCACTTGCCCACCTAGGGCCGCGAGCGTGCTATCCACTTCCCAGGCGGTGCCGCCGTAGGCCGTGGCGGGGTGGTACAGGTTCTGGCCATCGTGCATGTACAGCACGGCGTATTTGCGCCCGGGCTGCGGGTAGCCGTCGGGCAGCCACACATCCACGTGGCGGGGCTTCACGTGCTTCGACTGAAAATCGGCGAGGTGCACCACCCGGCCGGGGTCGCGCGGGTTGTCAGCCCGAAAAGCAACCAGCAGCAGGCAAACCGCCGCCAACTGCAGCGCGCGGCGGTACCCGCGGAAATACGTGTAGGGCATGAGGCTAAACAACAGAACGCTTACCTAGGGCTTGGCCAAATTACACGCCCCGGGCCACAAAGTGGCAAAAGCACGGCGCTGCCGCCTAACGCGGGGCGAGGCGCGCGTAAATAACGGAGTCGAGAAACTGCCCGTTGTAGTAGAAGTTTTCGCGAAAGTAGGCTTCCTGCACAAAGCCGTGCTTTTCGAGCAGCCGCCGCGAAGCCGCGTTGTCGGGATTTACGTTGGCCTCGAGGCTGTGCAGCCCTAGGTTCTCGAAGGCGTAGCGGCATACCTCCGTTAGGGCTTCGCCCATGAGCCCCTGCCCCCACAAATCGGGGTGCAGCAGGTAGCCCAGCTCGGCGCGGTGGTGCTCGGCCGATATATTCCAGGGGCCAATGGTGCCTACTATTTCGGCACCGTTGGGCATGCAAATGCCCCACATTACGCCTTTGTTGGCGGCAATCAGCTCGTCGGTGCTTCCGATCAGCTCCAAAGCCTGCTGTTCGGTAGTCATCGGTTCGCGGTCGAAGTAGCGCATCACGCGTTCGTCGGAGCGCAGTTGCAGCAAAGCGGGCGCATCGGTAGGCACCAAGCGGCGCAGGCGCAAGCGCGCGGTGCGCAGCTCGGGCACGGGCGAAAGTTGAATGGTAAGCATAAACAAACCTACCGGTTTTGGGCTGCCTGCGCTGCAAACCCAATGGGCACCTAGGCGCCACAGCAGCCCCACCAACAAAAACGCAGCGCACCCAGCGGGTGCGCTGCGTTTTTGTTGGTGGGGCTGCTGTGCTAGCCGCGCGGCATGGAGGTACCGGGCTTGGCGCCGGGTTTCTCCGAAGGCTTAAACATCGGGTCGACGGCATCCATATCTAGGAAGTGCGAGAACGTGTCGCCGCGCAAACCCAACCGAATGGTTTCGAGACTTACCACTTCCGACGGCGCAATGTTGCCGAGGTTAACGTTGGCGCCGAGCAGCTTCACGAACCACACTTGCTGGGCTTTCTGCGGGGCTTCCCACAAAATGCGCTCCGACGGAATCTTGGTCAGGATTTCTTCTACCAGACCCGAGCGCACCTCGCCGGTGCTGCGGAACAAGCCTACGTTGCCGCCCTCGCGGGCTTCGCCAATCACCTTTACCGCGCCGGCTTCCAACTCGGTTTGCATCTGGCTGATCCATTTGTAGGGCGGGATGATTTTCTCGGCGTCCTTCGAGCCTACCTCCGACAATACCTTCACCTGCCCCGACAGCTGCCGGATGAACTCGCATTTCTGGTCGTGGTCGAGCTCAATCGAACCGTCCGACACCTCGGCGTACTCCATGCCGAATTGATCGAGCAGGCGGCGGTAATCGTCGAACTGCCCGCGGATGATGAAGGCCTCGAACAAGGTACCCCCGAAGTACACCGGAATGCCGGCGGCCTTGTAGGCCTCCAGCTTGGGGCGCAGGTTGGGCGTCACGAACGACGTGGCCCAGCCAAGTTTCACAATGTCGGTATACGCCGCCCCTACCTCCAGAAAGTCTTCTACTTCGCGCACGCTCAGGCCTTTGTCCATTACCATGGTGAAGCCTTGCTCGCGGGGTTTCTGGGTGCGTTCGGGGATTTGGGTAAGATCGTAGTTCATTCCTGGGGTCTTGGGAACTTGGGGTCGTGGAGGCTTGGCCCCACCGACCTGGCCAGACTGCGGCCGCGCAAAAGTAGCCAAACCAACGGGTACAAAAAGAAACCGTCCGCTTCGGCCTTATCTTGGACGAAGCGGACGGTGTAGTCAGCCGAAACTTGCCCAGATAAGGCAGGCCCCAGGCTTACTTGCGGTATTGCTCAATCAGCCGGGTGAGGGCGCGTTGCTGCTCCAGCTCCGGAAAGAACTCGAACAGCAGCTTGTGCTTGTCGAAATCCAACAACAGGGCATTTTCGAGTACATCGTACGCCTGGCGGTAGCGGCCGGCCGCCAGTTGGTAGGCGCACAAGCGGTAAAGCAAGTCGGCCTCGGTGGGCAACAGCTCGGCGGCTGCCTTCATCAAATCAATAGCCGCGTCGTAGTTGCCTTGCTCGTACAAAATAGCGCTCCAGTTTATCCAACCTTCGGGCATTTCGGGCGCCATCTGCGTGGCTTTGTCGTAGGCCTCGATGGCGCTTACCACGTTGCCCACTTGGTATTCGGCGTTGGCCAGGGCCAGCCAATACTCGCCGCTTTCCTCGTACAGACTCACGGCTTTGCGGTAAAAGTGCAGCGCTTCAAACCAATGTTCTTGCGCATCGAGCACCACACCAATGCCAAACCACGCCTCGTCCATATCGGGGTCGATATCGAGGGCCTGGCGGTAATAGCGGCGGGCGGCATCCCACTGGCGGAGCTTTTCGTGGCACTCGCCAATGTTGCATAGCGCTTCGGCGGTAGGTTTGCCTTCTTCAAAGCTCAGCTGAAATTCCTCGATGGCGCGCTGGTATTCCTCCATGCTCACGAAGGCGCTGGCCAGGAACGCATGCGCTTCGTAAAACTTCGGGTCGATGACGATGGCATAGTCGAACGCCTGCGCGGCGTTGCCAAACTGCCCGGCCTTGTAGTAGGCTTGCCCTAGGTTGTACCAGGCAATGGCCGAGTACGGGTCTTCGTCGGTAAAGCGCCGGAAAAACTCTAGGTTTTGCTCCAGCCGCCCCGATACCTCCAAACAGAACAGCAGCTCCTGCACGGCGGCGTCGTTGTCGGGGTTGATGCGCAAGCTTTGCTTGTAGTTGCGGGCCGCGCTCTTAAACTTCTGCCACTGCTGGTAGGCCAGCCCTAGGTTAAAGTAAATGTCGTCGCGGTCGGGAGCCCGTTCAATGCCTTGCTGAAAATAGCCTACGGCGGCTGCGAAGTCGCCTTGCTGTGTGGCAATAATGCCGCGCGTAACGGGCACGTCGGCGCTGTCGGGCTCGCGCCCGGCTACTTCATCTATCTGCTGCAAGGCTTGCTGGTACTCGCCGCGCATGGCCAGCACCTGCGCGCGGTCGATGAGCAGCTCCGTGGAAAACGGGTATTGCGCAACCGCTGCTTCGCAGGCCTGCAAGGCTTTATCGAACTGGGCCGTGGAGGTATAATGGTCGATGATGTTCTCGAAATCGGTCAGATCAAAGAACACCGGCTCGCCTTCGGCAATCATGCGCTCAAAGCGGCGCACCGTTGCCAATACTTCGTCCTGTTCCTCAGAGTGTTCGTTCATTCTCATGTTAGCAGCAAACGGACGCGGCGGCGGGCAGCGGCCGGCATCCCTCTTCTGTACGGCTTGCCAATAATTGCCGGCAGGCCCTAGGGTTGTACAACCCCGCTGGCGGGCGTGGAGTTCGGAGCAGCCATCAAACCGGCGCAGGCCCACTGTATTGTTTCCGGGAGTGGTCGGAAACGCATGCCAGTAGCTTGCTGCACCTTCGCGGCCTGGTACACCACCGGTCGGCGGCCCGCCCGGGCCGTGTCTTTGGTGATGAGCGGCCGCGAGCCGGTGAGCACGCCCCGGACGTGCTCGAACCGCCAGATAATTTCGGCGGCCCAATCGGGTACCTGCACCGTCGGAGGCTTTTTACCGAAGCAAGCCGCTGCCTGCCGAAAAAACTCGATCAGCGGCAGGGCACCGGCACTCAAAATGTACCGCTCGCCCGTCACGTCAAGCTCAAATGTCAGGCGCAGCATGGCTTCCACCACGTCGCGTACATCTACAAAATTAACGCTTCCTGGGGTGTAAAACGAATGCTCTTTGTAGGCGTACCGAAACAGTTGGGTGCTGCTCCGCTCCCAGTTGGTAGCGCCTAGTATTACCGCGGGGTTGACGATAACAGCCGAAAGGCCTTCGGCTACCCCTCGCCACACCTCTGTTTCGCCTAGGTATTTGGAGGTGGCATAGGCCGGGTGCGCGGCCCCTAGGTCCCATTTGGCCTTTTCGTCGAGCTTGGGCCCAGTAGCCGTGGCCGGTAACCCACCTAGCGCCGCCACCGACGACACGTGGCACAGCCGTATGCCCGGGCGCGCCAAGCACGCATCTACCACGGCAGCGGTACCTTCTACATTCACTTGCCGCAGCAGTTCGCCGTCTTGCGGCGCATACGACACCAGCCCGGCGCAATGAAAAACGTGCGTTACGCCGGCCGTGGCCTCGCGCAGCACCCCAGAGTCGCGCAAGTCGCCTTCCACCCATTCTACCTGCGCAGCGCCCTGCACGTGGCCGGGTATTTTTTCGCGGTACAACGCCCGCACGGCAAAGCCACGGGCCAGCAGCGCCGGTATCAGGTACGAACCAATTAAGCCGCTGCTGCCCGTTACAAATATCATTAGCTCAGAAAGGACCAGTAGGTGTGTTGCGTTTACTACAACTCGCGGTTGAGCAGCGGCAAGCGCAACAATTTGCCTACGTACTCGCTCTGTAGCACCCGCTGAAGCGAGTTGGTGTGCTTAAGGTTGTGCGCATCAGTGCCGGCAAAGTCAACCAATCCGGCATCGATCAGTTTTTCGGCCACGCGTTTCGCCCCGGAAGAGTAATACCCTACCAGCGAATTCAGGTTTAGCTGTAGCAGCACTCCGCCCTCCCGAATCCGCTCCAACTCGGCAAACCGGCCGTATAAATAAGTATACCGCTCCGGGTGGGCCAGTACCGGCTGGTAACCAGCTGCTTTCATCTCAAAAACAGCTTCTTGCAAATTGAAAGGCTCGTTGATGTACGACGTTTCGAACAGCAAATAGCGCTTATCGCCACCGAAGCTCAACAGCTGCTCGCCGGCGGCCAATTTGCGCGTCAGCGACTCATCCAGATAATACTCGGCGGCGCAGGCAAGCTCTACTGTACAACCGGCTGCGGTAGCGGCTTGTTGCAGCTGGCTCAACGCCGCGTGCACACCAGAGGGCGTGTTGCGGTAAAAATCGCCCATGATGTGGGGCGTCATCACCAGTTTGCGGTAGCCCAGGGCTTCCATGGCTTGTAGCAACTCCACCGATTGCTCCACCGACTCCGAGCCGTCGTCGAGGCCCGGCAGCAAGTGCGAGTGCATATCCGTACCTAACTCAGCGAATGCAAGTTCCGCTGCGTTGTTTCGCCGCCCAAAAAGCTTTTGAAGGAAGGAAGCCATGCGTGTATTACCGCAACTTACGAAAAGCGGCGACGCAACCGTGCTAGCAATCCTTTTGGTGCTTTCTCTTCCTCGTAATACCCATAACCAGTGCCGTAACCGTAGCCGTAACCATAACCGTAGCCGTAGGCTCCGCCCGATTGTGCATCGTTCAAAATAGTAGTCAGCTTCGTAAAGCCGCTACCGCGAACCAGCTTATTAATATTTTTCAGGAATGTCTTTTTAGAATACCCAGCCCGCACAATGTAGATCGGAATATCCACTTTGCGCATAATCAGCACCCCATCTGTTACCAATCCAACCGGCGGTGTATCGATAATTACAACGTCGTACTGCTGCTTAAGCTCTTCCAACATCCGATCGAATTGCGGGTGCAGAATAAGCTCAGAAGGGTTGGGCGGAGTTGGTCCTGCCGAAATAAAGTCCAGCGTCGGAATACTGGTACGTTGAATGCATTCTTGTACCGTATGTCGCTCAATTAGGATTGTGCTGACGCCCTTGGTGTTCTCAGCCTCAAACGCCAAGTTTACCTTAGGCTTACGCATATCCAAATCGATGATAACTACGCGTTGATCGGATAAAGCTATAATCCCACCTAAGTTGACAGCAACAAACGTCTTGCCCTCGCCCGATATGGTAGAGGTAATAGATATTAATCGCTTATGCCTGGATGGCGCTAAAAACTCGAGGTTAGTTCTGATTGAGCGTATTGCTTCCGAAATAGCTGATTTCGGATTTTTATCTACAATGAGTTTGGATACCGTAAGTTTTTCTTTGTCATAAGAAGGTACAACACCCAACACTGGAGCAACAGAACCACTTTCCAACTCGCGAAGGCTAGAAACTGAGTTGTGCAACAAGAACCGCACAGCTACTAAACCTAAGCCTAAACCAATACCGGCCGCTAAACCAATGGCGTACACCATTATTTTAATAGGCGAAATTGGAGCGGTGGGCAACGAAGCCGGCGACAGAATCTGGAAATCGGGTGTGGTACCCGCTTTCTGAATGCTGAACTCGACTTTTTTGTCCATCAGCATCAAATATGACTTCTCGTATAGTTCAAACGGCCGACGCAGCCGAGCCAGCTCGGTTTCTTTTTCGGGCAGCAATTGCAAACGGCTCTCAAATTCACGTTGCTGTCGATCGAGTTCCGCTAATTCTGATTGCAACAGCTGCCGGGCTTGTTGTAAAAGTCGTCCGATGCTGCGGCGCGTATAATCTAGCTGCTCTTGCTTAATTTGAACCGCTGTAGTAGTTGATTTATAAGATTCCAGTACACGATTCAAATCCGCTTGCTGATCGTTAAGCAGGGCAATTTGCTGACTTAGTTGAGCATCTTCCAACACGGTCAAGGCTGGAATACTCTGCTCAATGGTTTCGCCCTCGCGTGTCAGCACGCGGTTTTGCTGTACTAAGCTGGCTACTTCCGCTAAAGCCCCCGCTTTGCGTTGCAATTCCACCCGCTCTTCCTGCAACGCGGCCATCTTCTCAGCAATATTAGCAACGTCCGACTTTACGTCGTAGGTTTTGTTGCGGCGTACAAATTCCTGTAACGCCACTTCGGCTCCCTGCAGTTTATTCCTATTTTCATCCAGCTGGCCTTCTAGGAAAGCCAGTGTTTGCTGAGTCGCCAACGAATTTTTTGCAAGCTTTTCCTGTAGATATAATGTATCAATTTTATTGACAATATCTCTGGCCTTGCCTGGATTATGATCTTTAAAAGAAATGCCAATAGTATTGGCTTCGGGGTTGATGATTTCAACAGTAAGATTCTCACCTATATAACCCCAAACAGTTGCATCGTCGTGAATTACGAAGTAATAATTAACCCCAGCTTGGGGCGATTTATTAGTAGAATAAACAGAAATAGACGAACCCTCTATATTCAGGGTTTGATTGATTTTACCATTTACTTTTTGTTCTACGTCGTTTTTTCGATACAAAAGCAAAAAATGTTGTTCGTCGATGAAATTTATATATATTTTTTTGTTAAATAAAAAACCATCTTTAGTACTATACTGAACTCTGAAAGGCGTGTCTGTATATAACTCATTAGCCAGAACTGTTCCTTCAACAAAATACCCGACATTTAAATTAAGACTATCCTGAAGCTTACGATAAATAATATTAGATTTAATTAACTCAACCTCACCGGCCAAATTTTTAGAATTTTGCTGCGCTTCGGCAGCTCCACCCACAGCCCCTAAACCCAATACTGCTGTTTGAGTTTTTTGGTCGATCTTCAGAGTTGATGACGATTGATAAATTGGCTGGGTGTAACGTAAATACAACCATGCAGCAGTTACACCCAAAAGCACCAGCAAAATCATCCACGGCAGGCTGCGGCGAACCACCATCAGCAATGTGGAGATATCAAACGCAGTGTCGGTTTCTTCTTCCTGCCCTTCCGTACTGCCAGCCGATCGGATTAGTTCTTCCAACTCGGCTTCTTTATCTATTGCCATAAAACTCTTTTCAGGCCGCAAATGCTTGCTTGTCTCCTTTAAAACTAAAGCTTAATTAAAACCTAGTTTTGATTGTTGATCAAGACGAGCGTCGTCACGAATCCGGTAATGCTGGTTACGAGCCCAAGTATTGGCCCGATATCTTGCAATGCTTCGAAGAAGGGACGACGAAGCGGCTCAATGTACACGATGTCATTGGGCTTAACCTCAAGGTTGGCGCGGCGCATACCTTCTATCGTAGTCAAATCAATTACAGACACTTGCGCGCGGTCAAGCGTTCCATCTGGCTCGGGGCGAATGTGCCGAATGTTGAAAGCTTTTCCTCCGCCCCTGAATTGACCGCCTCCCCCACCACCAAAACCGCCGTCAACCCCTCCTACCAAAGCTAGTACCTCCAAGAGGTTCATGTTTTCGTTGAGCATAGGTACTACTGCCCCGCCGGGCGTACCCAGCACAAACACGCGGTTGTTGGTTACACGTGTTTGTACAAATGAACCTTTATAGTATTCGTCATACCGAATGCGCAAAAGGCTATCGGCTTGGCGCACAGTTAGGCCTGCAATGGCAACTCGCCCAACGATAGGCAGCACCACGGCGCCGTCGGGGTATACCAAGTAGTCGGTAGAGGCTGGAGTTCCAGCGCCGCCCTGGCCAATACCTTGTTGCACGCCGCGGCCTTGCGTGGCGGGCAAGCGGTTGAGGCGATTGTTGTTGCCAGTGTTGGCCCCAACCCCGCCACCGGGTGCTCCGAAGCCTAATTCGCCATTTGGATCTATCAGCCGCTCACCTTGGTTGGTGTAAACCCGTACCTCTAAGTAGTTGTTGGGGCGAATACGATATATAGACTCGGCTTGTGACAGGGCCCCCCGTAGCCGAGCTGTATCCGGCTGCGTGCCCCGGCTGGTCCTGAACATGATGTTTTGCTTATAGGCCCGAGATGACGCGCAACTGCCTAAGCAAGCCACCAACAAAAACAGGAAAAACAGACGCAAGGCGGAGTGTAGATGCATGTATTTCGAAAGCCAGCCGACGAGAAACGAAAAATGTCGGCTCTAAAACGTAGCTAAGGGCGGATTATTCCCAAATAAAATTCAAAGAAACCGAATTGAAGTTCCCTTTCAAAACCAGATCCGCAACCCGCAACTTTTAAAGTAGGACAAAAGGCGCCGAGATTCGTACCTTCGCTTGAACCAAACGAGCGTTTGTTTTACAGCCCCACCTCCCCGTCATTCCCACAACAATCACTTTTCCATGGAACTGGTAGCTACTGAAAACCAGACAATGATTGCCCAGATGGTGCGCGACTTCGGCGCTACCCACATCAAGCCGTTTATGCGCGAGTGGGATGAGACGCAGGAGTTTCCCGTTGAGGTATTTCACAAGCTCGGCGAGCTAGGCCTGATGGGCGTATTGGTGCCGCAGGAGTACGGTGGAGCCGGTTTTGGCTACACCGAGTACGTTACGGCAATTGCCGAGTTGTCGAAGATTGACCCGAGCATTGGCTTGTCGATGGCGGCACACAACTCGCTTTGCACGGGCCACATTTTGCAGCACGCCTCGGAGGAGCAAAAGCGTAAGTACCTGCCCAAGCTTGCCTCGGGCGAGTGGATTGGCGCTTGGGGTCTGACCGAGCCCAACACTGGTTCGGACGCCGGCAACATGCGCACCACGGCTGTGCTCGATGGCGACTATTTTGTGCTGAACGGAGCCAAAAATTTTATCACGCACGGCAAAAGCGGCAACGTAGCCGTGGTAATTGCCCGCACCGGCGAGGTAGGCGACTCCCACGGCATGACGGCCTTCATCATTGAGCAAGGCACGCCGGGTTTTGCGGCTGGCCGCAAAGAAGACAAGCTGGGCATGCGCGCTTCCGAAACCACCGAATTGATCTTCACCGATTGCCGTGTTCCTAAGGAAAACGTGATTGGCAAGGTTGGCGACGGATTTGTGCAGGCTCTGAAAGTGCTGGACGGCGGCCGCATCAGCATTGCCGCCCTTTCCCTAGGTATTGCACAAGGCGCTTATGAGGCAGCACTGCAGTACTCCAAGGAGCGTCATCAGTTCAACCAGCCGATCAGCAATTTCCAGGGCATCAGCTTTAAATTGGCCGATATGGCGACGGAAATCGAAGCAGCGTCGTTGCTAACGTACCGCTCGGCCGACATGAAGGACCAAGGCCTGAACGTAAACCGCGAGTCGGCTATGGCCAAGCTGTACGCCTCGGAGGTGTGCGTGCGCGTGTCGAACGAGGCAGTGCAGATTTTTGGCGGCTACGGCTACACCAAAGATTACCCGGCCGAAAAGTTCTACCGCGACTCTAAGCTGTGCACCATCGGCGAGGGTACTTCCGAAATCCAGAAGCTCGTTATTGCCCGTACCATTCTGAAATAGAGGAACCTCGTTGGGGCTTGCATCGTAACGAGTTGGCTGTTACCTTTGCAACCCTCAAACTCTGAAACTCCACGCTTTCTTTTTTTATGCTCATCGTCCAAATCAAGGAAAACGAGTCGGTTGACCGCGCGCTGAAGCGTTTCAAGAAAAAATTCGAGCGCACAGGTGTGCTGAAAGAACTGCGTCGCCGCACGTTTTTCCAGAAGCCGTCGGTGACCAAGCGCAAGCAGCGCGAAAAGGCCGCTTACAAGCTGGCGACCTACGGCACGCAAGACTAGTTTTTGCGCCGTGTTGCCCGGCTAGCCTAGCGTTTAGCTGCTAGCAAGCTCATCAGCGGGCCTGCCCTACCTAGGGCAGGCCCGCTGTTTTTTTTTGTGTTTTGATTATCGTCGGGGTTTTCTACATTGGGCTCTGCCGTTGCCGCTGTTGCGGCTTCCCCTATGGAAGCATTTTTGGATTACCTGCGTTTCGAGCGCCGCTACTCGCCGCACACGGTACTGTCGTACCAAACGGATTTGCGGCAGTTTCAGGATTACTTGCTGCACACTTACGAGGTAACCGATGCGGCCGCGGCCGACCACACCCTGATTCGCTCGTGGATTGTGACGCTGATGGAACAGCAGCGCGACCCACGCACCGTGAACCGAAAAATTGCGTGCCTGCGGTCGTACTACAAGTTTCTGCTGCGTACCGGCAGCATTGGCCGCAACCCGATGCTGCGCATCACGCCGCCGAAAACCAGCAAGAAGCTGCCCGACTTTGTGCCGGAGGAGCCCTTAAATCAGCTGCTCAATTCGTTTCAGTTCGATGACTCCTTTGCGGGCGTACGCGACCAACTGATGCTGGAAATGCTTTACGGCACAGGGATTCGACTTTCGGAGCTGATAGGAATTGGGCACGACGACGTGAGCGTGGCCGCGCGCACCGTGCGCGTTACGGGCAAGGGCAACAAGCAGCGCATAGTGCCGCTGAACCCGTCGCTGATCAATGTCATTGAAAATTATATGGTGCGCAAAACCAACGAGTTTGGAACGGCGGGCAACGCCGCTGCCCCCCTACTCGTTACGGATAAAGGCAAGCCGCTCTACCCGCAGCTGGTTTATCGTACCGTAAAGCACTACCTAGGGCAAATTACCTCGGCGCCCGGGCAGCAGCACCCGCACGTGCTGCGCCACTCGTTTGCCACGCATTTGCTGGGCAAAGGCGCCGACCTCAACGCCATTAAGGAGTTGCTTGGGCACGCCAACCTGGCTGCTACGCAGGTGTATACGCACCTGAGTATCGACAAATTGAAAGCTGTGTTTGAAAAGGCCCACCCAAAGGCCTAATGTTCCTTTGTCTTACCCCAAAACCCCACAACCGATGAAAGTACAGATGCAATCGGTGCATTTTACCGCCGATCAGAATTTGCTCGACTTCATCCAGAAGCGCCTCGATAAGCTCGAAACTTTTTACGACCGCGTTACGGAAGGCGAAGTTATCATGCGCCTGAACAACGACGGTGTTAATAATAAAACGGTCGAAATCAAGCTGTTCGTGCCCGGCACTACGCTCTTCAGCCAAGAGAATGCCGGCAGCTTTGAGGCCGCCGCCGACGCGGCTGCCGAACAACTTAAAAAGCAGCTGATTCGGCACAAAGAAAAGCAGACGGCCCACTAAACCCTTGGTGCCGCAACAACAAAGCGCCCTGCCTCAGCTGAGGTAGGGCGCTTTGTTGTTGCGGCACCAAGGGTTGCCTACAGATTAAAGGCTTGCTTGATCTGGTCGACGTAGTCGAGCTTTTCCCAGGTGAAAGTTTCCACTTCGCGGGTTTCGCCGTTGGGCAGCGTCACACGCTTGGTTTGCGACTCACGGCCCATGTGGCCATAAGCAGCTGTTTCGCCGAAAATGGGGTTCTGGAGGCCAAAACGCTGCACAATGGCGTACGGGCGCATGTCGAACAGCTCCTGCACCTTTTCGCCGATCTGGCCGTCGGTGAGTTGCTGGCCGTTGCTGCCCACGGCTTTGGTGGTGCCGTAGGTGGTCACGTACAAGCCCACGGGCTTGGCCACGCCAATGGCGTAGGCTACCTGCACCAGCACTTGGTCGGCAACGCCGGCAGCCACCAGGTTTTTGGCGATGTGGCGAGCGGCGTAGGCAGCCGAGCGGTCTACTTTCGAGGAATCTTTGCCCGAGAAAGCGCCGCCGCCGTGGGCACCCTTGCCGCCGTAGGTATCCACGATGATTTTGCGGCCGGTAAGGCCCGAGTCGCCGTGGGGGCCGCCGATTACGAACTTGCCCGTGGGGTTGATGTGGTAGGTGATTTCGTCGGTGAAGAGCTGCTGCACTTCGGCGCTGAGCTGGGCTTTCACGCGCGGAATCAGAATGCCCTTCACATCATCGGAGATGCGGCGGAGCATGGTTTCCTCCGAGGCGTCGAAGTCGTCGTGCTGCGTCGAAACCACGATGGTGTCGATGGCCTCGGGCGTGTTGTCGTCGGAGTAGCGGATGGTAACCTGCGACTTGGCGTCGGGGCGCAGGTACGTCATCTGGCGGCCTTCCTTGCGAATAGCCGACAGCTCGCGCAGCAAGCGGTGCGAGAGGTCCAGCGCCAGCGGCATGTAGTTATCGGTTTCGCGCGTGGCGTAGCCGAACATCATGCCTTGGTCGCCGGCACCCTGGTCTTCGGGGTTTTGGCGCTCCACGCCCTGGTTGATGTCGGGCGACTGCTCGTGCAGCGCCGACAAAATGCCGCACGACTCGGCTTCGAACTTGTACTCGGCTTTGGTGTAGCCAATGCGGCGGATAACCTCGCGCGCCACGCCTTGCACATCGACGTAGGCTTTCGATTTTACTTCGCCGGCCACTACTACTAAGCCCGTGGTAACGAGGGTTTCGCAGGCAACTTTAGAGGAAGGATCCTGCCGCAGAAATTCGTCCAGAATGGCGTCGGAAATCTGGTCGGCTACTTTGTCGGGGTGGCCCTCCGACACGGATTCGGAGGTAAACAGATATGGCATTGCGCTGGTGTAGTGCCGGCTACGGTGAAACCTAAACCCGCAGAGAAGCCCCGGCAGAGCAACCCACAGGCGGGCCGCAAAGCTACCGAAAATCGGGAAAGCACATCAGTGGTTGGCTGCGAAAGCTGCCCTAGGTGCCCGGCGCCTGGCTGGCGCACCTAGGGCCAGCGGCCGGGCTCAACCCTACTGCGGAGCTTGCGTTTAGGGCAGCATACCCATTGCTTTTCCTCTCGACTTATGAAAACGCTCCTGATGCGCGCCGCTTTGGCCCTGAGCGCCGCCCTGCCCGCTCTGGCGCAAGCACAAACCAGCTCGCCCTACCAAACCCGCCTCGCCGTGGATGGCCCCGTAATTGGCGGTCTGCTGGTTACAACAGGCGTGGCTTTTAGCCAAGGCCGCAAAGACAAAGGCCTGACCGAGCAGGAGGTGTACGCCCTGCGCCGCGAGGACGTGAACCGCTTCGACCGGTTTGCGGCCGGCAACTACGACCTTACAGCCAAAAAAATCAGCGACTACCCGTTCTACGGCTCGTTTGCGGCGCCTTTGGTGCTGGCCCTGGCCGACGGCGACGTGCGCTCCAACGCCGGGCAGGTGGGCGTGCTGTACCTCGAAACGCTGGCGGTAACGGGGGCGCTGTTTACGGTGGCTACGGCTGCGGTGCCGCGCAGCCGCCCGCTGGCTTATAGCACCAACCCCGAGCTGAGCGTGCGCCAGCGCGGCAACAACAACGCCACCAACTCGTTTTTTGCGGGCCACACGGCCGCCACGGCTACCAATACGTTTTTCGTAGCCAAGGTATTTCACGACTTTCACCCCGAGTCGGCGGCACGCCCGTTCGTTTGGACGGCGGCTGCGGCCATACCCGCCGCCGTGGGCTACATGCGCCTGAAAGCCGGCAAGCACTTTTTGTCCGACAACCTGGTGGGCTACGCCGTGGGCGCGGCCTCGGGCATACTGGTGCCACAACTGCACAAAAAAAGCCGCGGCGGCGTATCGGTGGTGCCCGTGCAAGGCCTGAACGCGAACGGCTATTCCTACGGCGGGCTGTTGCTGACCAAGCGCCTGTAGGCTGCTTGGGTTGCTAGGCTAGCCCCGGTTTGGCCAAGGCCAGGCCGGGGCTTTTTTGCGCGCTGCCCTAGGTAGATATGCCCCTAACACCCTTGGCACTGATTGGAGCAACCAACGACCAGTAGAGCGCGCAACCCTCCGATTGCGTACCTCAGTGCAATTCTTTACCCGTTCGCCGCCGCTACGGCCTCGGCTTCTGCAATCCGTTCGCGGTCCGACGGCCTAGCCTGCTTTGTTGCCCAAGCCAGCGTTGCAAACCCCGTGCGGTACGCTTGCCCCCGCGCCCGTCTTGCTGCCACCAACCACCGGCCGCAGGTATCGGCTGCGTGGCTCTTAGTGCCCGTGCGGGCAGTGGGTACCTAGGGCGGCTGCGCAAACGGGCTTGTAGTAACCTCCTGATGGGCTAGCTTTGCTTGAATCTCCTGTTATCAATACCTTTTTGCATGACGCTTTTTATTCGTATCGGCCTGCTTGTTACGCTCTCCCTAGGTGCATCGGCGGCTTCGGCGCAAACGTTTCAGCCAGGTTACCTCGTATCCAGCCAAGGCGATACGCTCCGCGGAGAAATTGAAAATTACTTCTGGGAAGAAGCTCCCACCGAAATTCGTTTTCGGCCAACGGCCACCGGTGCTGTAACCGAGTACAAAGCCGAGCAGCTGCAGCTATTCCGCTTCGACAATGGGGCCTACTATCGCGCCGCTCTGCTGCCCATCGACCGCCAAGCCGAAACGCGCCCCGACCTGTACAAGGTGGGCCTCGTAACCAAGCAGCAGCCTGCCCGGCTGCTGGCCGAGGTGCTGCTCGAGGGCGAAGCCTCGCTGCTGCGCGTGGTGCTAAACACCACGCCGCATTACTTCGTGAGCCGCCCCAACCGCGAGTACCTCGAGCTAGTGGCCCGCGGCTACTTGCAGGAGCGCGACGGCGCCCAGCACCGCACGGTGTTCAACAACTACCAGGGCTTGCTGCGCATCTATTTCATCGACTGCCAGCCCATTCAGCAGCTATTGCCCAACGCCAAGTTCACGCCCGAGGGCTTGGCCAAGGTGGTGCAAACATACAATCAGCAGTGTAGCGCGCAACCCCAAGCAAGCACCAAGCTGTACCAACAGCCCGCCACGGCTCAAAAGCGCGTAAGCACGCGCCTGGGTTTGGTGGCGGGCGCCGTATTCAGCAGCTACCGCGTGCAGGATGCCTCGCCGGCCACGAAATCGGGCGGCGCGCTCGAACAGCCGCTGCTGCCCGGCGCGCAGCTCGATGGCCGCTTTCATCCGCTGGGCGGCGTGTACGCCGACATTTTGCAGCCCGGCCGGCGCAAGGCACTACACTTTGAACTGACCGCCAGCAGCTTTGGCCGCAGCAAACCGCAGGTTATTGCCCCCGGCAGCCGCCCGACAATGAACCCCGTGCCCAATGCCACCGTTGACTTTGGCGGCCTGATGGCCACGGCCCGCGCTGGCTTCCGGGTATTTGGCAACCCAAGCCAGTTGCAACCCTTCGGCGGCGTGGGCGTGGGCCTGAACGTGAACCTGAGTAGCCGCTCTACCCTGCGCTACGGCGACGGGCAGGCCCGCACCGCAGCCGAAGGCGTTCGGGTAGCCGGCGAAAGCGGCTTTGATCAGCCCTGGCAGCAGTTGTTGCCGTACTTCGAGGCAGGTGTGCGGCACGGCCGGGCCTCTTTGGCGCTGGAGGGCCGCTTGCACCTAGGCATTGGCCGGGCCAGCTTTGCCGACAACATGATTGTGCGCGAGGTGTACCGCGACCAACGCGGCAACATCACCGGCTACGGCGGCGCGGCTTACGACACCAAGCTGATGAGCGCGGCCCTTACCTTCGGCTGGAGCCTGGGCAAGCTGCAAGAGTAAGCCCGCTCTTTGATCACGCACCAGCAAAAAGCCCGACGGAAACATCCGTCGGGCTTTTTGCTGGTTGCTGAACCTGCCAAGCGCGTTGGCCGCCCGGCACTTTCTTACTTGCCGCTGCTGCCCACCGCACCGCCCGCTGCGGCGGTGCTGGGCTGGTTGCGCAGCGTAGTTTCGAACAGTTTCAGGATGCGCTTGTACTCGTCGGTCCACGACGAAGGCTCCACGAAACCGTGGTCCTCCACGGGGTACACGGCCAGCTCCCAGTTGTCTTTGCCCAGTTCGATCAAGCGCTGCGTGAGGCGCACAATGTCCTGGAAGTGCACGTTGGTATCCACCATGCCGTGGCACATCAGCAGGTTGCCCTTCAGCCCTTCGGCGAAATTGATGGGCGACGACCTAGCGTAGGCCACGGAGTCGTTGTAGGGCTCGTTGAGGATGTTGTCGGTGTAGCCGTGGTTGTAGTGGGCCCAGTCGGTAACGGAGCGCAGGGCGGCACCCGACTTGAACACCTCGGGCTGCGTAAACATGGCCATTAGCGTGATGAAGCCGCCGTAAGAGCCGCCGTATATGCCGATGCGTTGCGGATCGACGTTGTATTTATCTACCAGCAGCTTGGCGCCATCCACGTGGTCCGACAAATCCTTGCCCCCCATGTAGCGGTAGATGCCCGTGCGCCAGTCGCGGCCGTAGCCGGCCGAGCCGCGGTAATCCACATCGAGCACGGTGTAGCCGCGGTCGGCGAGCAGGTTATGGAACATGTACTCGCGGAAGTACTGGCTCCACCACTTGTGCGCGTTTTGCAAGTAGCCAGCGCCGTGCACGAAGATGACGGCCGGGCGCGTAGGATCTTGCTGCGCCGGGCGGTACAGGCGAGCGTGCACCAAAGCACCGTCTTGAGCTTTAAAGGTTACCACCTCCGGTTCGCGCCATTTGTAGCTTTCGAACTCCTTGGTGGTGGAATGGGTAAGCTGACGCATTTTGGCGCCGGGCTTGTTGTCCATCACGTACAGCTCCCAGGGCTTGTTGGCGTAGCTGTAGCGCACGGCCAGGGTTTTCTCATCGGGCGAAAGCGCTACCTCGTGGGCACCGCTTTGCGAGGTGATTTGCGTGAGCTGACCGCCCTCGGCGGGCATGCGGTAGAAATGCTGCTCGCCGGGGTGCGGCTTGTTGGCCGTGATGTACCACGTCTTCTTGTCGCGGCTGAGCTTGGCCTGCTGCACCTCAAAGTTGCCGCTGGTCAAAGCCTTCTTCTGGCCCGAAGTCGCATCGGCGGTGTACAGATGCGAGTAGCCGGTTTCTTCGCTTTGGAAATAAATGCGGCGGCCGTCGGGCATCCAGCCTACGTTGCCAGCCTCGTAGCCAATGCCGGGGCCGTTAATCCAGGCTTCGTCGCGCTGGCGGTCGAGCAGGGCAATTTTCTGCGTGGTGGGGTCGAGCGACACAATCCACCGGTCCTTGTTGTCGGTGGAGCGCATCACCAGGAAAGCGCGCTGGCCCGAGTCGTTCCAATACGGGCCGTGGGGCACCACGCGGCGCAGCTCGGTGGCGGGCTTGTCTTTGGTGCTGGCTTTGTCGCCTTCGGCGGGCACGGGGGCTTTTGCCTTTAGGGCGTACTCCTTGCGGTAGGCGGGCTGCTCGTCGAGGCCTTTCAGCTCTTTGTAGCCGAGCACAAAGGTGGTGTCGCGGCCTATGTCGTAAATACCCAGCTCGTAGGCCGTTTGGGGGGCACCCACCTTGTTGCGGGTGTTGATGTCTTCGGTGAAGCCCGAAGCGGTTACAAAGCTGGGTACAATGGCCACCTTATCGTTGGTGGGGGCCTGCACCAGCGAGTACGTTACGTAGCGGCCATCGGGCGAGAGGCGCAGGTTCTCGACGGTTTGGTTGCCTAGGTAAATGGGCTTGGGCCGCAGCTTGGCCAGCGCCTTTTGCAGCCGCTCGCGGGCTTGGCGGTCTTGCTCGCGCTGCTTTATTACCTGAAACAGGGCCAACTGCTGGGCCCGCAGGTACTTCTCCGATTTATCGGCGGACGGCCCAGGCGGCCGCTGCCCGCGCCGAAAATCGGTGCGCTGGGTGGTTTCGCCGGTGGCGGGGTCCCAGGTGAACAGGTTGCCGTTGCGGGTGTAGCTCACGGCGCGGCCTTGCAGGGCAAATTCGGGCTCCACCTCGCGCTCGGCGGTGTTGGTAATGCGCCGCGTGCGGCCCGATTTCAGATCGAGCAAGTAAATGTCGCCGTCCTTTTCGTACACCTTGCGGGTGTGGGTGGCGTCGTAGTCGCCGCGCGCAGCGGGCAGTTGGCGCTGCTCGGCCAGGCTTACCTTGCGCGGCGCTTTGCCATCGGGCGTGGTGTAGTAGAGCGAGTCGCGTCGGGCGCGGTCGGGGTTCCACTGAAAGTAAATGCGCTTGCCGTCTTCGCTCCAGTACTGGGCCGAGGGCAGGCCGCCAAGCCACTGGGCCGGCTCGCGCATAATTTTCTCGACGGAAAGTGGCGCCAGCGGCGCGCCGGCCTGCGGAGCTTGAGCAACGGCTGCCACCGGCCACAAAGCCAGCAGCCGCAGCGCACTATAAAAACGCATAACGATGGTATTCGGGGGAGGAAAAAGGACGAAGCGCAACTTACGCATCGCCAAAGACAAGCCCTAGGTGCCGCCGTTGCAACCTGCTTGCGGCAGCTACTGCACTTTGGCACCTAGGCGCGCCTGAACTCACCGGGCTAGGTCGTCGAGGCCGCGGCCCGTTTCCCAGGCTTGCAGCTCGGCGGCGAGGTTGCGCCGGGCGGCCGCCTCGCGTTGCTGCTGCGCGTAGCGGGTGCGGTAGAGCTGCGGCGCCTCGAGCAAGTGGCGCAACACGTTGGCCCGGCCGTGCCGGTACAGCAGTTTGGGCACCAAGCGGTACTCCCGCCGTACTTGCCGGGCATACGCGGCGTACTGCGCGGGCTCGGCACCTAGCACCCACAGGTCAGCATCGAGCAACAAGGCCGTGTCGGAGCCGTCGTTGGGTTCGGTGCGGGCGTGGTGCTGCGTGCGCCGGATGAGGTAATCGAGGCGGACGAGCTGCTCGGCCGCAAGGCCGCTGCCTTGCAGGTGCTGCAACGCTGCTTCGGCGCTGCGGGCTTCGTTGTCGTGGCGCAGCGGGTCGTACACGGCATCGTGAAACCACACGGCTAGCTCCAGCACTGCCGGGTCGAGCGGCTTTTCGGGGTGGGCATCGAGCACCGCAAACATGGTGGCCAGGTGCGGCAAGGCGTGGTAGTGCCGCGCCGGGCCCGCGTAGGCACCTAGCACATACTGCCAAGAAGCCTCGCTGGCCGCGGCGGGCAACAGCGGAGCTACCGTTTGTTGCCAGCGTGCGGCCAACGAGGCTGCTACGGGTTGGTCAGGAATTGTCACCTAGGGCTAAAAGTTGAGCGGCGGGTGCTTTTCGTCGAACTCAGTGGCGTCCTGATAAGCCTTGGCCAGCGCGAGCAGCTTGGCCTCTTGGTACAACTGCCCCGTGAAGGTGATGGTGCTCGGCAGCCCGCCCGGGCGGAAACCATTGGGCACCACCACGGCCGGGTGACCGGTAAGGTTGGTGATAACCAAGTTGCTGCTGAACGAAGGCGCCACGTACCCGTCGAGGTCTTTGATGCGGGCGTCGAGCTCTTCAATCAGCAAGCGGCGGGCGCGCTGGGCCTGGATGTACTCCACGGCGGGCACAAAGCGCGAAGCCCGGAACAAGTTGGGCCAAGCGTTGCGGTCTTGCTTCACCATGGAGGCGTCGCGGCCCGAGCGGGTGAGGTCGTCGAAGGCGGCGGCACCCTCGGCCGTGAGCAAGAAGGTCATGTCGCCGGCGGGCAGCTTGGGCAGCTCCAGCTCCACTAGCTGCACGCCCAGCTTGCGCAGGGTTTCCAGCACGGCTTGGTCGTTGGCTTTGGTGGGGTACGTGCGGTCGAAATCGGCCTTTACGTAGCCAATCCGCAGCTTCTTCAGGTCGGTATCGAAGGCGTAGCGGAAGGGCCACACGTTGCTCGGAACCGTGAGGGTGGCCGGGTCGCGCCCATCCACGCCATCCAAGGCAGCGAATACCAAGGCGCAGTCTTCGGCCGAGCGGGTGATGGGCCCGGCTTTGTCCATCGACCAACTCAGGGCCATGGCGCCGGCGCGGCTTACGCGGCCGTAAGTGGGCCGCAGGCCGGTGGTACCGCAGGCCGTGCTGGGGCTAACGATGGAACCTAGGGTTTCGGTACCGATGGCGTAGGGCACCAAGCCCGCGGCCACCGCCGAGGCCGAGCCCGCCGACGAGCCGCTGCTGCCCTTGCTGATGTCCCAAGGGCTGCGCGTCATGCCGCCGTACCACACGTCGCCCATGGCCAGCTCGCCTAGGGTAAACTTGGCCACCAGCACCCCGCCGGCATCGCGCAGGCGCGTTACCACAGCGGCATCCTCGTCGAGCATCTGGTCTTTGTAAGGCATCGAGCCCCAGGTGGTTTTGTACCCTTTGGTGCTGAACAAGTCCTTCACGCCGAACGGCACGCCGTGCAGCGGACCGCGGTACTTGCCGCGCCGGATTTCATCGTCGGCCTGGCGGGCTTGCTGCAAGGCCAGCTCCTCGGTAAGCGAGGTGATGCAGAGCAGCTTGGGGTCGTACTTTTTCAGGCGCGCCAGGAAGAATTTGGTCAGTTCTTCGGAGCTGATTTGCTTGTTGCGCAGCAGCTCGCCCAGTTGGCGCACCGTGTAAAAGGCGAGGTCGTCGCGGTTGGCGGGCAGCGTTACTTTGCCCATTTTGGGCAGCTTGCCGGGGTTGGGACGCATTTTCTCGATGCCGGTGGGGCGCAGGCGCAGGGGCACCGGGTCGAACACGGTGGTGGGCGCTACGCCATTGCCGATCGGGAGCTTGCGCAGGGCTTCGTAGCTGTTGCGCGAGTCGGTGGCTTCGCGGCGGGCCGAATCGAGCTGAGCATCCGAAAATTGCAGGCCCATAAGCTCCTGCGCGGCGCGCAGCATGGGTACCGTAATAGGGCTAGGTGCGTCGGCGGTGCGCATGGTAAGGGCACCGGCCACAAAGCACACGGCGCCGCCGAGCAACGAAGGGAAAAGTTTTTTCATGGTGGGGAAAGTAGAAGCCGTGTATCGCGGCTCCGACGGGAAATATCAGCAATCCGAAGCGGCTGTAAAACCGTTAAGCATGTAAGCCTGCTGTTTGCTGCCGTAGCTCATCCCTAAACCCCTGCTTATGAAACGTTTCGCCGCATGTTTTTTGCTGCTTGTATTGGGCGCCAACTGCACACCTAGGAGTGCCAACGCGCAGCCCAGCAGCTACCAGGTGGGCAACACCACCGTAAGCGTCTCCACGCTCAGCACCGGCCTCGACACGCCGTGGGAGCTGCTTTGGGGGCCCGATAATTTCTTGTGGATGACGGAGCGCGGCGGCCGCGTAAGCCGCGTCGACCCGGCTACCGGCACCGTAACGCCGCTGCTCACCATTGCCGACGTAACCGAAACCGGCGAAAGCGGCTTGTTGGGCTTGGCCGTGGTGCCGGGCAGCGCAAGCAACCAATACAGCGTGTTTGTGGTGTACAACTATACCGAAGGCGGGCAGCTGAAGGAAAAGCTCGTGCGGTACCAGTACACCGTTGGCACCACTACACTGAGCAACCCGCAGGTGCTGCTGGGCAACATACCGGCCCAAACCACGCACAGCGGCTCGCGCCTGCTTTTGCTGCCCGACAATACCCTGCTAATGACCACCGGCGACGCGCAGGACCTGCCCTCGGCGCAAAACCGCAGCAGCCTCACGGGCAAAATCCTGCGCCTGAACCTCGATGGCACGCCGCCTGCCGACAACCCCGTGCCCGGCTCGTTGGTGTATACCCTAGGTCACCGCAACCCGCAGGGGCTGGTGCGGGCGCCGGGCACCGGCAAGCTCTACAGCTCGGAGCACGGCCCCAACAACGACGACGAAGTGAACCTCATCGAAGCCAACCGCAACTACGGCTGGCCCAACGTGGAGGGTGCCTGCGACCTGGCTGCCGAACAAACTTTTTGCCAGGCCAACAACGTGCGCGAACCGCTTTTTGCCTGGACGCCCACCCTAGGTGTTTCGGGCCTGGCGTACTACGACCACCCCGCCATACCCGAGTGGCGCAACAACCTGCTGCTGCTTAGCCTGAAGGCGGGCACTTTCTCTGCTTTGCCCCTATCAGCCAACGGCGAGCAAGTAGCGCGTGAAAACCGGTTGTGGACGGGCAACTACGGCCGCCTGCGTGCCATTTGCGTGTCGCCGCAGGGACGCGTGTACGCGGCTACCTCCAACCGCGACGGCCGCAGCAACCCCGCCCCCACCGACGACCGCATTCTGGTGCTCGAAAACCGTGCTTTCACGCCCACCTCAACCACCCGGCCGGCAGCCCTAAACCTAACGCTTTACCCAAACCCGGCGCCGGCCGGCTCGGCTGCCACTGTGCAATTGCCAACGCTGCGCGCCAGTGCTACGGCCTTGCTTACCGACGTGCGCGGGCGGCAAGTATGGCAGGGCCAGTTGGCCTCGGGTTCGTCGCAGCTTATTCTGCCGCCCACAGCACCTGGCCTCTACCTGCTGCACTTGCGCACGCCCGATGGCGCCGAGCTACGCGGGCGCATTATGCGCCCCTGAGCAGAGGCACGAGCGGCCCCAAATTGTGCGTAACTTTCGGTTGCGCTGTTTGTCAGCGGCTGCTCCCTTGCCTGCCTATTGCTCATGAAGCATCGTTTACCCGTTTACTTTTTCTGGCTTACCGCGTGCTGTTTGTTGTTGCTGAGCGCACCTAGGGCGTGGGCTACGCACGCGCAAGGCGGCGAACTTACCTACGAGGCCATTGGCCCGCCTGGCTCCAACCGCTACCGCGTAACGTGCCGGTTTTTCCGCGATTGTTCGGGCAACGAGGCCAACCCCGAGCTTACCCTGAACTGCCGCGTGGGCAGCCCGGCTACTTCCTGCAACACCGTTGATGTACGCAACTTTTCGGCTACGCTATTGCGCGGCCCCCTCACGGCCGGCAGCCCTTGGTGCGCCAACGTGCCGGGCGGGCCTACGCAGTGCTTGGTAAACGGCCTCACCAACTACGAAACCGCGCGCTACACCGCCGAAATTACGCTGCCGCCCGCGCCCGAATGGACGCTAAGCGTGGAAATAAGCAACCGCCCTTCGCTGGCCAACATTCCCAGCTATACCGACCTGCGCTACGAAGCCACCCTCAACAACCTGCTGCCGCTGCCGGGCGGGCCGCTGGCCATCAGCAACACCTCGCCGCAGTACCAGGATCAGGACATTCCGGTGCCGTTTGTGTGCGTAGGGCAGCGTACCCAGATTACGTTTTCAACCATCGAGCCCGACGGCGACTCGCTGGTGTACTCGCTGGATCGGCCGCTGCAGGGCTGCAATCAGTTTACCACTTACGAGTCGTACAGCCCGCTGGGCGGACTAATCCTAGACCCCAGCAACTCGCCCACCACCCCCTGCGTGGTAACCATACCCGGCGGCACGGCGGTGTACTCGCCCACCTTCCCTATCGGCTCCTACACGTTTGGGGGTAGCTGCCCGGTGCGCACGGCCACGCCGTTCTTTGCCTTCAACGCGCAGGCCGGCAACTTCACCTTCACGCCCGCCTTCTACTTCCCCGGGCCCAGCTCCGACGGCCGCAACAAGTACGCCGTGGTGGGCAAGGTTACGGAGTACCGCCGGGTGGGCGGGCGCTACTACAAAGTGGGCTCGGTACGGCGCGATATGCTGGTGGTCGTCATCGACTGCGGCGGCAATCAAGTGCCCAACGCACCTAGGGCGGTGCCGATGGTGCGCGAGGCCAACCAAGTGGTTACCAACACCGACTCGACCATTGTGGTGGCGCAAACCTGCGAGTACACCGAGCTCGACATCAACTTTCGCGACCCAAACCCGGCCGACCAGCTGACGGTAACGTTTGCCGAGCCTACGCAGCCAGCCTACGCCGCCCTGTACCGCGACCCCAGCAACATAACTGCCCGGCCGTTTACGCTGCAGGGCAATGGCACCAACGCCCCCGTGGGCAAGCTGCGCCTGCGCCCCGACATTAGCCTGGCGGGCCGCACCTTCCGTATTCCGGTGCGCATCGAAGACGACGCCTGCCCCGTGCGGGCCGTCCAAAACCGCATAATTGTGGTGCAGGTAGCCCGGCGCAGCTTTGCCGATGTGGTAGTAGCCGGCACCAATCCGCCCAAAGGCAGCCGCTTCCGCCGCGATACGCTCGTTGCCCGCCGCGACGAAATAAGCCTAACCGCCCGCCCGAACCGGCCGCTTACGGTAAACAACATACCGGTAGGCTATACTTACAGCTGGCGGGCCAGCACCCCAGCGGGCACCAGCGGCCTAGGTGCCGGGCCGGTAAACAGCGCGAGCATCCGGGTTCGGCCCGGCACCACCACGCGTTACTCCGTAACGGTTACGCCCACCGAGCTAAGCCAAGGCTGCGCCGATACGGCTTCGTTTGTGGTGCGTGTGGTGCCGCAAGTGCCCAACGCATTTACGCCCAACGGCGACGGCGTCAACGATGTGTTTGTCATCAAGGACCCCGCGCTGCCAGCGCAACGACTCGAAATATTTAACCGCTGGGGCCGCAAGGTGGCGGAGTGGGCCGATTACCAAAACAACTGGGACGGTGCCGGCCACGATGCGGGTGTGTACTATTACCAAATCACGCTCGGCAACGGCACCCGCCGCAAAGGCTGGGTGGAGCTGATGCGCTAAGCGCCGCGCCCATTTGCAAGAGAGGAAGAACGGTCATGTCGAGCATGTTGCGCATAGAGCAAGGAATCGAGACATCTCGCGTGCTGACGGCAGATAGCAACCGATTGTCGACTGTCATCCTGAGCCCAAGCGAAGGACCTTTTCACGTTGGACCTCACCCCCGGCCCCTCTCCACAAGAGAGGGGGCAGTTAGTATCAGGCGTAAGCACGAAAGATGCCCGACAAGCTTGGCATGACAAGAACCTAGGGAAAATCGTGCTGGCGTGAGAAGGTCCTTCGCTTAGGCTCAGGATGACAATATTATCTAGCGAGATGGCGCAACATACTCGACATGACGGGCGGGCGAAGCGCCGGAAGGGCAGCCCTAGGTGACCTAGGCGGTTGTGGGTTCGTCGAGTTGGTGGCGCTCGTTTTTCACCACGTTGTCGAGCGTCCAGGGTACAAGGCGGGTGAAGGCGTGTTGGCGCACCGGGCAATCAGGCATGGAGCAGTGCGGGCAAGCGCTAAAGGTGCAGGGGTCGGCGTGCACAAACATTTCCACCTCTACGTCAAAGCGGCTCCGGATCAGCTCCTCGATGCGCGAAACCTCGGCGTGGGCTTCCTCAAGGCTGAAATAGTACGGAATGGTAATGTGGCAATCGATGTGCAGGTTGGCGCCGTAGCGCACAATGCGCAGGTTATGCACATCAATCCAGGGCGGCTGACGGTGCTGCTGCAGCTCGGCAATTACGCGCTCCACCGTGGCCACGTCCGATTCGTCCATTAGCCCCGATACCGAGCGGCGCAGCATGCGGTAGCCGTTCACCACGATTACCACGCCCAGGATCAGCGCCGCTACCGTATCGAAGATGACCAGCCCGGTAAAGTACACCAGCCCTAGGGCCGCGCACGACACGAGCGTACTTACGGCATCGAGGTACAGGTGCTGCCCATCGCCCACCAGCGCCGGCGAATGTAGCTTGTGGCCCTGCCGCACCAGCACAAAGCCCGTGAGCAGGTTGGCCACGGCCGTGCCGCCCAGCAGCAGCACGCCCCAATCGAGTTGCTGCACCGTGTGCGGATGCAGCAAGGCCTGTATGGCGCTGGAAAAAATATACACCCCGGCACCCAGGATCAGCGCCCCCTCAAAACCCACCGACAGGTACTCCACCTTGCCGTGGCCGTAAGGGTGATTTTCGTCTTTGGGCAGGCCCGAAAGGTAAATGCTGTAGAGGGCAAAACCGCTCGTAAATACGTTAATAATGGATTCGAGCGCGTCGGTGAGGGCAGCCTGCGAGTGCGTAAGTGCCCAAGCATAAAACTTGGTAACCACTAGCACCACGCTCACCACCAAGGAAAGCAGGCCGAAGCGGTTGCGTTTGGATGCAAACATGCGAAGCAACTGTAGGGGGCAATAGAAGCGTAAACATCCGACCTAAACGGATGCGTGCCGTAAGCCGACGAAACTTTTTGGCGCGCAAACGGTATTTAAGGGGGCTTAAAAAATATTTTAGGCTAACCTAAAATTTAGCGTCCTTTGCCCCGACATCTCCTATCGACTTGATGCTTACTGCCAATACCCCTACCCCACCCGTTGCTCCGCTAGCCGCCGCGCCCGCGCCCGAAGCCGCCGACCCGGGCTGGCGCCGCCCGCGGCACGCGCCTTCGCTGGGCGAGGTGTACGCCTCTATTCGGGTGCCGGGCCGCAACGCTTCGTTTTGGCGCAAGCTGATGGCGTTTTGGGGCCCGGGACTGATGGTGGCCGTGGGCTACATGGACCCCGGCAACTGGGCCACCGACATTGCCGGCGGCTCGCGCTACGGCTACACGCTGCTGTCGGTAATCCTGATTTCGAACCTGTTTGCCATGTTGCTGCAGCACCTGGCGGCCAAGCTCGGCATTGTAACCGGCCGCGACCTGGCCCAGGCCTGCCGCGACCATTACTCCAAGCCGGTGGCCATGGCCCTGTGGCTGCTGTGCGAAATTGCCATTGCCGCCTGCGACTTGGCCGAGGTAATCGGCTCGGCCATTGCCCTGAACCTGCTGTTCGGCATTCCCCTCACGCTGGGCGTACTCATTACGATTCTCGACGTGCTGGTGGTACTGTACTTCCAAAACCGGGGTTTCCGCATTCTGGAAGTGCTGGTAGCAGGCCTCATTTTCATCATTTTCGGCTGCTTTGCCTACGAAGTATTTGTTTCGCGGCCCGATTGGGCAGCTTTGGCGGCCGGCCTGGTACCCAAAACCGAAATCGTGACGAACCCGGCCATGCTCTACGTGGCCATTGGCATTCTGGGGGCCACCGTAATGCCCCACAACCTGTACCTGCACTCCAGCATTGTGCAAACGCGCGCCTTCGAGCGCGACGAAGAAGGCAAACGCTCGGCCATCAAATTCGCTACCATCGATTCGTCGGTGGCCTTGTTTATGGCCTTCTTCGTGAATGCCGCCATTCTGGTGCTGGCCGCCGCGGCCTTTCACCGCAACGGGCTGTTTCAGGTGGCTGATATTCACGACGCGCACAAGCTGCTGGCCCCGGTGCTGGGCGCGGGCGCGGCCAGCGTGGTGTTTGCCGTAGCGCTGCTGGCTTCGGGCCAAAACTCGACCCTTACGGGCACTTTGGCCGGCCAAATCGTGATGGAAGGCTTCCTCAACCTGAAGCTAAAGCCCTGGTTGCGCCGCCTCATTACGCGCCTGATTGCTGTGGTACCGGCCTTTGTGGTAACGCTGCTGTACGGCGAAAAAGGCACCGGCGAGTTGCTGGTACTCAGCCAAGTAATCCTGTCGCTGCAACTAAGCTTTGCCGTGGTACCGCTGGTGCTATTTACCGGCGACAAGCTGAAGATGGGTCCCTTTGCCAACAAGCCCTGGGTGAAGGTGGTAGCGTGGTCGGTATCGGCCATCATCATTGCCCTCAACGCATACCTGCTGTACGAAACGTTCTTCGGCTAAACCCCTCAAACGGAGCCAGCCCACCTAGGGCAGCTCCGTTTTTTTGCGCCCGATGCGGGTTTTAGACTCGCCTAAATAACAAACGCCGTCGCTCCTAAATACGCTATGAAACAGCTGTTACTTATTCTGGTACTCCTAAGCACATCCCTGGGTGCAACGTGGGCCCAAACGGCCACGCTGCGCGGCCAGGTGCGCGCGGGTGGGCAGCCGGTGCCTTTTGCTACCGTGGCCCTCAAAGGCACTACCCTAGGCACCACCGCCTCCGAAACCGGCACCTACACCCTAAAGCAAGTACCAGCCGGCACCTACCAACTAGTGGCCTCGGCCGTGGGCTACAAACCCGCCGAGCGCACCATTACCGTGCCGCCAGGCGCCGCGCTCGAGCACAACCTGCTGCTGGCCGGCGTGGCTAACGAGTTGCAGGATGTGGTAATCAGCGGCACGCTGGGCGAGGTGGTGAAAAGCGAATCGCCGGTACCGGTGGAGATATTCACGCCCAAGTTCTTCCAGAAAAACCCTTCGCCTAGCTTGTTCGAAAACCTGACGCTGGTGAACGGCGTGCGCCCGCAGCTGAATTGCAGCGTGTGCGCCACCGGCGACATCCACATTCACGGGCTGGAAGGCGCGTACACCATGGTGCTTATCGATGGCATGCCCATTGTGTCGGCCTTGAGCACGGTGTACGGGCTGAGCGGCATCCCCAACAGCATGGTGGAGCGCATTGAGGTGGTGAAGGGCCCGGCCTCCACGCTCTACGGCTCCGAGGCCCTAGGTGGCCTCATCAACGTAATTACCAAAGACCCGCAGAAGGCTTCGCGCCTTTCGGTGGATGGCTTTGCCACCTCGCACGGCGAAACCAACCTCGATTTGGGCACCACCCTGCGCGCCGGCAAGGCTACCTCGCTGCTCACCGGCAACGTGTTTCACTTCGACCAGCGCCGCGACGTGAACCGCGACGGGTTCACGGACATTCCGACGCAGAAGCGCGCCTCGGTATTTAACAAGTGGAGCTTTGCGCGGCCCGAAAACCAAGTAGCCTCGCTGGCCGGCCGCTACTACTACGAAGACCGGTTTGGCGGGCAGCTGCCGTGGCGCAACGAGTTTCGGGGCACCGACAGCATTTACGGCGAGAGCATTTACACCAACCGCTACGAGCTGCTGGGGCAATACCAGCTGCCCGTACGGGGGCAAAAAATGATGCTGAGCGGCTCCTACAACCGCCACCGCCAAAACTCCGTGTACGGCACCACGCTTTACAAAGCCACCCAGCACGTAGCGTTTGGCCAGCTGACGTGGACGCGGGCCCTCAGCATTCGGCACAACTTGCTGCTGGGCGCGGCCTACCGCTACACTTGGTACGACGACAACACCCCCGCCACCGAGCAAGCCACCAACAACCTAGTGCGCAACCAGCCCGACGTGGTGCAACTGCCCGGCGTGTTTGCGCAAGACGAATGGCGCCTCACCGAACACGCTACGCTGCTCGCGGGCCTGCGCCTCGATTACAACTCGCGGCACGGCGCCATTTTGTCGCCGCGGGTTAACTATAAGTGGGGCACCGACGACGGCAGCCGCGTGCTGCGCCTGGGCGTGGGCAACGGCTTTCGGGTGGTGAATTTGTTTACCGAAGACCACGCCGCCCTTACCGGGGCCCGCACCGTGGTGGTAGAGGAGCAGCTGCGGCCCGAACGCTCCTGGAACACCACCCTCAACTACACGCACCAGTTGCGCACGGCCACCGGCTCGCTCACCTTCGACGGCAGCTTGTTCTGGACGTACTTCACGAACAAAATCACGCCCGATTACGATACCGACCCCAACCAGATTGTGTACCGCAACCTGCGCGGGTTTGCCGTATCGCGTGGGGCTAGCCTAAACGCCGACCTGGCCCTAGGTACGCAGGTGAAAATTATGGCCGGCATCACGGCCTTGGATGTGTACCGCCGCGAGCAGCGCACCCCCGACGGGCCCACCGAGTACATCAAGCAGCTGCACACCCCGGCGCTGTCGGGCACCTACGCGGCCTCGTACACGGCCGAGCGCTGGGGCCTTACAATCGACTACACCGGCCAGGTAAACGGCCCCATGCAGCTGCCCGTGCAACCCAACGACTACCGCCCCAGCCGCTCGCCGTGGTACTCGCTGCAAAACCTGCAGGCCACCAAGCGGCTTGGCAAAGGGCTGGAGGTGTACGGCGGCGTGAAGAACCTGCTGAACTTCTTGCCGCGCCACGTGCTGCTGCGCTCCTTCGACCCCTTCGATAAGTACGTGGAGCAGGACAACCCCAACGGCTACACCTTCGACACCGAGTACAACTACGCCCCGGTGCAGGGCCGCCGCGTATTTCTGGGGATGCGCTACGCACTATAAATACCGACTTGCGCCCTATTTGCGCCCTAGCTGCACCGGCGCGTTACCCGGTTTGCAAGCAGAAGCGTATGCGGGGGCAAAACCCCTTCATTCCTTCCCTCAACCATGTACCGCATTATTTGCCTGCTGGCCGCTTTGGCTTGGTGCACCTCGGCGCACGCCCAAGCCAGCGGCCCCGCATCGTCGCCGTACGACTCGGCCCGATTTCACTTGTTTAAACCCGTGCCGCGCAACCAACTGCGCGAGCTGCGCCCCGACCGCCCCGGCGTAACGGAAAGCCCCTTTACCGTGGATGCCGGCCACCTGCAGGTAGAAACCGACATACTGCGCCTGATAAACCGCCGCGACGACGACAAGCGCGAACGGCAATGGAAAGCGGCCTACGTAACGGCCAAGCTGGGCCTGTGGCGCCGCACCGATGTGCAGCTGGAAGCACCGCTTTACACCGTGCTAAAGGAGCGCATGGCCGACGAGCCCACGTGGCGCAGCAACCGCGGCTTTGGCGACCTTTCGGTGCGCTTGAAGCACAACTTTATCGGCGACGACCAAGAGGGTCCGGTGGCCGTGGCGGTGGTAGGCTTTGTGCGCCTGCCCACCGGCGGCGCGGCCGGCAGCGGCGGCGTAGAGGGCGGCGTGGTGCTGCCCGTCGATTGGCACATTGGCCAGAAGTGGAACCTTGAAACCCAGCTGATTGCCGACGTTAACTACGACCGCGACGCCGCCGAGCACTTTTTGCGCGTGATGCCCTCGGTGGCCGTCGACTACGAAGTGAACGACAAACTCTCGCTGCTGCTCGAGGGCGTGACGAAGTGGGACGCGCAGCACTCGGGCTGGCGCAGCTCCATCAACGTGGCGCCCATCATCAACTTCACCGACAACCTGCAATTCGATTTCGGCGGGCACTTTGCCCTGAACCGCGAAATGGACCGCGAGTTTTTTGTGGGCTTTACGGTGCGGCGCTAGCCCCGAGGCCCTAGGTGCCGATACATAAAAGCGGCCGGACCACCTAGGGTAGTCCGGCCGCTTTGGTTTGCAGGCAGGGTTGCTTAGTGGCGCATTTCGCCGGCGTCGGTGAGCAGGGTACCGGTGCGGCTGTGGCCGTGCGCGGCTTTCCAGTCGGTAACCAACCACGAAAGCACAAAGGCAATGCCCGAGCCGATAAACAAGTTACGGGCGGCCGGTTCGGTATCGGAGAAGCCGAAAATGAACGGCAACGCAATGAACACCAGACCGCTCACCAGCTCCATGGCCCCGTGCAGCGGAAACGGAATAACGCGCATCCAGCCGAGCGGATAGTCGGTGAGCAGCGCAACCAGCAGGTAGCCAACCCCCAACGTATAGAACGCCGTGGAGTACGGGTGCTGCAAATCGAACAGCAGCGGAGCCATGATGAAGAACATGGAAACTATGTAGTCGAGCACGCCGTGGGCGGAAGGTGACAGAATTTTCATGGTTGGTCGGATATAATTAAAGATGGGACCTTGCAATCTGCCTATTCTTACGCCCTGACAACCAAATGGATATTGCTCAGCTTGCTTTTCTAGGTGTTCTGGCCGGTCGGCGTGGCAGCAGTGCACAGCTGAAAGACGTAATAATTGCTGCTTGCCCAGGTCGCGTCACGTCGCGCCCCAGAACGTCATGTCGAGCCCCGTCGAGACATCTCGCTGGATAGTAACTGTCATCCTGAGGCGCCAGCAGCCGAAACCACCGGGCTGCGCTCGACGCAACGCGGCTTTTATCGGCGGTTGCCCAAGCCCTAGGTGCCGCGTACCGGCCTAGCCGCTAGAGCCGCGCCCCCAGCACCACCGTTTTTTTGTACTCGCGCCGCATGCCATTGGCGGGCTGAAAAAGCTCGATGTGCAGCACGTAGTAGCCCACAGCCGCTTTGCGGTTGGCATCGGTGAGGCCATCCCACCGGAAGAAGCCCGAGGTGGGCAGCGTTTCGTTGCGCACCAACCGCCGCGTAAGCCTACCTAGGGCATCGTACACGGTTACGCTGGCCACGTAGCCGGGCGCATCGAGGCGGTAGCTCAGGGTGGTGAAATCCTGCTGGCCGTCGTCGTCGGGCGTAAATACCTCTGGCTCCAGCGTAAACTGCTTGTCGCCGCCGGGCTCGGCTTGGTACTGCGAGTTGCGGCGGCCGGGCGTGGCGTAGCCGGTGCTGCTGGCTGCCGAATGAAAGTTGGCGGCAGCGCTGGGCCCGGCAGGCCGAATGCGCTCCAACGAAACACCCTCGCGCGAATCGAGCAGCGGCAGGTGCATGGTTTCGGCGTAGGCCAGCCGATCGATGATGCGGTTTTGCGCATCGAGCACCACAATTACACCGGCATCATCGGGCAACGAGGGCAGGCTCGTGGCCGGCAGAAAAGCCGTGGCCTCGTGGCTATTGGGGTACTGCGCCTGCACGGTTTCGGGCCGCTCGCTGAGCACCAGCAGTTGGCCGGGCGCCAGCACCAGCGGCTCGGGACTGATGTTGTGGGCATCGAGCGAGCCATCGGGCAGTTCGCGGGCCAGGCGCCAACCCTGCAGGCTGATGTAGTTATTGGAGCGGTTGAGCAGCTCCACAAAATCGTAGCCGCCCGAGCGCGGGTTGAACAGCACTTCGTTGATGACCACATCGCCGGGCGCGGCAGGTACGGGCAGCGCAATGGTGGCCGAGGTAAGCGGCCCCGCGGCGTTGCCCACGCAATCGGTAGCGCGCTGCACCTGCACGGTGTACGGCTGGTTGGGCGCAAGCGGGGCACCTAGGATAAGCTCCACAGTGCGAAAATCGAACGGCACGGCAGCCACGCTTTGCACCGCGCCGCTGGGCTGCAAGCGGTACAAGGCGGAGTTGCTGGCAAGGGTGCTATCGAGCTTTTCGGCAAAGGTGAGGCGCAGGCGCGTGGCCGTAACGGCTACCGCGGCTATCAGTTGCGGCGGCGTGCGGTCGGGGTTGGCGGCTTGTACGGAGTTGGCGCGGCCGGGCGTGCCGCCGTTGGCGTCGAGGCTGGCCTGCCAGTTTTCGGCGCCGCCGCAAGGGTTACCTAGGTCAATCAGCTCCAAGGCCCAGCCGCCCTCCTTCTTGCGGTTGTCGCGGTACCAGGTGTCGGCGTAGCGCACCTCAAAAAGCGTACGTCCGTCGCGGCCGCGCAGCAGCAGTTGGTCGCCGGTATTGGTAAGGCTCGGAAAGTTGGCGAGGCCGAACACTTTGCCGTAACCGGTAAACTGCGCCGTACGGGTGCTGGCGCACACCACGGCGTACTCGCCCGGCAACAACACAGCGCCTGCAGGGAATACCGCCGCCGAGCTGCTGCCGGGCTTCAGCAGACGTACGCCCCCTAGGTCGAGCTGGTTGGTAGCCGAAGGGTTGTGTAGTTCAAGGTATTCCGAGGCCGGCAGCCCCACCTGTGGGGTTTCGTCGGCCATAATTTCGGTGATGAGCAGCTGATTAACGCCCGGTGCTGCCAGCGTCCCGTTAAACCGAAACGCAGCGGTAAGCGGCCCCGCCGCCACATTGCCGAACGCATCGGCCACGTTGCGCACCTCCAGGGTGTTCTGACCCAGGGGCAAGTTGCTGCCGAAGCTGAGGTGCACTAGGCTGGCATCGGCTGCATCGGGCTGCGCTGCGGTAGCCACCGGGCCGCCGCCCAGCCGGAACGAGCCGGCGGCTAACGGCGCTGCCAGCGGCTCCGTGAACTGCACATCAACCTGCGTGGCCGACACGGCCGCGGCGCTTACCACTTGCGGCGGCGTGGCATCGGTAACCCGGAAATCGTCAAAGTAAAAGTTGCGGTTGTTGGCAGCCGAGTACGTGAGCAGCACGCCTAGGTACTGGCTGCGTTGGTAGGTGGCATCGGTGGCGGTACCCTCGCCGGTAAAGGCGCGGCCGCCGGTCAGGTCGCGCTCCAGCGTCCAGACGTTGCCGGGGCTGCGCGTAACGCGCACGCGCACCAGGTTGTTGGTGGCTGAGCTAAGAGTACCGTCCTGGCCATTAATAAGATACACCGGGCTGGCGCCGGCGTCCTTCCGGAACAGGGCTACCTCGTCGGGGGTGCCACCTAGGCGCACGAAGTAACCGCGGTTGTTGGCAGCTTTCAGGTCGGCTTGCTCCGAAATCAGCCACACATCGGCCAGGTTGCCGCCCGAGGTAGCCAGCCGCAAATTGGCCCAAAACTCCCAGGTGGTGCCGGTTGCCGCTTGCTGCGGCGCGGCCAGCTGAATTTGGGAACCCGTAACCGCTGGCCCGTTGCTTTGCAGCTGTTGCTGCGTGTTTACCTGAAAAGCGGCTGCGTCGCCCGCCCAAGCAGGATTTTGACTGAAGTCGCCGTCGGCAAAACTCTCGGATAATTGTGCGGTAGCTGGCAACGTCAGTAGCACCAGCCCTAACAAGTAAAGTAGGCGTAGCAGCATCGAGGATAGCAATAGATATTCTCCAAAAATACTTCGCTTTTAACGACTTTTGCGTTCTGCTTTGCCCAAAGCAGCTTTCCGCTGATACTGAATATGAAAGTAGCCGTAGTAGGCGCCACCGGCCTTGTGGGTGGCCAGATGCTTAAAGTGCTCGAAGAGCGCAATTTTCCGGTAACCGAGTTGCTGCCCGTGGCTTCCGAGAAATCGGTGGGCCAAACCATTCATTTCAAAGGCCAGCCGTTTGCGGTGGTAAGCATGGACGATGCCATTGCCGCCCGCCCGGCCGTGGCCATTTTCTCGGCCGGTGGCTCGGTGTCGAAAGAGTTGGCGCCGCGCTTTGCTGAAGTAGGCACCGTGGTAATCGACAACTCCTCGGCCTGGCGTATGGACCCCACCAAGAAACTAGTGGTGCCCGAGGTAAACGCTCACGTGCTCACGCCGGAGGACAAGATTATTGCCAACCCCAACTGCTCCACTATTCAGATGGTATTGGCCCTGAGCAAGCTGCACGAGGCCTACAAAGTGGAGCGCGTGGTGGTGAGCACCTATCAAAGCGTAACCGGCACTGGCAAAAAAGCCGTGGATCAGCTGATGCAGGAGCGCGCCGGCGGCGAGGTAACCTCCAAGGCTTACCCCCACCCCATCGACCTGAACGTGCTGCCGCACATTGACGTGTTCGAGGACAACGGCTACACCAAAGAGGAGATGAAAATGGTGAAGGAGACCAAGAAGATTATGGGTGACGACACGATTCGCGTTACGGCCACCACGGTGCGCATTCCGGTAATCGGCGGCCACTCCGAGTCGGTGAACGTGGAGTTTGCCCGCGACTTCGACCTAGGCGAAGTGCGCCGCCTGCTCGAAGCCACCGAAGGCGTAGAGGTGGTTGACGACCCGGTCAACAACCGCTACCCCATGCCCAAAGATGCCCACGGCAAAGACGCCGTGCTGGTAGGCCGCCTGCGCCGCGACGAATCGCAGCCGAACACGCTGAACATGTGGGTGGTAGCCGACAACCTGCGCAAAGGCGCCGCTACCAACGCCGTGCAAATTGCCGAGTACATGCTCCGGCAAGGGCTGATTAAGTAAGCTCGAGTGAAAATTTGAGCCCGGATATGCCCAAATGCTGGCGTATCCGGGCTTTTTTTGTGGCTATGTTATTACGTTCTCTATTCTGCGGTGCTGGGTTGTTCGTGACTTTTGCCGCCCTAGGTCAATCAGTTAACTCCGGCGCATCGGGGACAACGACGCGCAACGCGGTGTACACCGTTGTGGAGCAACAGCCCTATTTTCGGGGAGGTATGGACGCCATGTGGGAGTATCTGGGTCAGAACCTCAGATACCCGGAGGAAGCTCTCAGGCAGCGCATCGAGGGCAAAGTGTTTGTCAACTTCGTGGTGAGCGAAACCGGCACTCTGGAAAACGTGACCGTTGTGAAAGGTCCGCACCCATTGCTCAACGACGAGGCAGTTCGGGTAATCAAACTAATGCCGGCTTGGGAGCCGGGCCGGCAAGTGGGCCGGGCGGTGCCGGTCTCTTATAATCTGCCCATTACGTTCCGGCTCCCGCCGCTGCCGCCAGCCGGTCCGCGCACAGCTCCCGAGGTGTATCCGCCCAAGCCCGTGGGCGGGCAAGCTGCGTTGGAGGCTCATCTGAAAAGCAACCTAAATTATCCGGAAGCAGCCCGTCGGCAGAAAGCCTCGATGCTGGTGTTTGTGCAAGCGGACGTGAACGAGCACGGCCAGCTAATTGCGGCCAGGCCGCTATCTGGCTTCGGAGCCAAGGCTCAGCTTGCTACCAATGGCCAAACCAAGCGCGAGTTGCAAGAGCTACTCGACGCAGCGGGGGCCGCGTTTAAGCCGACCCATGCATGGCAGCCGGCGCAGCAAAAGGGCAAACCCGCAGCAGGGTCGGTTGTGGTGCCAGTGGTGCTGAATGGCACAACGGGCAGCGCGGAGTTGCTGCCCTACGTGCACTTGTTTCCGAGCGAGCCGGCAGTGCCTGTGGGCGGCAAGGAAGAACAGTTTGGGTTTATGGCGAAAAACATGCGTTACCCCACTGGGGCGTTGCGTCGCCAAACGCAGGGCGAAGTGAAGGTACTGGTAGAGGTAGACGAGGCCGGCCAACTCAGCAATGCCACCGTTATCCAGTCGGTTTCACCGGAGCTGGATGCCGAGGCCCTGCGTGTAACGGCGCTGATGAAACCCATGCACCCGGCGTTGGAGCGGGATCTGCCCGTACGCAGCTTTGTAGTACTGCCTTTCACTTTTACCATAAAGTAATTGCCCGGGCGGCTACAACACCAACAAAAGCCACGAGATTGCGCACTTCCTAAGGTAGCGGTACTCCGTATCGGGCGGCTCCGGCTTTGGCATGCACCAAGGCCGGAGCCGCCCGATACGGAGTACTAGAAATTCCTGCGGTGCCTTACATCAGACGGGCCGGCGCACCCAGAAGTAACCCAGGGCCCCTCCAGCGAGCGGCAAGGCTATCATCCCCAAAATCATAAAAAAGCTGCTGGTAGCCATTGGCAAAAACTTCGGCCCAATTGCATTGAGCACCACCGCACCCAACAGGCTGGGCCAGGGGTTGGCCCGGTACAGCGGGTACTGGCGTTTCAGCAGCCAATAGGCTAGCCCGCCCAGCAGCATCGGCCCCGCCACGGCCAGCAACACAAGCCCCAAGGCCATGCGCCAAAACTCCCAGGTTTGGGTGTTGAGCAGCATCGTCATTAGTCGTTGCCGAACACCCGGCCGGCAAAATCGAGCACGGCGCGGCGGGTTTCGTCGGGGCGCTCGAAGTACCCTAGGTGGCCCACGTCGGAGAGCAGCAAGGAGTAGCTTTCGGCGGGCAGGGCCAGCTGCGGCAGCACGCTTTCCACGGTTACGGCCACGTCTTCTTTGCCCACAATGAACTGCACCGGGTAGCGGGCGTCGCGCAGCACGTGGGTGCGGTCGGGGCGGTCTTTCATACCCCGCAGGGCACCGATAACGGTTTCCTTGGGCGTGGCCTTGCCGATTTCTTCCAGAAACTCGCGCTCCTGCACCAACCGCTCGCGGTTGGCCGGCGCAAACAAGGGCCGGATAAACGACTCCATGAACTTATCGACGCCGTGGCGCTGCACAAAGTCGATGTTTTTGTCGCGGTTGGCCTTTTTCTCGTCCGAATCGGGCAAGGCCGTGGAGTGGAACAGGCTCAGGCCGGCCACCATGTTGGGGTAGCGCTCGGCGAAGGCTAGGGCCGCGTAGCCGCCCATGCTGTGGCCCACCAGCAACACCCGCTCGCAGCCGCGCTGGCGCAGGTACTCGGCCAGGTAGCGGGCCTGCGCCTCCATCGAGTAGTCGCGGATGTCGTGGATGTTGGTACCGAAGCCCAGCAGGTTGGGCGTGAGCAGGCGGTACTGGTCGTCGGGAAATTCGCGGGTGAACTCGGTCCAGATTTCGCGGCTTTCGCCGAAGCCGTGCAGCAGCAGAATGGCGGGTAAGGCAGTCGTCATGGGGGCAGTATACGGAGTGCGGGGCGCACAAATCTAACGTGCGCGTACCGCCCTAGGTGCAGCCGGGCGCTTTTCGGCGGCCGAGTTGTAGCTTCGCCGAAGCGGTTTGCGTATGCAGCCCGCTTACTTTCTCCTATGAACAACCGCCTCCTCTGGATTTTACTGGGTTTGGCCCCAGCTACGGCGAGCTTTGCGCAGCAGGTGCCCGCGCCCGCTCAGCCCCAGCCCGCCGATACCGTGCAGGTACCCGCCACCCCGGTCCCGGCACCAACGCCCTCAACCGCAACGCCCGCGCCCACGCAGCAGCCTGCCCCCGAGCGCACCGAGGCTACCAACGCCAAGCTGCCGCTGCAGGCACCCGTGTACGTGCCGCTCGACCAAGACGTGTACCGCCTCATCGACCGCTACGCCATTAAGTACGGGCCCGATTCGGTGGGCGACATCCATACCGCCAACCGGCCCTACAACCGCGCCGCCGTAGCACGCATGGGCTTGCGCATGCAGCAGGGCCAGCAAACCGAGGGCGGATTTTCGCGGGCCGATGCCTTTAACACCCGCTACCTGCTGCGCGACAACGCCCTAGGTGCCGGCGCGGGCGAGGCCGCCGGGGGCTCGGTGTTCAAGTCGTTTGGCCGCTACCTGCGCGATGAACAGGCCGATTTGTACCAGGTGCGCACGCCCGATTTTACCCTGCGCGTGAACCCAGTGCTGCACTTTCAGGTGGGCTCTGATACCGACTCCGACGGGCTGCGCTTCGTGAACACGCGCGGCGCCGTGCTCGAGGGCACCATCGATCAGCGCCTGGGCTTCTTCACGTACTTCGTCGATAACCAAACCTCGGTGCCGCTGTACGTGCAGCAGCGCGTGGAGCGCGACAACGCCGTGCCGCACGAGGGGTACTGGAAGCTGTTCAAGGACAAGCGCGGCCAATACGACTTTCTGACGGCGCGCGGCTACGTTACCTACGCGGCCACCAAGCACATCAACGTGCAGCTCGGCCACGACCGAAACTTTGTGGGCAATGGCTACCGCTCGCTGATTATGAGCGACTTCTCGGCGCCGTACTTCTTCCTGAAGCTGAACACGCGCATCTGGAAGTTCAACTACCAGAACATCTTCGCGGAGCTGACGGCCGAGCGCGCCAACCGCGACACCATTTTCCAGAAGAAGTACATGGCGTTTCACCACCTCAGCCTCGACATCACGCCGTCGCTGAACGTGGGCGTGTTCGAGTCGGTGATGTTTGGGCGCAGTAAGGGCCGCTTCGAGCTGCAGTACCTCAACCCGCTTATCTTCTACCGCACCATCGAGCAGCAGGTGGGCTCGAACGACAACGCCATCCTGGGTCTCGATTTCAAGTGGAACATCCTGCGGCGCGGCCAGCTCTACGGGCAAGTCGTGCTCGATGAGCTGATTGTAAGCCAGGTGCGGGCCGGCAACGGCTGGTGGGGCAACAAGCAATCGGTGCAACTGGGCGGCAAGTACATCGATGTGCTGGGCCTGCGCAACCTGGATTTGCAGGTCGAGTTCAACTACATCCGGCCTTACACCTACCAGCACGCCGATTTGTACCGCGCCTACCAGCATTACAGCCAGCCGCTAGCGCACCCCATGGGCGCCAACCTGCGCGAGGTATTGGGCGTGCTCACCTACCAACCGCTGCCCCGCCTCACGCTGGTGGGCAAGGCCTTTTACGTGCAGCAGGGCATCGATTTCGACGACCGCGCCGAGGGCACCAACCTGGGCTCCAACGTGCTGCGCTCGTACAACACCCGCCCGCGCGACGCCGCCGGCAACCTCCTCGACTACGGCTACCGCACTGCCGATGGCCAGCGCCACAACCTGCTGCACGCCGACCTCACGGCCACCTGGCAAGCCCGCCACAACCTCTGGTTCGATGCCAAGCTAATTGCGCGCAACAGCAACTTGTTCGGCAACACCATCATTCCGTCGGTGTCGCTGCGCTGGAATGCGGCGCAGCGCCTGCTCGAGTTTTAACCCTGGCGGCGGCTCTTTGCCCGGGCCACGCCCACAAGCGCACGGCGCCCCAATGGCCTAGGTCGTTGGGGCGCCGTTTTTGGTAAGGAGGCAAAGCAAACGCAGGCTTTTGCCGACTGCCGAAAATAGCTCCCTGGCAGGGGTTACCTTTGCAATTCCGATGAAGACTTACCTCCGCATTCTGCGTTTTGCCCGGCCCTACGCCGATTTTCTGCCCCAGTACATCCTCTTCACGGTGCTGGGCATCTTTTTTGGCATAGCCAATTTCGGCATGCTCATTCCGCTGCTCAACATCTTGTTCGATACCACGGGCAAGATGCTGGCCGAAGTGCCGAGCGCGCCGCCGGCGTTCAGCCTCTCGCTGTCGTTTGTCACCGATACGTTCAAATACCACTTCCGCGAGGTTATCGAAACGCAGGGCAAGCTCGGGGCGCTGGCGTGGGTGTGCATGCTGCTGATTGCCTCGGTGTTTCTCAGCAACGTGTTCCGCTACCTAGGACTGCGCCTGCTGGCCAAGGTGCGCGCCCGCGTTATCCGCAACCTGCGTGCGGCTTTGTATCAGCGGGTTACGCAGCTGCAACTGGGCTACTTTACCTCGGCGCAAAAAGGCGACCTGATGTCGCGCTTCACCAACGACGTGCAGGAAGTGGAAACCTCCGTGGTGAACTCGCTCACGGCCGTCATTCGCGAGCCGCTAGCCATTGTGGGCTACTTTGCGGTGCTGTTTTTTATGTCAGTGAAGCTGACCTTGTTCACGCTGATTTTGCTGCCGATTTCGGGCGGGCTGATTGCGGGCATTTCCAAGCGCCTGCGCCGCCAGGCCCAGCAAAGCCAGCAAACCCTGGGCTCGATGCTTTCGGTGATTGACGAAACCCTAGGTGGCGTGCGCGTTATCAAGGCCTTCAACGCCGAGCCGTACATTTTGGGCAAGTTTCACGGCCAGAACGAGCAGTACGCCCGCACCCAGCGCAGCATCGACAACACCCGCGACCTAGCCTCGCCGTTCTCGGAATTTTCGGGCGTATCGGTGGTGGCAGCGCTGCTGTATTTCGGCGGTACGCTGGTGCTCGGCGGCGAATCAGACCTGACGGCTGCCAACTTTATTACCTACATCGTGCTGTTTTCGCAGGTGCTGGTACCGGCCAAAGCCTTGTCGTCGGCGTTCAGCAACATTCAGCGCGGCCTGGTGGCCGGCGAGCGGGTGCTATCGGTGATTGATACCGAGCCGACTATCAAGGACAAGCCCAACGCGCAGGTGCTGCCGAGCTTTCAACAAGAAGTAGAGTTCCGCGACGTGGCCTTTAGCTACGGCGAACGTACGGTGCTCGAAAACATCAACCTGACCGTGCCTAAGGGCAAAACCGTGGCGCTGGTGGGGCCCTCGGGCGGCGGCAAAAGCACCCTCGCCGATTTGGTGCCGCGCTTCTACGACCCCACCGCCGGCCAAATCCTCATTGATGGGCACGACCTGCGCGACTGCACCCTACACTCGGTACGCGACCAGATGGGCATCGTAACGCAGGAGAGCATCTTGTTCAACGACACCATCTTCAATAACATCCGCTTCAACAAGCAAGACGCCACGGAGCAGGAGGTGATTGAAGCCGCCAAAATTGCCAACGCCCACGAGTTTATCGTGGCTTCGCCCGAGGGCTACAACACCATCATCGGCGACCGGGGCACGCGGCTTTCGGGTGGGCAGCGCCAGCGCCTGAGCATTGCCCGCGCCATTTTGCGCAACCCGCCCATTCTGATTCTCGACGAAGCCACCTCGGCCCTCGATACGGAAAGCGAAAAGCTGGTGCAAGAGGCCCTCACGCGCCTTATGACCAACCGCACCTCGCTGGTAATAGCCCACCGCCTCAGCACCGTGCAACACGCCGACGAGATTGTGGTGCTGCAGCACGGCCGCATTGTGGAGCGCGGCACCCACGACGAACTGCTGAACCAACCCGATGGGTTGTACGCCCGCTTGAGCCGCATGCAAGGCAACCCGGCCCTGGCCTAAAGGGCGGCGGTGCAGCGCGGAAATCCGTTCCGCGCTGCACCGCCGCCCTTTAGGCCAGGGCCGCACCACTCCAGCGCCACTTGTTCGGGCAACCATACGTAAACAGGTATATTTCCGCAGCGCCGCCAAATAGTTGCGCTGCTCTCCTCCACAAACCTCTTTCCGTATGACAGCCCTCCGCCGAATAGTTACCGTGCTGGTAATGGTGTACCTGCTGATGGCGTTGCTGCTGGCCGTAACGGCCGGCGCCCGCGACGCCATGATCAGCATGCTTGGTACCAGCCGCGCCGACTTCTGGTTTAACATGATGCTGATTGGCGCCGGCCTGCTGTTGCTGCTGCTGCTCGTCGAGAATGCCCACACCGTGGCATTGCGCCGCAACGCAACGCACTACGAATCGAAAATTAACGAACTGAAAGCTAAGCTATACGACCACCAGCTCGAGCAACGCGACCAATCGTGGCGCACGGGCGGCACCAGCACGCCCCGCCCCACCGAGCCCGTTGCGCCTCCGGCGCCCGTGGTGCCGCAGCCGCAAGCGGCGCCGGGCAGCATTGCCCGCACCACCATGCCGCCCGTGCGCCCGCTCGACGAAGGCTACGACCAGGATTTGCCGCGCACCGCGGTGCCGCCGCCCTCGGCAGCCGACCTGCCGCCTAGTGCCGTGCCGCCCACTACCATTCATCCGCACCCCGCCGACACGCCGCCCTACCCGAACGACCGCCCCGCCGTGTAACTTTGCGGCGTGGCAGATACCCTCACCGACCTTATCCGGGCTGAACTAACGGAAGCCCGCACCGTGCTCGAGCGTTTTTTGGCCGAGCCCAGTAACCTAGCCCGCATCGAGCAAGCCGCTCAGCTAATGGCCAGCAGCCTGCAGCAAGGCGGCAAGCTGCTGAGCTGCGGCAACGGCGGCTCGCTGTGCGATGCGCAACACTTTGCCGAAGAGCTGAGCGGCCGCTACCGGCACGACCGCCCCGCCCTGGCCGCCATTGCGCTTACCGAGGCCTCGCACATGAGTTGCGTGGCCAACGACTACGGCTACGAGTACGTGTTCAGCCGCTACGTGCAGGCCCTAGGTCGCGGGGGCGATGTGCTGCTGGCCATTAGCACCAGCGGCCACTCGCCCAACGTGCTGCGCGCCGCCGAGGCCGCCAAGGCTGCTGGTATGCAGGTGGTGGCCCTTACGGGCAAAGACGGCGGCCCGCTTGCCAGCCTAGCCGATGTAGAAATTCGGGCGCCGCACGCCGGCTACGCCGACCGCATTCAGGAGATACACATCAAGGTGATTCACATCCTGATTATGCTGATTGAGCAACTCGTAGCAGCCAAGCAGCCAGATGCTTCGTAAATTTGCTTAAGGTAAAGCCCGCCCCCTCCGAGGCGGGCTTCCTTTTGCCTGTTTAGCTGATTGCTTTCGCTCGAATGATTACCAAAACTTACGGTTCGGCCGTTCAGGGTGTCAACGCTTACACCATTACCATTGAGGTTGCTGTATCGCAAGGCACCAACTTTTTTGTGGTTGGCCTGCCCGACAATGCCATTAAGGAAAGCCAGCAGCGCATAGAAGCCGCCATGCGCGTGCGGGGCTACCACATGCCACGTACCAAAGTGGTGGTGAACATGGCGCCGGCCGATATCCGCAAAGAAGGCTCGGCCTACGACCTGCCCATTGCCCTAGGTATCCTGCACGCCTCGCAGCAAATCAGCACCGATACGCTGGGCCAGTACATCATCATGGGCGAGCTGGCCCTGGATGGGGAGCTGCGCCCCGTGAAAGGCGTGCTGCCCATTGCCATTCAGGCCCGCAAAGAGGGCTTCAAGGCCTTTGTGCTGCCCAAGCAAAACGCCGCCGAAGCCGCCATTGTCAACAATCTCGATGTGATACCCGTCGAGACGATGCAGCAGGCTATCGATTTTTTTGAGGGCCGCCAGCACATCGAGCCGGTTAAGATTGACACGCGCGACGTGTTTCAGCACTCGGCCAACCAATACGCCGCCGACTTTGCCGACGTGCAAGGCCAGGAAAACATCAAGCGGGCTATGGAAATTGCGGCGGCTGGCGGGCATAATGTGATTATGATTGGCCCACCCGGCGCGGGCAAAACCATGCTGGCCAAGCGCCTGCCCAGCATTTTGCCGCCGCTGAGCATGCACGAGGCCCTGGAAACCACCAAGATTCATTCAGTTGCGGGCAAGCTGGGGGCTAATTCATCGTTGCTGAACACGCGGCCGTTCCGCTCGCCGCACCACACCATTTCCGATGTGGCCTTGGTGGGCGGTGGCGGCAACCCGCAGCCCGGCGAAATCTCGTTGGCGCACAACGGCGTGCTGTTCCTCGACGAGCTGCCCGAGTTTAAGCGTACCGTGCTTGAGGTAATGCGCCAGCCGCTGGAGGAACGCCGCGTTACGATTTCGCGCGCCAAAGTGAGCATCGACTACCCGGCCAATTTTATGCTAATTGCCAGCATGAACCCCTGCCCCTGTGGCTACTACAACCACCCCGACAAGGAGTGCGTGTGCGGCCCCGGCGTGGTACAGCGCTACCTGAACAAGGTGTCGGGCCCGCTGCTCGACCGCATCGACCTGCACGTGGAGGTGACGCCCGTTACCTTCGACCAAATGACCGAAACGCGCCGGGCCGAGAGCAGTGCCAGCATTCAGGAACGCGTGGATAAAGCCCGAAAGGTTCAGGCCGAACGCTTCAAAGATTTTCCCGACATCCACTCCAACGCCATGATGCCCTCGCAAATGGTGAAGGACATTTGCCAGATAAACCCGGCCGGGCGCACCTTGCTGAAAACCGCCATGGAGCGCCTAGGTCTGTCGGCCCGCGCTTACGACCGCATCCTGAAAGTATCGCGCACCATCGCCGACTTGGCCGGCTCCGACGAAATCCGCATTGAACACCTAGCCGAAGCCATCCAGTACCGTTCGCTCGACCGCGAAGGTTGGGCTGGCTGATTTTATTGGCTGTCAGTAGTGAGCTGGCAGTTGTCGGCTCCCCGCGCCGGCAGCTGCCACTTTCTATTTGCACCCCATGCTTTACCAGAACTTCCTGCGCCCCCTGCTGTTCCGCCTCAGCCCCGAGCAGGCGCACCATTTCACGTTCGAGGCCCTAGGTGCGGCGGGCAAGCTGCCCTTTGCGCACGCGGTGATGCGCAACCAATTTGGTTACGAGCACCCCAACCTGGAGCGCGAGGTGTTCGGGCTGAAGTTCAAGAACCCCATTGGGCTGGCTGCGGGCTTCGATAAGAACGCGGTGTTGGTTGATGAGCTGGCAGCCCTGGGGTTTGGGCACGTGGAGGTGGGCACCGTAACGCCCCGGCCGCAGCCCGGCAACCCCACGCCTAGGTTGTTTCGCCTGCCTATCGATCAGGCCCTAATCAACCGCATGGGTTTCAACAATGCCGGCGCCGCCGCCGCGGCCGAGCGCCTGCGCAAGCGCAGCGCAAGCATCATCATCGGGGGCAACATTGGCAAGAACAAGGATACCGCCAACGAGGATGCTGCTGCCGACTACGTGGCCTGCGTGCAAGCCCTGCACGATACCGTTGACTACTTCGTGGTGAACGTGTCGTCGCCGAACACGCCGGGGCTGCGGCAGTTGCAGGAGCGCGAACCGCTGCTGGCTTTGCTGCGCGAGGTGCAGCGCGCCAACCACGCCCAACGCACCGCGCGCCCGCTGCTGCTCAAGATTGCGCCCGACCTCAGCAACGAGCAGCTCGACGACATCGTTGGCATTGTGCAGGAGGCGGGCCTGAGCGGCGTAGTGGCCACCAACACCACCGTTGCGCGCGGTGGCCTGCGCACGCCCGCCAGCGAAGTAGAGCACATGGGGGCGGGCGGCCTAAGCGGTGCCCCGCTGCGGGCCCGCAGCACCGAGGTAATCCGGTATCTGCACGAGCGCACGGGCGGCGCCCTGCCGATTATTGGGGTGGGCGGTATTTTTTCGGTGGCCGATGCGCAGGAGAAACTGGCGGCCGGCGCCGCGCTTGTGCAGCTCTACACGGGTTTTATTTACGAAGGCCCCGCCGTGGTGCAGCGCATGTGCCGCGAACTAGCTCGCACCGCTCTCGTAGAACAAGGATAAGCCGATTGCTCTGGGTTTTGCTTGGGAGATTCGGCACACTTTCCCTCACCTCACACCACTGCTGTTATCATGGGCAAAGGAGACAAGAAATCGCGCCGAGGCAAACTCACCAAAGGCTCGTTCGGCAAGAAACGACCGCACAAAGCCAAGAAAAGAACGGTGCTGGCAGCTACCAAAACCGAAGCCAAGTAACCCGCCTCCGCAGCTTACATCAGGCTGCCTTTCCTTCGGGGAGGGCGGCCTGGTTTGTTTGGAACAGCCCTACAGCCGCACGCCCACGCGCCACTCAATCACATCGGCGGCGCCGCGGTGCACCTTCAGATCGAGGGCGCCGAAAAGGCGGGTGCTGACGTGGTATTTCAGGCTAAGCCGCTCGTAGTAGAAGTTGTTGCTTTTGTAAGGGTTGTAGAAGTAAAACCCTAGGTGGGTGCCGAAGGCCAGGCGGCCAAGCAGCAGCTCGTGGCCCACCAACACGCCGGCTTTTTTCACGTCGGGCAGGTTGTCGGTGTTGCGGGCGGTGTCGCGCTGCTCGGCCAGCAGGGAGCGGTCGTAAAAGCCCTCGAGGCCCACCAGCAGGTTGCTTTTGCGGTTGAGGCGGCGGCCGCCGGCCACGGTTACCGAGTTCACCCAGTAGCGGCGCCGGTCCGATTCGTTGCGCTGCTTAAAGCCCACGCTGGTGCTCACGTTCAGGAAATGGCGCCCTAGGTCGGTGGGCTCGTGGGCAGGATCGGCAGGCAACGGGGTAAACTGGCGCTGCTGGTGGTAGTTGAGGCCCAGCACCAGCGTGGGGATGTTTACGCCCAGGTTGGGCTTGGCGGTGGCGCCGTTGGAGTAGTGGTTGAGGGCCACGCCCACTAACAGGCCCAATTTGGGCGTTAAGGCTACGTCGTAGTCGGCGCGGGCTTGCAGCGTGGCGTTCAGCCGCGAGCTGACGAACAGGTTTTTGTGGTTGGTTTCGCGGTCGAATGCCTGCGGAAAGTACCCGATGCCGGTGCCCATGCGCAAGCTTAGCTCCTGGCGCTGGGTGCGCCACATGGTTTTGCTCAGGTACACCGTGCCGGCGTACGAGCGGCCCATCTGGGGGTTGTGGTAATTGTAGTACACCAGCGCCGCGCCCACTTTGGGGTAGCGGTACCAAGCGTGCCAGGGCTGGGTGCCGGTTAGCTGGCGTTGCAGGTTTAGCTCGAGGCCGGTGGGGTGTGCCGTTACGAGGTGCTTAACCCGGGGCGAGTGCGCTATGATAAAACCACCTTGTGCGTAGAGGCCCACCACCAGCGGCTCCGCGGCCCTAGGTGCCTGTGCCTGCGCCAGGCCGCACCACCCCGGCCACAGCAACAACCAAACAACAAGGTGCCGAAAAGCAAGGGGCATAAGCAGGGCAGTCAGATTAGCTACAAAAATAAATAGCCGCCGGTTAGGGCTTGTAGCTGAGCCGAGTGCAAGCCCCCTTGAGCTTGGATATGGTTAATTACAAATTAATAATCCAACTGATCCGAAACATTGTGCAAGCGCTATTGCGTAAGAGGCGCTGTAAGCCACCGGCAACTGTCGGTTACCGCTCGTAGGGCAGGCACGCAACAACCGCCGCCCCGCCATTTCCAAACAAGAAAATTTCGACGATTATGAAAAAGTTTTTTGCACTCGCACTCGCATTAGCAGGTACTACCGCCGCTTTCGCCCAAGGCCAAACCGGTTTAGGCATCGGCGTGAAAGTAGGTGGCACGTACTCTAACGTTTCGGGCGACAACGTACAGCAGCTTACCGGCCCCGGCTACAGCTCCGACCTCGGCGACTCGAAATTGGGCTACAACGCTGGTTTGTCGTTTAACCTGCCCGTGAGCAGCGACGGGTTCTTCTCCATCGCCCCGGAAATCCTGTACAACCGCAAGGGGTACGAAATTCAGTCGGAGCAAACGACGGGCCTGCCCAGCGGCGTTTCGAAGATGGAAATGGAGCAGCAGCGCGTGCTGCACTACATCGACGTGCCGGTGCTGGCGCGCATCAACGCCGGCGGTTTGTTTTTCGAAGCAGGCCCGCAAGTAAGCTACTTGTTCGGCTCGAAGGCCAAAACCCAAATGACCACCAAGTACAGCAACGGCACCAAGGATAAGGTAGAAGACAACAGCGGTTTCCGCGATTACACCGGCATCTCGCGCGACGAGGCGTACAAGTCTGATTTGTCGCAGTTCGACATCAGCGGTGTGGCCGGCGTGGGCTACATGATTCCGGATGCCGGCGTTAGCCTAACCCTGCGCTACGCCCGTGGCTTCAACTCGCTTATCGACAGCAAAGACGCCGACAACGAGCCGAAAGCTTTTAACAATGCCTTTACGTTGCAGTTGGGCTATTTGCTGCCCGTAGGCCGCTAGGCCCGCTGCGTCCCCATTGCTTTGAGCCGCCCCATCCGGGGCGGCTCTTTTTTTGTACCACATTTTCTGAGGGTTAGCCCAGGGGCGGAACTTTTTGCCCGTATCAAAGCCAGCTTGGCACGTTTATGGCCTCGGTGCTAGCAACCGCAGTACCTATTTCTCCACTTAAAACTGCCTTTTCACCATGAAAAAAGCTGTTTTTGCTTTCTCCGCTCTTGCCATTGCTGCTTTGGCCGCGCCGGCCGCCCACGCCCAGGGCGTGCGCCTAGGTCTTCGGGCCGGTGCCAATTACTCCAACCTCGCGGGCGAGGTGCAGAACGAGAGCATCTACAATAACAAAATCGGGTTTATGGGCGGCGTAATCCTGAACGCCGACCTTACCGGCGACGGATTCTTCTCGGTGCAACCCGAAGTGTTGTACTCGCAGAAAGGCTTCGAAAACAAGCCCACCACGTACAAGAGCACCTTGCTGGGCGCTGGCTTTGAAGAAAAGCGCGAGGGCAAGGTAAACTACAACTACCTCGATGTACCGGTGCTGGCACGCCTCAACGCCGACGGCTTTGTGTTTGAGGTTGGCCCGCAGTTTTCGTACCTGCTCAGCTCGAGCAACGAAAGCAAGCTTTCGCGCCGCTCGCTGCCCAATGGCACCTTCCAGGAAGTGCGCGAAACCGAAGACCAGAACGACGTAAGCGGCCTAAAGCGCAGCGAGTTGGGCTACGTGGCCGGCGTGGGCTACCAAACCGACAGCGGCTTGGGCTTTGGCTTGCGCTATACCGGCGCCCTGAGCGACTTTGTGAAGCCCGATAACGGTACCTATTTCCAAGGCGACCTGAAAAACGCCCGCCACTCGGCATTCCAGCTGTCGTTGCACTACCTGTTTGCGGGCAAATAACCCGTTGCTGCATCCCCCTGCTCTGAGCTATGAAACGCGCCCGGCTTCCGCAAGGAAGCCGGGCGTTTTAGTTGTTGGCTACTAACCAGTTACACGAAACATATAATTGGTTTAATAGTTAAAGGAGGTATTGGCTTAGGCCGTTCCGGCGCTCTTACTAAAACCCGCTTACTGCTATGAAACACTTTTTCTCGCTGCTGACTATCTGCACCTTGCTCGCGCTAACAGCCTCGGCGCAAGGCATCCGCTTTGGGGTGAAGGCCGGCGCCAACTACTCCAACCTGGCCGGCGACGTGGTAGACGAGGACCGCTACGAAAACAAGTTTGGCGTGCACGGCGGGCTCATGCTGAACGTGGGCCTGATCGACGACGGATTTTTGTCGCTGCAACCCGAGGTGCTGTTCTCGCAGAAAGGATTTAAGTACGCCGACCGCGAGGTGGCCATCGGCAACGACCGGTTTCGCTACACCGGCAAGCTTACGTACAACTACCTCGATGTGCCGGTGCTGCTGAAGATCAACGCGGGCGGTTTGTTTTTTGAGGCTGGCCCGCAGTTCGGCTACCTGCTCAGCGCCACCGACGACGTTGAGGTAACGCGCAACGGCCAAACGCAAACCTCGTCGCAGAACTACTCCAACCTCGACAACGTGAAGCGCACCGAGGTGGGCTACGCTGCCGGGCTTGGTTTTCAGGCCAAAAGCGGCCCCATGATTGGCCTGCGCTACAACGGTGCGCTTACCGATTTTGCCGACGACGGCTACCAGGGCGACGAGTTCCGGAACGCACGCAACTCGGTGTTCCTGTTGTCGGTGGGCTTCTTGTTCGGCGGCGATTGAGCAGCCTAGGTGCCCGCAGCTACGTATAGGGGCCATGTGTGGCCGGAGCCGCTTTGGCCCGGGCTACCTACTTTCGCGCCGTACTTTTACCAGTAGCCATGAAAAAACTACTTCTGCTCGCCTTGTTGGCCCTAGGTGGCGCCGCTGCCGCCCAAGCCCAGGACATTCGCCTAGGTCTGAAGGCGGGTGTTAACTACTCCAACTTGGCCGGCGACCTGACCGACGAAAACCGCTACGACAGCAAAATTGGTCCGCACGCTGGCCTGATGGTAAACATCGGCCTCACCGACGACAACTTCCTGTCGGTACAGCCCGAACTGCTTTACTCGCAGAAGGGCTTCAAATACGCCGACAACTCCTACACCGACGTGTTCGGCAACCGCATCAAGGAAACCGGCAAGGTGAACTACAACTACCTCGACGTGCCGATTTTGCTGAAGATTAACGCCGACGGCATCACCTTCGAGGCCGGCCCGCAGGTGGGCTACTTGCTGAGCGTGAGCAACAACGTGAAGCGCGAGGTGAACGGCAACGTGGTGAATAACTCGAGCAACTACGACAACCTCGACAACGCGCAGCGCACCGAGTTGGGCTATGCCGCGGGCGTGGGCTACCAGTCCGATTCGGGCTTGCTCGTGGGCTTGCGCTACAACGGCGGCCTAAGCAAATACGGCAAGAAGGACGCCGCGCAAAACGAGTTCAGCAACGCGCGCAACTCCACGTTTATGTTGTCGTTGGGCTACTTCTTCGGCAAGTAGCAGCTGCAACCCGGACGCGCTAAACTGCACAACGGCCCGGCTCCCCTAGGTGGAGAGCCGGGCCGTTGTGCTTGTGGGCTGCTGAAGGGTTAGGCCTGCTTAGGCCTGTTGCTCCTTCATCAGGCGAGCGTAGTGCTGGTAGAAAAGCGGAATAGTTTCGATGCCTTTCATGAAGTTAAACACGCCGTACTTCTCGTTCGGCGAGTGAATGGCGTCGGAATCGAGGCCGAAACCGAGCAGCACTGAGTCAACGCCCAGCTCACCCTTGAACATGGCCACAATCGGAATAGAGCCGCCGCCGCGCGTGGGAATGGGCTTTTTGCCAAAGGTGTCTTCCATGGCCAGCGAAGCTGCGCGGTATGCTACGGAATCGGTAGGGGTAACCACCGGTTCGCCGCCGTGGTGGGGCTTCACTACCACCGTAACGCCCTCGGGCGCGATGCTGCTGAAGTGCTGCTGAAACTTCTGGCTGATTTCCTCCGACGTTTGGTTGGGTACCAGGCGCATCGAGATTTTGGCGTAGGCTTTCGAGGCAATTACCGTTTTGGCGCCTTCGCCGGTATAGCCGCCCCAAATGCCGTTCACGTCGAGCGTGGGCCGAATGCTGGTGCGCTCGAGCGTGGTGTAGCCTTTTTCGCCGTAGGTAGCGGGCAGGCCGATGCTCTCTTTGTACTCCTCCTCGTTGTAAGGCGCCTTGTTCAGCTCGGCCCGCTCCTCCTCGCTTAGCACCTGTACGTTGTCGTAAAAGCCCGGAATGGTGATGTGGCCGTTCTCGTCGTGCAAGGAGGCAATCATACGGCACAGCGCGTTGATGGGGTTGTGCACGGCGCCGCCGTACAGGCCGGAGTGCAGGTCGCGGTTGGGGCCTGTTACCTCTACCTCGTGGTAGCTCAGGCCGCGCAGGCCCACCTCGATACTGGGCGTGTCGTTGGCGATGATGCCCGTATCGGAGAGCAGCACCACGTCGGCCTTCAGCTTCTCTTTGTTGGCGCGCACGAAGATGCCGAGGTTGTTCGAGCCCACTTCCTCTTCGCCTTCAATCATCACCTTCACGTTGCAGGGCACGCCGCCGTTTTGGTTGAGCACCTCAAAGGCTTTCACGTGCATGTACACCTGGCCTTTGTCGTCGCAGGCGCCGCGGGCGTAGATGTTGCCGTCCTTAATTACCGGCTCGAACGGGCCCGAGGTCCAGAGTTCGTACGGGTCGGCGGGCTGCACGTCGTAGTGGCCGTACACGAGCACTGTGGGCAGCGCCGGGTCAATCAGCTTTTCGCCGTACACGATGGGGTAACCGGCCGTGGGGCACAGCTCCACGTTGTCGAGGCCTACTTCTTCGAGGCGCGTTTTGAGGTACTCGGCGGCACGCAGCACGTCGCCGTGAAACTTAGGATCGGCCGAAACCGACGGAATGCGGAGCCAATCGAGCAGCTCGCTGAGAAAACGATCTTGATTCTCGGTGAGGTAGGTTGAGGTCATCAGCAGATGGGGAAATAACAGGAATGCGGTGGGCCGTAAAGGTAACAGCCGAACGGGCTGTTTGTGCCGCTGCGTTGCGCCTAGGTGCCTAGCCCCTTGGGCTTAGTTGGCAGCTGGCAGGGCGGGCGCGGGCCGGCGCAAATCCAGGTTTAGCACTGTGTTCAGCATAAAGCCGTTGTTGTACTGAAATACGTTGCGCCCGGCGGTGGCGCCGGGCGGGGTAATTTCGCGGCCCAGCTGCACGATTTGCTGAAAGAAACCGCCCTCCAACCGAAACTTCGGGCTGAAGCGGTAGCCCACGAGCAGGCCCAGGCGGTTCTGGTCGAACACGTTTTCGTTGACGTTGCGCCCGAAGCCAAGGAAAATTTCGTCGTAGACGGCGGCGTAGGGGCCGCGGCCGCCCGGGCCGGGCGTGCCCAGGGGGCGCTGCACCCGGGCCATGTAGCGCAGGCGGTTGCTGTGCACCCACTCGTCGAAGCTGCGGGCGCCCTCGGGGGTGCGCAGGATGCGGCCCACCCAGCGCTGCTCCAGCATAAAGCGGTGACTTACCTCCACGCTGCCCACCGGATTCTGGAGCGTGGCCATTTGGTACAGGCGGTGCTCCGGAAACCGAAACCCGGCCGCTTGCAGCGGGTAGTCGCCGTAGTTAAACGTCTCAATCCAGGCGTAGCCGGCGCGCAGCGTCAGCTTGTCGTTCACTTGGTAATTCAGGCCGGTGCGCAACAGGCTCTGCTGCCAGTCGGTGATGAAGTTGTCGCGGCGGAACTGGTACTCTAGGTGGCCGCTCCAGCGCTCGGCAAAGCGCAGCGTGGTGGTGTTGGTGTACCAGCCAATCTGGTTGTAGTCGCTGATGCGCGTGTTTTGGGCGGCAGCCGGCGCGGCGCTCAGCAGCGCCAGGCCCAGCCCGGCGGCGCGCCGACTCCCCCGGAGCCGGCGCGCGAAAGGCAGGTTCAGCATTTACTTGGCGGCAGCGGTAGCACGAAATTGGGGCAAATCCTTCAGCGTTTCGGGCAAGAACTCCACCTTGCCGGTGCTCAGGTTGTACACGGCGCCTACAATCAGGATTTCGCCGTTGCGGTACTTTTTGGCTAGCACAGGCTCCAGGTCGCGCAGCTGCATTACTTGGTCGATAACGTTTTGGCGAATGGTGTTTTCGAGCCGGTCGCCGGCCATGTTTTTGGTTTTCTCGGCGGCGGGTTTCACGCTATTAACTAGCGTCACGATGTGGCCGGGCACATCGGGGCGCTTAATGGCCGCATCTACGGCCCCGCAGCTCTGGTGGCCCAGCACCACGACGAGCTTAGAGCCCAGCGCCACCGACGAAAACTCGATGCTGCCGTACGAGGCCTCGGCCATTACCTGCCCTGCCGTGCGAATGATGAACAAGTCGCCCACGCCCTGGTCGAAGATGATTTCGTTGGGCACGCGGCTGTCGGAGCAGCCCACGATGGTGGCAAAGGGCTTTTGGCCTTTTTCGGTATTGCTGAGGGCAGCGCGGTCTTGGCGCGGCTTAATGCTTTTGTTTTCCACGAAACGGCGGTTGCCACCCATCAGCTTGCGCAAGGCCACGTAGGGGTTGGCGTAGGCCGAGTCGCGGTCGACGACGTAGTGCTCTTTGCGCCACTGCGGCGAATTTTCGGGGGCGGTGGCGGCAGCCGGGGCCTTGGCTGCAGGGCGGCGTTTGGTTTGGGCTTCGGTGGTTTCGGCCAGCAAACCCAGGCCGAGCAGCAGGAACAACGATTTCAGCGTGTGCATGGTAACAGTGTGTGGTTTGTAATGAAACTTAAACCACTACCATCATTGATAGTTACACTATCATCCATAAAAGCAAGATTAGAAATCATTAAAGAATATTAGATTATCACTACATAAACCGGAGGCCTACTGCAGAGGCCGCTCCCGTAGGTGGCTACTTACGCCCGAACAGCGGCACGCGGCTTTCGGTGCCGGCCCGCAGGCGGCCAATGTTGGCGCGGTGCGTGTATACCAGCAACGCGGCCAGCACAAAACCTACATAAATAAGAAACTCTTGCGGCGGCCTAAATGCGGGCAACAGCTGCAGCAAGGCAAAAGCCACGCCGGCCGTCATGCTGCTCAGCGACACGTAACGCGTGAGCAACAACATGGTGATGAAGATGAGGATGCACACGCTGACGGTAACCGGCGCTACGCCCAGCATCATACCCAGCACGGTTGCCACGCCCTTGCCACCCCTGAACTGCGCAAACACAGGGTAGATATGTCCTACAATGGCCAGCACGCCGCAAGCCAGGCGGAAATACACCTCGTGCTCTGGCTCAATGGCCCCTAGGTGCACCATGGCCATTGGCAGAAAGTAGGCGGCCACGAAACCCTTGAGGGCATCGATAAAGAGCACAAACGACCCTGGTTTCTTACCCAATACCCGGAAAGTGTTGGTGGCGCCGGCATTGCCCGAGCCGTGTTCCCGTACATCGATGCCGTAGAAGCGGCGGCCTACCCACAGGGCCGTTGGGATGGAGCCGAGCACGTAAGCCAGCACGAGCAAGGGTAGAACTACAGCCAAATTCATAGCGGGGAAAGATGGGAACAGCCAAATATAGCGAGCTAACGTAGCCGCGGCCGAGCTGGCAACCGGTTTTCACACAAAACAACGGCCACGGCCCAGAAGCAAAACAGCCACGCCCTAGGTGGGCGTGGCTGTTGGGCGTTTAGGCAGTTCGGATCAGGTGTCGCCGAAGGGGTCGTCTTCCGCCTTCTTCTTCGACTTCTTGTCCTTCTTCGGAGCTTCTTCTTGCTTGGGCTCCTCCGTCGGGGCAGCTTCCTCCTTTTTCTTCTTTTCCTTTTTACTGGGCTCGGCTACCGGCTCGTCGGCTGCGGCCGGGGCTTCGTCCTTTTTCTTTTTGTCCTTCTTGGCAGGCTCTTCGGCCGGAGCGGCGTTGGTGTCGCCAAAGCCATCGGCAGCAGCGGCTTCGTCTTTCTTCTTTTTCTTTTTGCCGGCGGGCTCCGAGTAGTCAATGGCGCCTTCATCGGCAACGGGCGCATCCTCGTCCTTCTTCTTTTTCTTCTTGCCAGGCTCTTCCATGAAGTCGAAGTTGCCGGTGCTCTGCGGGCGTGTTACCTGCTTTTGCGGCTTGGTTTCGCCTAGGTAGTCTTTGCGGAAGTGGTTTACGAAGAGCACCTTTTCTTGCTCATCGCCCAGGAAGAAGCCAAAGTTGGTGGCCGTGTTGTAGTCGCCTTTGGCGGCCCGGCCCAGGATTTCGTCGAACTCGCCGTGCTGGGCTTTGGCCAGCAGCTTGTTCTCGGAGTACTTGAAGTAGTACCAGGTTTCGGGGTCGGCTTCGAGGTACAGTTCCACGGCGTCGCCGGCGCTGCCTTTCTTGATTTCGATGTAGCCATCGATTAGGGCGTTAATGTCCTTCTTGCCGACGCTTACCAGGCCAATTTTGCCCACCGAGTACCAAGCGTTGTGCTTATTCGACCACTTCAGGTTCACCCGGTTCAGCACAACGTCGTGCAGGAACTTGGCCGACACCTTCTGCAGCGGCACGTAGCTGCCGCCTTTGCGGTTGGCGTACTCGCCAATGGCTTTCGAACCGGCAAACTCGCCCAGCTTGTAGTACTCGTCTTGGGTGCTGGTTAGCGCCTCGGGCAAGCCCTTGGCGTACTTGGCCAGGTCGGCGGCCATGGCCTCGAAGGCTTTGTCGGGGAAGTTCAAGTCGAAGGCCATCATCGCGTCGATGTTGTAGCGACTCGAGTCGGTGTTGGCCTTGCCGATGCCTGAGGCGATGATGCTGTAGTCCTTGTTCGAGTTGATCAGGTTGAGCTTGCCCCGGAACCCTAGGTGCCCGGTGGTGTCATTCAGCGTCAGCACCGAGCCCTCGTAGATTTCGGTGTTCAGCGCATCGTGCTGGCTGATGGTGTACACGCGCTTCTTGGGGTCGTAGGTGAGCGTGCCACCTGCCTCGAAGAAGTTGCCATCGGTAACGTTGGGCTTGGCGGCCACAAACAGCGGGTAGGGTTTGCCGGTGCCCTCGTTGGCAAACAAGCCCGTAAGCATGGGCGTCCCGTCTTCGCTCTTGGTTTCCTTTAAGTGAATCTTGACGAACTGCGGGTCGATGCTGTCCTGCACCGGGAACCAACCGGCTTGTGCCTGTTGCTTGCTGAACTCGAGGCGCGCCTGGCCATCGAAGGCAAAGCCTTTGCGCTGCGAGTTCATCGTCATGGCACCGCGATACTGGATGCGGGGCGCAATCCGGAACTTGTCGGCGGCCTTAATATCGGCTTGCGCCAAGGTGGGCAGGTGCTCGGGGCCTTCGTCGGTGCCGCGGCTTAGCAGGCCGCCGCGCTTCTTGCCTTCGCCCTTGGCCACGGCAATGCCGGTGGAGTCGGTGCGGAAGTTGCTGAACTTAATGGCAAACGAGTCGGTGGGCGTTTTGTAGCGGTAGAGCGCGTTGCCTGTAAAGGCCAAACGCGACAGCACCTTAATTTCGCCTTTATACAGCTGGTGCGGGCGCTTAAGGGTGTCCAGCGTGATGCCCGCGTTCTGGAAGGCGCGCATCTCGGCGTTGGGCAGCACATACACCTTGTTCGAGTCGGGCTGAATCCAGGCATCGGCGGCGGCAATGTAGGGCACGCCGTTGGCCACCAAGCGGTACTTGTTCAGGTCGTACATACCGGTGGCAGCCCGGAAGCGCAAGCCCTTTTGCTCGGGCTTCACCGAGTAGAAGTAAGCCGAAGTCGAGTCCTGGCCCGGCGCTACGCGCAGCTGCACCGATTTCTTCTTGAAGTCCCAACGGCCACCGCTCAGCGAGGTGCGGTATTGCGAGTACGGCAGCTCGATGGTGGTTTTGGCGTTCTGCTCGCGCGTAAAGTCGGCGTACCCGCGCTTGATGTCGTAGGTAAACGCTACGTCGGGCGCGGTAAGCGCGGGCTTGTTTGGCTCCGCCGATTTTACGCTCACCACCGCGTTGTTGCCCTTGTACTCCGTGGGCAGGAAAGTAAACGAAGGCGAACGGATAACCGATTGCTGGCTTTCCATGCGGCCCGTACCGTACAGGCCCTTCGGCGTGAGCGTAGCTACTCCTTTGTACTGGTAGGTGCCGTCGTAGAAGCGCATCGACTCGCCGCCGGGCGGCGTGGAGAGGTACATCGAGTCGGCTTTAACCACCCATTTCATCTGGTAGCCGGGCAGCAAAGCCACCTTCGGGTACTCAGCTCCGTTGAGGGTGCCTTCCTTGATTTGAGCGGTTTTGCCCACCGTCACCACCGAGTCACGGTAGAAAATGAATTGGTCGCTCTGCAGCGTGCTCGAGAGGTAGCTCATTTCGCCTACCCCTTGAATGCCCCGGTTGCTCATGCGCACCTGATTGAACAGGCGGCCCTTGCCCCCGTACACCGGGAAGCCCTCTTTCGGTACGGCGTACACAAAACCTAGGGAGCCGTCGTCCTGCATTGAGAGCTTCGTTTTGATATCGGGCAGGATTCCGCCCGACACGAACGTGCCCTTAAAACCCACCGCCGTGCGGTTGGCGTTGTTCAGCGAGTCAAGCTTGAACGGCGGGATGTCGAAGAAAATCGTGGTGTCGTAGGCGCCGCCCAGCACTTCGGGCTTGTTGAAGAACACGTAGGCACCAGTAGTAGCATCGAAGGTGGGGTAAGCACCCAGCTTTTTGCGGCCCGATTTGTTGTTGGGCGCGTTGATGTACAAGCGACCCGCCGAGTGGCGGTCTTTATTGGTCAGCGTGAAGTCGGTTTCCTTGCGTGCGCGCATCACCGAGCCCTTCGAGTTCTTCCCCTTCACAATGATGGAGTCGATCTTGAACATGTCGATGTAGAAGCCGTCGTAATCAAACTTGAACTCCTTGCCTTTAAACACGAAGGCCGAGGCCACCACCGTGCCGTTGAACTCGATGTTGCGGTTTTTATGCACGCGCACAATGGCCGAGTCGGGCTTCACGAACACGGCAATGGAGTCGTCGGAGAAGTTGAACTTGTCGACGCCCCGTACCGTGAGCACGTTGCTGTTCAGGTTAAGCGAAGCGTTGCGCCCGTTCGGCGCCAACGATTTGATGGCAATGTGGTCGTAGTCCTTTTTGCCGCGCGAGGAATTTACGTAGTGCAGGGCTTTGGGCAGCAACGTGATGTTGCTGTTCAGGGGGCTGATGGACACGTACCCGTCGCGGGCGAGGCCGGCCACGGCCGAGCGCACGTTGGCCTCCTTGAGGTTGAGCGACTGGGCTAGGTCTTGCACCGAAAACCGCTTGGCATTGCCGTGCGATTGGCTGTAGCCCACCACCATCTGCAGCGGGTGCATCTTGTTGATGCCCTTGATCTGTTGGTAGCGCGTGTTGGTGTAAAATTCCTTCGACTCAAAATCGGCCGTAACCTGGTTTTTAGCCGTCAGGGTCTGGAAATCGATGTTGGGCGTAGCGAGGTTCCACTTGGCCTGCTCCGCCGCTATTTCCATCTGGTGGTAAGAGTCGTAATAGGGCGTGGTTTTGTACAGGCCTTCTTCGCGGGCCATTACCAGCACACGGCGCGGCTTGGAGTACTTCAGCTTCACGCCGGGGTGCGTGAGCGAGTCTAGCTTGTCCTCGAAAATGGTAATGGCGGCGCGGTCGGCGGTAATCAGCGTGTCGCCGAGCATGTAGCTGCGCGAAGCCGCCCGGAAGCGCGGCTTGCCATCGAGCTCCACGGTAATGCGCGACAACGAACCGTCGAGCGCTGAGCTGTACATCTGCTTGCCATTGAGCGAAAAGCCACCTTGGTACTTGATGTTTTCGCCGATGTTCTTGATGCGGGCATCGTTGGTGAGCGAAACGAACCTAGGGAAGCCCGTGTCGGCACCGCCTTTTTTCTGCACGCTCTTGTAAGCCATGGCGCCTTTCACGGGTGCCTCCAGCACGGCCGGGTACGTAAGCGTTACGGGCTCGGCCTTGAATTGGGGCTTGTCAACGTCCATATCAAACGGGCCCAGCTCAGCCGTGAGCGGGTTGCCGTTGATTTGCCAACCAAAGGTGCCGCCCTGCCCCACGTACTTGCCCGTGGTGGTTACCAGCGAGCCGCTGGTTTTCTGAATTACCGCCGAGTCGTAGGCGGTAGCAATCAGCAGGTCGGCGTCTTTCAGCACCAACACGGGCCCTTTGGTGCTGGGCGGCGCGTAGTAGCTGCTGTAGGCCGGAGCTTGCGGTTCGGGTTCCGGCTCGGGCTCAGGCGCGGCGGCCGGCTGCGTTGCGGTTTTGGCCGGCGTGGCGGCGGTGGTTTTTTTGGCGGGCGCGGCCTTCTTTTTCACGGGCGTGCCCCAGCCGTCGTCGTTGCCCCAACCGCCGTTGTCCCAGCTTCCGCCAGAGTCCCAATCGTCCCAGCCGCTGCTTTTCTTTTTAGCAGCGGGCTTAGTAGCCGGCTTCGCGGCGGGTTTGGCCGCCGCTTTGGCCGGCTTGGCAGCAGGCTTGAGCGGCTCGGGCGTTAGCGGGGCCGGCGCGTCGGAGGGCTTGGGCGCGGGCGGCATGGGGTAGTCGGTGTCGTTGTAGGCAAACGTCACCAGGGTGTTGCTAGCCAGCTTCAGGCGGTTGTAACGCGAGGTGTACAGCTGGCTGGTTTTGAGGAACTGCGTGGCGGAGTTGACAAATTTCTCCAGCTCGCGCAAATCCTGTTGGGCCAGCGCTTTGCCCGTTACGTCGAGCAGCTGATCGGTTTGCAGGTCGTTGAGCGCCAACTGGCCTTGCTTGGCCGCTACCACCAGCCCAATCAGGGCCTCTAGGTGCGGACGCGGCTTCAGGCGGCGGGCCTGCATCTGGCGCGCTAGCTCAATGACTTTGCCTTGCTGCGTGGTGGTGAGCTTGTTACTGGCCCACAACTGCCGCAGCTGGTCGGTAAGCGCTATAGCCGGGGCGTTTTTGGTGGTAGCCATCAGGGCTACTATTTCCCCGATAAACTGCTCGGCATCGGTGCTAAAAGGGGTGGTGCTGTAGCGTACTACAGGCGAAACAGATGGAGTAGGATTGGTAGCCGGCTGTTGTGGCTTGGTAGTCTGGGCCCGGCCGGTAACAGCCGAACCCCACGCCAACAACGCGCAAAGCCCCCATGTGGCGAAGTGCTTCATACAAATGCCTTCACGGCAAAATGAGTCGCCTACAATTTCGGCAAAATTTGGCGCATTCATTGGAGCCCATTAGTCAACTAACTGAAAATCCACATTTTGCATTGAATGCATCCAAGTAGTAAATGTGGAATATTCGACGAGCTACAACGCTCGGCGCCTTCTTTTATTAGCCGCACGGCCCTAGGTATTTTGCATCTGCCAATGGCCAGGCAACTGCGTGGTACCTAGGGCCAAAGCAAACGCCCGGCTGGCGGCACAAGGCCACCAGCCGGGCGTGGTAACTGGGCAATAAGCTGCTTAGCGTATTTGCACCTGATAGTTTATTCGATAACGAGGCGCTGAACCTGCGGCCCGCTGCGTACCAGGTACACGCCGCTCGGTAGCGCGGCAGGCAATTGCAGGCGGGCAGCACCGGCGGCATCGGCCGTTAGCTGCTGTACCAAGCGCCCGGCAACGTCATACACCGATACCGCCGCCCCTGGCGCCACGCCGGTTACCGTGGCTTGGCTGCGCGCGGGGTTAGGGAACACGCGCAGGGCCACGCCGGCTTCTTCCAGGGCCAAAACGCGCACCGGCGAGAGGTGTTCGGTACCATCGGTGTCGACCTGGCGTAGGCGGTAATACACAGCAGCGGCACGGTAACGGGCTAGGCCAGCATCCACCCACTGGTAGTCGTTGCGCTGCGTGCTGGTGCCGCGACCGGGCACCTGCGTTACGGCCGCAAACTGGCGGCCGTCGAGGCTGCTTTCGAGCACGAAGTAGGCGTTGTCACGCTCCTGGGCCGTAGCCCAACGCAGTACGGCATCGGCTCCGCGGCGCTCGGCCGTGAAACTTACCAGTTCAACCGGCAGCGGGTTGGCCGCAGTGCCCAGCGTCCATACCGAGAAGCCCGTCACGCCTGTGGCCGTTACCACGTTGGCGTTGGCGTCGCGCGAAGCAGCAGCGACAAACTGCCACGGACCAGCGGTACCGGTGGTAGAGCGGAACAGACCTAGGGAGCTTTCGGTAAAGCCATTGAGCTCGACATCGGCGTAGCCAAACTCCAGCGTTACGTTCAGGCCTGTATTGGTTTGAGCCGTAACGTCGTAGTAGCGCTTGATGCTGGTGCTCGTGCCTTGGCCCGACAGCGCCGTGCCCGTCACGCGGCTCACCGTTGTTGTGCCAGGCAGCGTGGTGCCGCTCGGTGTCAGGGCCAGGCCCAAACCGCCAAAAGTTTGGCGGGTGCCGGCCACGTTCAGTGCGCGGGTAGTTTCCACGGTACCCGTCACGTAGCTGCTGCTCGACTCGGTAATGGTAGCAGTGCTGCCCAGCGTAATCTTGTTGGCTTCGGTGAGCAGCGTACCGGTCGTGAGGTTCAGTGCTTGCCCCACGGTCACGTTCCGCTGCAGCTGCAGCGTTCCGTTGGGCTTGTTCACCGTGAGCGTGGTAAAGCTCGGTGTCGCGCTGCCGCCAATGGTTTGGGTGCCGGTGCCCACAAAGGCGACGGTACCGTTGAGCGTAGCGGTGCCATTTTGTTGGAAGTTACCGGCCACGTTCAGCACCGCTCCGGTGGCTTGGGTAAGCACCGCACTGGTCGCTACGGTCAGGTCGTTGGCAGAGCCCGTACCGCTGCCCAACGTTGGGTAACGGCTCAGGCCAGTCGGGATGTTCACGCCCAAAGCCGTGCTGGGCTGCTTGCCGAAGCTCCAGTTGCGGCAGTCAGCCCAATCGGTGCTGACGGCGCCAGTCCACGTCACGGTGGTTTGAACCGGCTCGTTTACTGTTACAGTTGCGGTGGCATTGCTCACGTTGCCGAGGGCATCGGTCACTGTCAGAGTCACCGTCTGAGCCCCTACACCCAGGGCAGGCACCTGGCCGGGCGCCTGAAATGCCGTGCCCACCTGATCGAAGTTCAAGAGCGTAGCGGTGCGTCCGGCGGTCGTGCGGTCGGCCACGGTGCTGCCCGGCGCACCGTTGAAGTCGTAGTAAGCAAGAAGCCCCGTGGTGTTACCAGCCAGCGACTTGTCGTCAAACAGGTTGATTTGTGCAGCGGTGCGGGCCACGTTCCAGATGCGTACTTCGTCGATTTGCCCTTTCAGGTAGGGGTCTTGGCCGTACTGCGAGCGGCCCAGCCACACGTTGTTGAGCGTGCCCAACAGCGCCGGATTCAGGGTCATGTTGGCGTTGGTGCCCACCACCGCGCCGTCGAGGTACAGGGTCCCGACGGCTTGGCTTGTGGTGGCGTTCCAGGCCATTGACACGGCCACGTGATGCCAGCCCGTAGGCATGCCGGTGTTGCCCACGATGCGCTGCTCGCCCGCGCTGCTCCCGGTGGTAATGCCAAAGGCCAGCTTGTCCACCGAAGCGGCATTCCAGTTGGCGCGGGGCGTCAGGAACATGTTCACGTTCGTGCTGCTGCCGAAATCAAAGATGCGGGTCCAAACGCCGTTATCCTGGTAATTTACCCACGCTTCGAAGGTGAAGCTCTGGGCAGAGCCCAACAAGCCCGCAGGCAAGCTCACGTAGTCGTTCGTACCGTCGAGGGCCAGACCAGCGCTAGCGGCGCAGGGGCCGAACGAAGAAGCTGACAAGGCCACGTCGCCCAAGGTGCAGTTATCCGCGCTGCCGTTGTTAACGCTTGTGGGCGCTACGTAGGCCCGGCCAGTGTTATCCACTGTCACAGATACGTTTTGGGCCACAACCGTAGGGCCCGTGTTGTCCTGCACCGTTACCGTGGCCGAAGCTGTGCTGCGGTTGCCGCTAGCATCGGTTACGAGCAGAGTCACCGGGTTGGCTCCTATCTGGGCACAGGCAAAGCTCAACGAACTGGCTACTGCCCGCACGCTGATGTTGTCGATGGCAATGTCCACGTCGGTGCTGTTGATTTCACCCCGGAATGCCAGCGCCTGCGAGGTAGCTGTGGCCGTAAAATACACAGTGAAGGGCGTCCAAGTCAGGCCTGGGTCGGGCAGGGTGGCCACCTGCGTGCCACCAACGTCGATACCGAAGGCAATGGCCCCCACGCCCGCGCCGCAGCAGTTGGCATCGTTGCGATACGAGCCGCTGATCTGGTAGGTAGTGCCCACCGTCAGCCCCGTTAGGGTTTGAGTAGCGGTGGGGTCGGTGCCGGCAGTGCCAACCGAATTGAGCCACACGTAGCCCCCGGGGTTGCCCCCCGAGCTGCGATACTCTGCGTTGTTGGCAAGGCTCCAGCCAGTGGCATTCGTGTTGAAAGTGCCGTTGGCCACTAGATCGGTGGGACTGAGCAACCCTACAGCCGAGACAGAGCAGTTATCCGTTGAGTTGTTGTTCACCTGAGCCGCCGTTACGGTAGCGGTGCCGCCGCTGGTCAGGGCCACAGTTACGTTTTGGGCTACGGCGGCGGGGGCGATGTTGTCGGTAACGGTCACGATGGCCGAGCCAGTAGCGGTGTTACCGCCCGCGTCGGTTACGGTCAAAGTCACCGGCAGGCCGTTAGTTACCGGGGCCGCGGCGGTGCTCCAGGTGGGGTTGTTAGCGAGCGTGCCTTGGTTGGCAGCGGTGCCGGTGGCATCGGCTGCGCTTAGGCCGCTGCCCTCGTTGAGGCGGTAGTAGGCCACCAGGCCGGCCGTGCCACCGGGCAGGCCGGCGCCCTTAGCAGCATTTAGCTGAGCTGCGGTGCGGGCTACGTTCCACACCCGTACCTCGTCGATGCTACCGGGGAAATACTCGCCGTTGTTGGTCGAGCCAATGCGCAGGTTATTGGCGTTGGGCACAGCATGCCCCGTAGGCGTGTCCGAGCCGATGGCTACGCCGTTGAGGTAAATAGTGCGGGTGGTGCCGTCGAAGGTAGCCGCCACGTGGTGCCAGGCTCCAGCTAGGTTACCTGTGGACAAGATGAGGTCGTTGGCCCACCAATAGTTGATCAGGCCGCTGGGCGACAGGCGCAGGGCATTCACTTGGTTGTTCGTGCCGTAGTTGCCCCAGCCGATGATGCCGTAGGTGCCCATTTGCGTAGGCCTGATCCAAGCTTCGATGGTGTAGCTGCTGTTTCCCACCGGTACGGTCGCCGTCGCCGGAATAGAAACGTACTGGTTGGTCCCGTTGAACGTCAATGAGCTGGCTACGGTGGCCGGTACCGCATCGGCGCAGCTGAAGTTACTGGGCGATACGCTCAGCGCGTCAGCGGCAGCCGTGCCGCAGTTGGCGGTACTACTGTTGTTCACGTCCGTGGCCGCCACGGTGGCGTTGCCGTTCGCGCCCAGCGTCACGCTGGCGTTCCGGGTCAGGGCTACAGGCAGCGGGCACACCGTCACGGTGTTCGAATAGGCACCCTGGCCGGTTACCGAGGTCTTGTCGGCCCGTACGCGGTAATAGTACGTGGTATTAGCGGCCAAGCCCGTAATCGCCACGCTGGTAGCCGGCGCGGTTACGTTACGCGTCGTTAAGTTGGTTGTAAAGGTCGCGTTGGTCGCTACATCTACCGCGTAAGTATTCACCGTACCCAGGGTCGGCGCCGTCCAGGTGGCCGTAAAGCCGGCGGCGGTGCGAGCTGTGGCCGCCGTGGCGGTGGGCACCACCAGGGCATAGCTTTCCACCCAGTTGGAAGTCGTGTTGCCGCTGCCCAGGCCAGGGCTACCAAAGTTGGTGAGCGTGCCGTGGTTGGCGTTGGCCGTCAGGTCATACAGGGTAGTCAGGCCGGTGTTGTCGCCGCCGGCAGTGCCCGCGTCGAAGTTGTAGTAGGCCACTAGCCCGGGCGCTGTAGCCGCTACTGTACTAATCATGCTTGCCTGCAGCTCGGCCGCCGACCGGGCTACGTTCCAGATGCGCAGCTCGTCGAGGCGAACGTTGGCGAAGTAAGCGGCACTGTTGGTTGAGTTATTAGCAATGGCACCCAGCAGCAAATCGCGGCCCGTGATGTTGTTGACAGCCGCCGCGGCCGGAATGGCTGTGGTGCCTTGCAGCACGCCGTCAACATACAGCAGCAGGCTGCCACCGGAGCGCACGCCGGCCAGATGGTACCACCGTCCCAGGGTCATGGGGGTAGTGGCGCTTACCGTGTGGAGGGTGGTGCCGCTTTCCACCCAGAACGACGGAATATTGTTGTTGCCGTCGGAGGTGGTTTGCAGCAACCACTCATTGGTGCCGGACGTAGCGCCTGTGTTCCACTTGCCGCCGGGGGCCACCGCCTGGCCGTAGCCGATGGAGTTGGCCTGCTTCAGCACCCAGGCCTCTACCGTGAAGTTGCCGCTGCCAAAGTCCAGGCTGCTGTGGTCCGGAACGCGCACGTAGTCGTTTGCGCCGTCCAGTGCCAAGGCGTTACCCGGGGCGGGCAGCAGCGTGAAGGGCAGGCTAGCCGTACCATTGGCTGTGGTAATGCTCACGGTACCGCTGGCCGTAGCCGTCATCGGCACGCGCACCACCAGGCTGCTGCCGGTGTTGCTGAGGATGCCGGTCAGACCATTGGCGCCGTTGACGGTCAGGGCCGTAGGATTGCTCAGGTTAGTACCCGTCAGGGCAATACTCTGCCCCAGTCCGCCGGGGTTAGGGGCTACGGCCGTCAGCGCGGTGGCCGCGGGTTGTGTAATGGTAAAGTCAACGGTAGCGGTGCAGCTGTTGCCGTCGTATACGGTGGCGCGGTATGTGCCAGCCGTCAGGCCCGTGGCCGTGGCGGTGTACTGATTGAGGCTACCGGCCGGGGCCGAGAGGCGCGCCCAGTTGTAGGCGTAGCCACTGTAGGGTTCCCCGCCCGCGGCTGTTACCGTGGCCGTGCCGTCGGCGGCGCCGAAGGTGGTCACGTTGGTTTGCGAGCCGGTGGCCGTCACGGGCGTGCTCGGCTGGTTCACGGTATAGCTGCGGGTAATGCTGCAGCCGTTCGCGTCGGTAATGACAACGTTGTAATTGCCGGCCGTTAGGCCGGTACGGTCCTCGGTGGTGATGCCGCCTCCCCAGTTAAACGTATAAGGCGCGGTGCCGCCGACGGGGTTCAGGTTGATGACCCCGGTATTGCCGCCGTAGCAAGCAATGTTCGTGACTATCGTAGATGTATTTACCGACGACGGCTGCGTGAGAGTGAAGCTGCGCTGGGCCGTGCAGCCGTTGGCATCGGCCACGGTCACGGTGTAAGTGCCTGCAGTCAGGTTCGAGGCTGTGGCCGCGGTACCGCCGCTGGGGCTCCATGAATAGGTGTAGGGAGCCGTACCACCCGTCACGCTCACGGTGGCCGCGCCGGTCGAGCCGCCGTTGCAGCTCACGTTGGTTTGCGAGACGGGCGTAACCGTTAGGGCTTCGGCGGGCTGCGTTACTGTGGCCGTTACGGTGCCGGTGCAGCCGTTGGCGTCGGTGATGGTGACGGTGTAGGTGCCGGCTATCAGGCCAGTGCGGTCCTCGGTCGTCGGCCCCCCCGCCCAGTTATATGTGTAGGGCCCGGTGCCACCCGTGGGCGTCAGGTTGATCCGTCCATTCGAGCCCCCGAAGCAGGCTACGTTCCATACCACGGTGGTGCCGCTGATTGGGCTGGTCGGCTGACTAACGGTGATATTGCGGGTAGCGGTGCAGCTGTTGGCGTCGGTGATGACAACGGTATAGGTACCGGCCGCCAGCCCCGTGCGGTCCTCAGTCGTTACGCCGCTGCCCCAGTTGAAGGTGTAGGGCGCGGTGCCGCCCGTGGGCGTCAGGTTGATAGCCCCGGTGCTGCCGCCGAAGCAGGCCACGTTCGTCACTACACTGGTGCCCGACACGGGTGCCGACGGCTGCGTGATGGTAAAATTGCGGGTGATGCTCGCCCCCCCGGCGTCGTTAACAGTCACGGTGTAAGTGCCTGCAGTCAGGTTCGAGGCGGTGGCGCCAGTTCCCCCACTAGGGCTCCACGAATACGAGTACGGGGCGACGCCCCCGCTCACCGTCACGGTAGCCGAGCCGTTGCTACCACCGTTGCAGTTCACGTTCGCCTGCGTACCCGTGGTGCTCAGGGCAGCCAGCGTGGTGAAGCTCGCCACGCTGCCATAGGAAGTACCGTACGAGTTGGTAGCGTAGGCACTCATGTAGTAAGTGGTAGCGCCCGTCAGGCCCGCAATAGTTTCGGAGAACGCACCGGTGCCCGCTGTGGGGTTGGCGTCCTGTATCACGCCCGACTCGCCGATGTTGGGCGTGTTGTCGGTGCTGCTATATACCACGCCACGGGCAGTAACAGTGGCGCTGCCGGCGGCCGTTACGTTGCCGCCCAACACGGCCCGCACGCTGGTAACACCCGAAGCGGCGGCGGTGGTCACGGTTGGCACATCCACTACGAAGGAAGAGGACGTGTAGGTATCGTATCCGCTAGTGTTGGTAGGCTGCAGCGTGCCTACTGATGTCCCGTCTATCAGCACGCTCAGGCGCTGATCGTTGGTGCTGCAACACGTGCGTTGAGCCACCCGCAAGCGTACTTGGTAGATGCCGGCGCCCAGGGTGAGAGTTTGCTGCAGCTGTCCGTCGTTGCCGACGGGTCCGCTCTGCACAAAAGCTACTGCCGAACCATTGGGGGCGTTAGGCGCCCCGAAGTTGCTGCCATTAAAAGCAATTCCGGAACGCGCGTTGAAAGCCCACGACGCACCGGATGGATTATAGCCGTAATTGCCATTACTCAGTGCCCCCGTCGTTTCAAAGCTGAAATTCGCCACAGCACCGCTCACCGAGGAACCGTCTGAAACCCGCACAATTTCAACTTGATCAACAAAAGCGGTGACGTCATTGCCCCCAGCGGCTGAGCCTAGGGCCCTGATTATGAGTTGTGGGTTTGCCGCGTGGGCGCCAAAAACACTTGCCAGTAACGGCAGGAGCAGGAGCAGAAAGCGCCACAGAGTTGGACCCGGCCGGACCGAAGGCGACGCATGGCTTGCAATAGGCCCCCGGACCAATGTCGGATCAGGGGCCGTAAGGGAGTAAGAATGTTTCAAACAGCTAAGTGGCAACGGAATTGGAACGGCCCAACTCCACGCTACAAAGGTCCCCTCCCTGCCGATGCGGCGGCATCGCATGTTGATGCGACCCCGGCAATTTCCTATTCGCTTCGGAATGTTCTAATCAGCTACCGCCGTGTCGTTTGCGATTCAGCAATTCGGCCTTGGAATTGATCTGCAGCTTGTCGTACACGGTGCGGATGTAGGCGCGAACGGTATTGATGCTGATGCCTAGCCGGTCGGCTACCAGTTTGTAACTCAGCCCCTGCTCCAAAGCCTCCACGATCTGCTGCTCCCGCGGCGTCAGGCTGTTCTCGGCAGCGACGGGCGCTGGGCGGAAGTAGCGCATCACGTGCCGGGCAATGGCCGGCGACATGGGCGAGCCGCCCGCTAATACATCCAGCAGCCCCTGTTTAATCTCGGGCAAGGGGGTGCTCTTCACCAAGTAGCCAACGGCGCCGGCGCACAGCGCTTTGAAGGTGCGGTCGGCGTCTTGATAGACTGTAATCAGCACGACCTCTGCACCGGGCGCTACCTCGCGCAGTACCCCAATGCCCTCGATACCTGACATGCCTGGCAGGCCGATGTCGGAGAGTACCAAACGTGGTGCGGGTACCCCATCGGCCAAGGCCTCCAGTAGTTCTTCTACCGAGCCTACCACCAAAGTGCACTCAAACTCCGGCTGGGCGCATAAGTAAACACTAAGAGCCTGACGGATAGCGGGCTGATCCTCGACAATGGCCAGTCGGATTTTCATACTTCAAAAGTACCGCTCCCTCAGGCGCGGGAATATCGCATGATGATGCGGGGTAGGCGGCGAGTAGCCTACTTGCTGAGCCTGGATATCCTACGGTTTGCCTTCCAACCTGATGCCAAGGGCACCTCTACCCGCACACAGAAGCCTGTACCCGCGCGGCCCAGCGTAACACGCCCACCCATGGCTTTGGCTCGTGCCTGGATGTTGCGAAGGCCGTGCCCCGAACGGCGTGTATGGCCATGCCCGTCTGCTTGCTCAAGTACTTCGCCAAAGTCCCCGTCGTTCAGTACTTCCAACGTTAGTTCGTTCACCGGGCTGCATTCCAAACGTATCGTTACCTGCCGAGCTCCGGTGGCGTGCTTGATGATGTTGTGCAAACTTTCTTTGTAGATGAGATACAAATTGCGGCGCAACAGCACGGGCAAGCGTTGGCTCGGCAGGGCAATAGGCAACTCGAACACCACCACTAACCCTGCGGGGCCAAGCACCTCGTGGGCGTAGTCGCGCATACGATCCAGCAGGTTGGGCAGGTGGTCGTTGTGTGCATCGAGGCTCCACACCACGTCGTTAAGCTGGCGCACGGCCGAGCGGCTGGCATCGGAAATCTGACTTAGCTGTTGCTGTTGCCCCAGGGCATCTGCGAGTCCTTCTTGCAACAATCCGCTCTGCAGCGAGATTTGCGACAGCAGCGTACCCACGTCGTCGTGCAGATCGGCAGCAATGCGGCTGCGTAGGGTTAGTTCGCGGCTGTGCTGCCGACGTCGGTAAGCCCAAAGCGCGGCTCCGGCACCTAGGGCAACCAGCAGCGTAGCACCGGCCAGCAAGGCTTGCTGCCGCTGCTGGCGCAGTCGCTCCAACTCGCGCTCTTGCATAAGGAGGCGAATTTGTGCCTGCTTTTGTTGCATCTCGTGCCCAAGCTGCAAGGCCATGGTCCGGCGGTTTACTTCCTCGCCAAACAAGCTGTCCTTTACTCCCTCAAAATGCTGGTACGCTTTGTAAGCTTGGGCGTAATCCTGATGCTGGGCGTAGGTTTGGGCTAGCACTTCGTAAGCATCGCACAACCGCTCGGCTGAGGCCACCGCCTGGCTGGCATACAAGCTGCGCTGCGCGTACCATAGTGCACTATCGGTGCGCCCGAGATGCAAAAACGTGCGAGCCAACAGTGCCTGAGCTCGTGGAATCAACAATAGCTGGCCTGAAGCCTGGGCCTGCCGTAGCGTGGCATAGCCCAGGGCTAGCGCATCGGGGTATAAGCTTAATCGTTCGCTTACTTCAGCCAGATTGAGCTCCATGGCCAACACCACGGAAGGTTCGCCTGCTTTTCTGCTCACGGCAATGCTCTGCATGTAATACCGCCGAGCGGTGGCCCAGCGGCCTTGCCTACGACTCAACTCACCTAATTCGCCTAGGGCTAGGTTCATCCGGTCGGGATAGTTGTGCTCGCGCGCTACTTGCAGGGCTTCCAGCAAATAATTTTCCGCCAAGGCGTATTGCCCCATGCGGGTGTAAATACTCCCCACATGAATAACGGAGCTGGTATGGAAGCGGCGTTCGTCGCCGCCCTTACCCATCGCCATAACCCGAAAGCAGTACGACAGCGCGTCGGCGTAGTGCCCTTGCTGATCGGCAATGCGGGCTAACCTACCTAGGCAACGCATTACACCTCCTACGTCGTGCAGTTGGGCAAATGTTTCTTGGGATTGCTGCAGTCGTTGCCTGGCCGCTGGGTATTCGGCCAAGGCAATGTGGTGGTCGGCCAAATCCAATAGGGTTTCGGCCACAAGGTCGTCGGCGCCGCGCAGTTCGGAAGCAAGGCGCAACGCCTCGCGCCGTACAGGACCAGCGGCGCGTACATCGTAAGAAGTAAGTTCGCTTGCTAGGTGCGTTAGGAGGACTACCCGCTTCGCATCGGCCTGCGGGTGTTGCTGCACCAAAGCCCGCACGCTATCGACGCGCTGCAACTGCGCTTGCCGGTACAGGGCTCGCAGATGCTGGTCGCGGGCTCCAAGCAGCACCAAACGCAAGCTGTCAGCAGCTGGCGAAGGAGCAGCGTTGAGCGCCCAGGGCTTGCTTCCTAACAGAAAAAACAACAAGCACCACAGCCAGCAACAGCGTGAAAAGGAAAGCGACATATATGCAAGCGGCAGAGCCCGATCAGAGGCACGCACCACTGGCCTGATGGCCTAATAGCGCAGTGACAACGGGCATCTAAAGATAATACATTACCGATGCTTGCCTCCCTGACTTCTTGATTTCCTTCGGCTTATCTCCTTTTAATCTGTCAGATTTCAGGTATTTATGTTCCTGTCATTCCTCGCATCCAACACCAACCCGTTGGCTAGCAAAACGTCTGCCGCACCGCCAGGACCTGTTGGTTGCGGTGTTATAATGAGGCCCCACCGGCCAACACGATGGCTGGTGGGGCCAAGCAATTTTTGCAGTTTTTACTTAGCGTATTTGCACCTGACGGCTAATGGTTTCGCCGCCTGCAGTTAAGCGCAGGGTGTACAAGCCGCTGGGTAGCTCACGTACATTGAACGTAGCGGTTTGGGGCTGACGGCTAGCGGGCATCCGCACCTCGCGCACCACGCGGCCATTCAGGTTAAGTAGCTGGATGTGCACGGCCGGCAGGGGCGGCACTTGCACCGAAAGCTGCACCGTGGCCGGGTTCGGGAATACGCTCAGCTCATCCCAGTTAAAGCGCAAGGGATTGGCCCGCGGCGCCAAGGCAGCCAGGTAATTGGTCGGGCCGTTGGCGCTAACGGCATCGGCCCCAAACTGCACCTGCCCCGAAAGCGTGCCGCCTAGGTAAATGCGCAGCCCGGGCGCCACGGCCACGTCGCGGATGTTGCTCTGGCCACCACTGGCTTGCTCCTGCCACAGAATTGTGCCGTTGGCACGCAAAGCCAAAACCGTAGCCGCATTGTTGGGCCGCGTAAGCCCCACCACTACCCGCGCGGCACCACCGTTCGAGGTAGGTACCGTAGCCACTTCAACCGGCGCATTAGAGGCCGCGTCGCCCACCGAACGGATCCACTCGGTGCTGCCGTTCGGCCCAACGTGGATTACATAGCCCACTGAACCGGAGCTAATGTTGAGCGAGACGCCTCCAAAACTCACGTTGCTTCCCGCTTGGCCACCGATGTAGCTGCTGCCCGCCGCATCCACGGCCAAGGAGCTTGCGCCAGTGCCCGCACCATCGCGTACCCACAACGGCGTGCCCGTTTGGTTTGCGAGCTTAGCCAGAAACGTATTGCCGTTGCTGCTGACATCGCCCGTAAAGCTAAAATTGCCAAACCTGAACGGCCCGAAGTAGCGGCCGAGCACATACACGTTGTTTTGGGCATCGGTAGCAATGTCGTCGGCGTTGGCACTTAGGGTGCTTTGCCCGCCCACTATCCAGCGGGTTTGGCCAGTTGGGCCCAGCGACAATACGAACATGCTGCGGCTACCCGTGCCGAACGTGCTGCCATTACTTAGGTCGAAGCCGCCATTGGTGCTGCCCGATACGTGGGTGTTGCCCAGCAAATCGGAGGCAATGGCATTGCCAATTGTGGCCGGGCTAACGCTGCCAGCCCGTACTACCCACTGAATGCGGCCACTGTTGGCCAGCTTAAGAACCACCATTCGGATTCCTGTGCCCGGCTCGCCGGGCTCGGAGCCAGATACCCCCATCAGATTGCCACTGTAGCTGCCCACCACGGAGGCCTCCCCCGTCTGCGGGTTCACGCTAATGTCGGTACCGCTGGCACTGCTGCTGCCGCCGCTCATAAAAGGCGCGGCACCTAGGGAAGTGGCCCAATCGAGTTTGCCCTCGGGGCTAAAGCGCGCCACCAGCAAATCGGTGCCGGTGCTTTGGGCTGTAAACTGCTGGCCGCCCAGCGTAATGGTGCCGCTGAAGCTGCCCGTAACGTACACGCGACCCACGGCGTCGGTGGTTAAGGCGCTTACGGTAAAGGGCTGGGCCTTGGCCCACTCCCACTGCGGCTGCGGTTGGGCCAGTACGGGCAGCGCGGCTAACAAGCAAAGTAAAGCGAATAGAAGAAGGCGTACTTGTTTCATTGCATACTCGATGTAGATAAAACGAAACCATCGTCAGCCACGAAGCACCCCGGCTGGGTGCCGCGCAAAGCCCGCCGCGCGGATCGACTTTGCCCCGAATAATTCACTAGCTAGCGGCACGAAAGACGAACAAAAAATATACTTTAACAAATATTAAATATAATATATACAGCTCAACCATTCGCAATGGTCGCGCTTGTGCTTTGCCCTTAATGGTACAAAAATCAAGCGCCCGCAGCCGTTGTACGGCTGCGGGCGCTGGCAAACAATGGCTGACCGGGCTTACTCGGGCTTCGTGAAAATGGCCGACACCCAATCGTTGCGGGTGCGCATCGACTGGTAGCGGAAGCCTTCCTTTTCGGCCGCCGCGCGGATGAGGTGCATATCCTCTTCGTAGAAGCCCGAGAACAAAATAGGGCCGCCGGGCCGCAGGTAGCGGTAGTAGGCGCCCATATCTTCGAGCAATACGTTGCGGTTGATGTTGGCCAGGATGATATCGAAGGGCTCTTCGCCGTCGAGGGCCGAAATGTCACCTAGGCGCGCTTCTACTTTGTCCTGCACGTTGTTTTCCTGGGCGTTGTCGGCGGCGTTTTCGGCCGTCCAGGGCTCCACATCCACGGCCAGCACGTAGTTGGCGCCCAGGTGCACCGCCATAATGGCCAGGATGCCCGTGCCGCAGCCCATATCGAGCACGCGCTTGCCCTGGTGGTCTACGGTCAGCTGGTTCTCAATCATCAGGGCCGTGGTGTTGTGGTGGCCGGTACCAAACGACATGCGCGGCATAATCACGATGTCGTAGGGCAAATCGGGCCGCTCCGGGTGGAAGGGCGCGCGGACCGATACCTGCTCGCTGATTACCAAGGGCTCGAAGTTTTTTTCCCACTCGGTATTCCAGTTCTGGCGCGTAATCACGCGGCTATCGGCGGTGGGGTGGCCGCTGGGCCAGGTGGCGTACTTGGCCAGCACCTCCGACACGGCTTCCTGGTTAAAGGCGTCTTCGGTGGTGTAGGCGCAAAAACCTTCGTCGTTGTCTTCGAAGGTGTCGAAGCCGACTTCGCCCAGCTCGGCAACGAGTATATCGGTAAGGTCGGCCGGGGCCGTTACGCGCAGTTCTATAAAATCCATGATGCGGATGAGATTCTGAATTCAGCTACAAGCAAAACCGGGCCCCGCCCCGTTTCGGGTGCAAAGATGCGGCAGGTTTTGCGGGGTTCGTAAAAAAAGCCGCCCCGGCTTTAAACCGGAGCGGCTGAATGCAGGACCTAGGGCCCGCCAAATGTTAACCTTAGTTTTGGCGGCAACCCGCAAACGAGCGCACTTTGGTGTAGAAAATGCCGAAATCGGCAAAGGCGCGATTATCGGTTACGAGCACGGTGTAATCGGCAAAGTCGCGGGCATCGGTGAGGTACCACGTGCCGGGCTTGTCGGCGAAGAGCTTGTTGGCCTCCTGGTATACCACAAGGCTGGCGTAGGCATCGTGCTGCTCCACAAACACCGTGGCCGAGCAATACGCCCGGCGGCGTGGGTCGCGCTCGAGGTAAATGCTGCCGTAAATTTTGCACGGATCGACGTAGCCGCCGCGCTGCTGCGCCGCCGCAAAAGGCACCCTAGGTGTGCTGGCGGGCGGCAGCCAGAGCAAAGCCGATACGAGAGTAGCCAGGAGCATATAATTGGATGGAGTTGCTGCCGGTACCGACAAGTACCACGCCAGTTTGGTTCGGGCCTAGGTGCTTAATGCAACGCTTGCTAAATGACCCCTTATACAAATGTAAGTGAGTTTACCAGACCAATATTTTTAGTCGGTAAACTCACTTACCACTCGCAAAAACAGCTAACGTAGGCTGTTTTCGGCGTTTAGAACGACTTGATGATGTCGGTAAAGTCGCGCGATTTCAGCGAAGCACCGCCAATCAGGCCGCCGTCTACGTCGGGCTGCGAGAACAGCTCGCGGGCATTTTGGGCGTTGGCCGAGCCGCCGTATAAGATGGTGGTATTCAGGGCCGCTTCGGCGTCGTAGGCGCGGGCAATTTGCTCGCGGATAAAGGCGTGCACCTCCTGCGCTTGCTGGCTGGTAGCGGTTTTGCCGGTGCCAATGGCCCAAATAGGCTCGTAGGCAATTACCACGCGCTCAAACTCTTCGTTTGAGAGGTGAAACAAGCCGTTTTTCAGCTGGCTGGCAATGAAGTTGAAGGTTTCTTCCCGCTCGCGGGTTTCGAGCGACTCGCCCACGCAGAAGATGGGGCGCAGGCCGGCCGCCAGGGCAGCCTTCAGTTTCTGGCTCAGCAGCTCGTCGTCTTCGCCGAAATACTGGCGGCGCTCCGAGTGGCCCAGGATAACGTACTCCGCACCTACCGAAGCCAGCAACTTGGCCGAAACCTCGCCGGTGAATGCACCGCTCTCTTTTTGATGGCAGTTTTGGGCACCTAGGTGAATGCGGCCACCCTCGGGCAGCAGGCGGCCTACGATGGGCAGCAGCGGGAAGGGCGGCGCAATTACCACCTCCACGTCGGAGCCGGTTGCTTCGTCCTGCACCATGTTCACGATTTCCGAAACGAGGGCCTGGCCGTCCTGAAGAGTCATGTTCATCTTCCAGTTGCCGGCAACGATGTTCTTACGCATAGAGTGGGAGGGAAATATCTGACGAGGTACAAAGAAAAGCATTTGAGCTGCACCCACCGGCGCGGTTGCCCTAGGTGCCCCAAAAAGAGCAACCCCGCCGGCGGGCGGGGTTGCGACACAGAAAATCACAAGAACGGCCAGGTAGCAGCAACTAGGCGCATCAGCTTAACTGCCCATTGCCCAGTACCACGGCCCTCTCCTACTCCCCGGCGCGGTTAGGGGCTCGTCGGCGGTTTGCCAGCAGCACGCCCACGGCGCCTACCACCACGGCCGCAGCCAAAGCTACCCAAGCCAGCTCGGGTATTTCGGCGCGGCGAGCGGCCCACACCCCTACCAAGCCCCAAGCCAGCACCAACGGGTACACTGCATCGCGGAACGCGTTGCTCATTATTAAGCCCAATGCTACCACCACGGCCAGCAATGCCACGCACAGCACCACGGTTGCATTCATGGGAGTTTCCCAACCAAAGTCGCGGAGCGCCAGCGTTAAGTTTATCACCGTGGCTACCGATATCCAGCCCATAAACAACGACACCGGCCAACTCGAGAGCTTTGCCGATTGGCCGGCCAGCACCAGGCGCCGGGCCCGGCCGTAGGCCAGCACCAAGGCACCTAGGGTTAGCAGCATGAGGGCAGTGCACAAGGCAATTAGCTCGTAGCCGAAGCAGACCACCCACGCTGCAGCGGCAAGGTTGGCTACCGCAAGCGGACGGGCCACGGCATCGGGCAACGGGTTGTTGCGCTGGGCGGGCAACAGCTGCCACACGGCGTAAATAGCTTCGGAAAGAAAAATCAGGCCCCAAATGCTAAAGGCCCAACCGGCCGGCGTGAGCGGCGTGGGGTACTGCGCCGACACCGCACCCATGTTTTGGCCATTGGGTGGGCTAGCGTTCCACCAGTAGTTCAGCCCGATGCAGCCGAAGATGGCAGCGGCAGTTAGCCAGCGCCAAAGGTGGCTGGCAGCGGGTGCTTCGGCCCGGACGCCAGCAGATGCGGGGGAGTGAAGTGCATTTGCCATACCTATTGCAACAAGCAACAGCCGCAATGTTTTAGCGCTAAGGTTACATGGGCAGCAAATGCCAGGCAAGGCTTACCCGATGCCTGCTGGCCTGGGCCAGCTGCGCACCACCTAGGCTGGCGTTGTAGCCGTACAGTAAATTTAGCATGCCGCCGCCGCTTAGGCCTAGGGCTGGCGTAAGTATTAGCTGCCCGCCGCGCCCGTTGGTGTAGTACCCAGCCGATGCCTCGGCGCACAGCAGGCGCCAGGTAGCAAAGGCACCTAGGCGCACCCCGTACCAAGAGCCACGCCCTGCCACCCGCACATCGGCTGCGAGGTACTGGCCCGTTGCGCGCAGCTTGTTGCCCGGCATCATACGCATGTTCAGCCGGCTCACGCCAGCGCCCACAAACGCCTTGGGCTGCCCGGCAACGCTGATTCGGGGCACCAACAGTACCTCGGGCTGCGGATGGACCGAGGCCTGACGGGCACTATCGGGTGCCTGCGCCAATACCGGTGCGGTGGCCAACAGCAGCCCACCCAACAACCTAACGTGATGCATAACCCAACATGCTTAAGTGGAGCGCCCGCCTAGGTCCGGCGTTGGCCGGAACCGCAGGCAGCCGTGGCCACAAAGCACAAAAACGCCGCCCAGCTCATCAATAGCATGATGATGTGGGCGGCGCTTGAGCTAGTGCCTAGCTCGGCGGCTTGGCTTACAGCTTTTCGGCCAGGAAACGCGCCGTGTGGTTTTCGTCCTTCAGCTTGGCAAATGCCTCGGGCGTGCCCTCGAACAGCAGGTGTCCGCCGCCGGTGCCGCCTTCGGGCCCTAGGTCGATAACCCAGTCGGCGGCCTTCACGATGTCCATGTTGTGCTCAATGATAAGCACCGAGTTGCCTTGCTCCACCAGCGCATTCAGGGCCGTGAGCAGTTTGTTGATGTCGTGGAAGTGCAGGCCGGTACTCGGCTCGTCGAACACGAACAGGATTTTATCGGACTGCAACGTGGCGCCTTTGGTCAGGAACGACGCCAGCTTAACGCGCTGGGCCTCGCCCCCCGACAAAGTGTTGGCCGATTGACCTAGGCGGATGTAGCCCAGGCCCACCTCGAACAACGGCCGCAGGCGTTCGGCTACTTTGGGCTGATCGGCGAAGAAATCTAGCGAGTCTTCCACGGTCAGCTCCAGCACCTCGTCGATGCTCTTATCCTTGTACTTCACCTCCAGAATATCCTGCTTGAACTTGCGCCCGCCGCAGGCCTCGCAAGTCAGGTAGATATCGGCCATAAACTGCATCTCGATCTTCACCTGGCCTTCGCCCTGGCACACCTCGCAGCGGCCGCCCTCGATGTTGAAGGAAAAGTGCGAAGGTTTGAAGCCGCGGGCCTTGGCCAGCTGCTGATCGGCAAACAAGGTGCGGATGGCGTCGTAGGCCTTCACGTAGGTTACCGGGTTCGAGCGGCTGCTTTTGCCAATGGGGTTTTGGTCGACGAACTCCACGTGCGATACCGCGCCTAGGTCGCCGCCGAGCTTATCGAACTTGCCGATGCTCTCCGACGAGGTACCGCCTAGGTGCCGCGCCAGCGCCGGGTACAAAATGCGCTTGATGAGCGTGGACTTGCCCGAGCCCGACACGCCCGTAACCACCGTCATCACGCCCAGCGGAAACTTCACCGTGAGGTTTTTAAGGTTGTTTTCGCGGGCACCAATTACCTCCAGCGCGTTGCGCCACGGCCGGCGCACTTTGGGCACGGCCACCTCCAACTTGCCGCTGAGGTAGCGCCCGGTGTAGGTGTTTTCGTCCTGCAGAATTTCGGGGTACGTGCCCTGAAACACCAGATTGCCGCCGCCCGAGCCCGCCTCGGGCCCGATGTCGATAATTTGGTCGGCCACTTCCATCATCTTCTCCTCGTGCTCTACCACCACCACGGTGTTGCCGAGCTGCTGCAACGAGCGCAGCACGCCAATGAGCTGCTCGGCGTCTTTGGGGTGCAGGCCGATGCTGGGCTCATCGAGCACGTACATCGAGCCGACCAACGCCGAGCCCAGCGAAGTAGCCAGCTGAATGCGCTGCGACTCGCCGCCCGACAAGGTGTTCGACAAGCGGTTGAGCGTGAGGTAGCCCAGGCCTACGCGCACCAGGTAGCTCAGGCGGTTGTGCACCTCCGTTACCAAGCGGTCCGACACGGCCTTTTCGTGCTCCGTGAGCGAAAGGTTCTCGAAGAAACCTAGGGCGTCGCGGATGGGCAGCAGCACCAGGTCGGCAATGTTCTTGCCGGCCACCTTCACGTACTGCGCGTCTTTGCGCAAGCGCGTGCCGCGGCAATCGGGGCACACGGTGCGGCCGCGGTAGCGGCTCAGCAGCACGCGGTACTGAATCTTGTGCGTCTGCGTCTGAACCCACTCGAAGTAGTCGTGCAGGCCCTGAAAGTGTTTGTTGCCCTCCCACAGCAGGCGCTGCTCGGCCTCGGTCAGCTCGTTGTAGGGACGATGAATGGGAAAATCGAAACGGATTCCGTTTTTCAGCAGCGGCTTCAGCCACTCGCTCTGCTTTTCGGTGCGCCACGGGGCAATGGCGCCTTCGTACACCGTCAAGGTTTTGTCGGGTATCACAAGGTCCTCGTCGATACCCAGCACCGAGCCAAACCCCTCGCAGCGCGGGCAGGCGCCGTACGGGTTGTTGAAGGTGAAGAAGTTGACGTTGGGCTCCTCGAACACGATGCCGTCGAGCTCGAAACGGTCGGAAAACGTGCGGGTTTCAGATTGGTTGTCAGTTGTCCGTTGTGAGTTGCCAGCGTTGTTCTGGTTTTCCCCTTCTGACAACTGAGAACTGGCAACTGACAACTTAACGACGCAAGTACCGTGGCCTTCGAAGAAGGCGGTTTGCACCGAGTCGCTGAGGCGGAACTGCAGGTCTTCGTCGCCGGGCTGAATTACGGCCCTATCGATCATGATCTGCACCTCCCCTTCGGGCTCGGGCTGCCCTTCGGCTAGGAGGTCTTCGATAAAAGCCATTTCGCCGTTTATCACCACGCGGGCGTAGCCTTTCTGTAGCAGCAGGTCGAGCTCTTTGCGCAAGGGCCGGCCTTCCTCCGAGGGTATCAGCGGGGCCAGCACCATGGCGCGCGTGCCCTCGGGCAAGGTGAACAGGTAATCGACCACGTCGGACACCTGGTCTTTGCGTACCTCACGGCCCGAAACGGGCGAGTACGTGCGGCCCACGCGGGCAAAAAACAACTTTAGGTAGTCGTATATCTCGGTGCTGGTGCCCACCGTCGAGCGGTTGTTGCGCACCGTTACCTTCTGCTCGATGGCAATGGCCGGCGAAATACCCCGGATGTAGTCGACATCGGGCTTGTCCATGCGCCCCAGGAACTGGCGCGCGTAGGAGCTCAGGCTTTCCACGTACATGCGTTGGCCCTCGGCGTAGAGCGTATCGAACGCCAACGACGACTTGCCCGAGCCCGACAGGCCCGTAACAACGATAAACTTGTTGCGCGGGAAAGCCACGCTCAGGTTTTTGAGATTATGAACGCGCGCGTTCTTGATAATGATGAACTCGCGCGGATCGAGCTGATCGATCGGATCGGCAGCCGGAGCGGCTACCTGCAGGTTGTCCTGGGCCATAGATTCCTCTAACACCCAATCCTACCTCTTAGGTTTCGGCTAACGTGGTTAGAGGATTGGGGCAGCGAAGGTACAACGGGGCCGAATGCGTTTGGTACGAACGTGGTAGATTGCTCCGGACTGCCAAACACGCCTGCTGCCAAACCTTGCATTTATTGCTGCTGGCCGTTAACGAATACCCTCACCCGACACCCGCCCCACCGTTATGCTTATCCGCGAAGCTCATCCGCACGACATCAAGCAAATGCAAGTGGTGCGGCACGCGGTAAAGGAAAACGTGCTGTCGGACCCCGGCCTTGTTACCGACCAAGACTGCGATGAGTACATCTGCCGCCGCGGCAAAGGGTGGGTTTGCGAAGTTGATGACCGCGTTGTGGGGTTTGCCATTGCCGACTTACAAGACCAAAACATTTGGGCTTTGTTTGTGGACCCGGAGTTTGAGGGCCGCGGCATTGGGAAGCAGCTGCACGATTGCATGCTGGCCTGGTACTTCGCGCAAAACCAACCTAGGGTATGGCTGGGCACAGAGCCCAACACGCGCGCCGAGCGTTTTTACCGCCGCAACGGGTGGCAAGCGGTGGGCCAGCACGGCAAAGGCGAGGTAAAGTTTGAGATGCAACGCGCCGACTGGCTGCGCCTGGGAGCCGCTTACGTAGGCAAAACCGCGCCGGCCAGTAGCAGCTAGTTAAGGCACACCCCGAATTTTCTTCTGAGTTCAACCAACCTCGGCAGTATTCTTACGTATGGGGCTTCGCCAAGAATACTTAATTTTGGTATTCTCCCAGAATAAAGCGTGCTTAGCCCCGCTCTGCCAAGTACTTTATTGAACTTTATGAGGAATTTTTTACGCCTTCAGCCGTTTTTGTGGTTTTTGCTGCTGCTGCCCTTGCTTGGCACAGCCGCTAAATACAACCCCGCCGACTCGCCCCTAGGTGGCCAATGGCGCGGCGAGCTAAAGGGGACCGGTGGCACCTCGGAGTTGGTAATAACCATCATTCCGCTAAGCAACGGCACACTCTACGCCACCCTCGACGTGCCCAAGCAGAAGATTACCCGCATGCCCGTGAAGGTAGCCGTCAAAGGTGCCGACGTAACCATGCGCATCGAGGAGGCCGGCAGCCGATTTACGGGCAAGCTTGCCGCCGATGGCAAAAGCATGAAGGGCACGTGGTCGCAGCCGGGCCTTACCTCGCCCCTAGTGCTCGAGCGCTCGGCGGGCTCGGTGCTGAACGCGGCCACTTTTAAGCCCGCCGCGCCCTACCGCGAAGAAGAAGTGGTGATTCCGAACAAAGTGGATAAGCTCCGCCTGGTGGGCACGCTCACGATGCCGCAGGGCCGCGGGCCGTTTCCGGGCGTGGTGCTAATTTCCGACTCGGGCCCGCAAGACCGCAACGCGGCCGTGGATAACTACCGCATGTTCAACATCCTGGCCGACTACCTCACGCGCCGGGGCGTAGCCGTGCTGCGCTACGACGACCGCGGCGTGGGCAAATCGACGGGCAGCTACCAGCAAGCCAACACCGCCGACCTGGTTTCGGACGCGCAGGCTGCCATGGGCTTTTTGCGGGCGCATTACAAGGTAAACAAAACGCAAGTGGGCATGATTGGTCACGGCGAGGGCGCGAACATTGCCCTGCTATCGGCGGCCCAGCCCATTGGGGCACCCAGCTTTGTGGTGTCGTTGGCGGGCAGCGGGCAATCGGGGTCGGAGTTGTTGCGCCGGCAGCAAACCGAGATTATGCGCCTGATCGGCTCGACGCCGGCCCAGGTGAGCGCCGCGCTGCAGCTGCACGAGCGCATGCTGAACATCATCCGCGAAACGCCCAACAACGACTTAGCCCGCGCCAAAGTGGCCGCCATGCTGCGCATGAGCAACGCCGACATCGACTTTACCATGGTGCAGGCCCGCGCCACGCAGCTAACCTCGCCGTGGTACCGCTTCTTCATCGATTTCGACCCCAAAACCCGCTTTTCGGGTGTGAAATGCCCGGTACTGGCCCTCAACGGCACCGCCGACCTGATGGTATCGGCCAACCGCAACCTGCCGCTGCTGCAAAAGGGCCTGCGCGCCAAAGGCAACAAAAAAGTGGAGGTGTACAAGCTAACGGGCGTCAACCACTGGTTCCAGTCGGACCGCTCGCAGTGGCCGCTGGTAAACGGCGACATTCAGCCCACCTTCTCGCCCCGGGCGTTGGTGCTCATCCACGGCTGGATTGCCAAACACAGCGCCAAACCCGTGGAGCGCCCTGCCTCGCCGCAAGTGGCCAAAACCAAACTAGGCCTGCGCAGCAAAGCAAAAGCTGCCCAAGCCAGCACCGCAACGCAAAGAGCCGCCAATTAGGCGGCTCTTTTTTTATGCACCGGCCCCAGCCCGCAGGACAGCGTTTGCGGGTGGACTACCTAGGGTTTTAAAAGCGAATGCCAGCAGCGTAGCCCACCCAACCCAGCACGCGCGTGCCGGCATCGCCTTCGTCGAGCCACAGCTTGCGGCCTTCGGCGAGGTTGGAATACACCCGCTGCTCGGTGGTATCGTAGCGCTGCGTTACCAGCACGCTCACGGTGGGTCCGAACACGATGCGCAGGTGCCCGTCTTTTTTGAAAGGCGCGACACCCAGGAGCAGGCGCAGCTGGCTGTCGAGGTTTAGGTCGCGCGTCCAGCCGCGTTGCTCTTCGTTTACGTGCATGGCTACGGCATCCAGCGCCACGCTCAGGCGCCGCCGGGCCCATACCTCCGAGCCCAGGCCGTACCCTAGGGCCCAACGCCGCGGCTTGCTGCCGAAGCCCGCATAGGCACCCGTGAAGAACGTGTAAAACGCGGCCGAACCGCCCAGCTTAAGGTTGGCGCTTACGGGCCACACTTCGGAGTTGATTACCTCCACGCGGTGGTAGCCGTGGCGCACAAAATTTATTGGGGCAATGCTCACGCCATCTACCGAATCGGCCACGTTCAGGAGGCCAGCCAGTTGCACGCCGTGCACAGTGCCAGCTACGTTCAGCAGCCCCGCCGCCTGGCCGCCGCGTACCTCACCTAGGGCCACGTTGAACAGGCCCGCCGCCTGCACCGTGGGTTTGCGGCTAGGCGCTGCATCGGTGGCCGGGGCTCCTGCATCGGCTACGATGGGCAGTTTCTTGGTTGGGCCAACGTAGTTGAACAGGCCAGCCGTTTGGGCACCGGCTACGGGCCGCGCGGCTACGTTAAGCAAGCCTGCGGCTTGCCAGCCACGGCCACCGCCGCCCAGCACGTTCAGCAGGCCTGCCCCCTGAAAGCCATCCAGGTGCTTGCCCACGATGTTGGTCAAGCCGGCTACCTGCACACCGTCCACGGTGTCGCGGTCGATGTTGAACAAGCCAGCCGCCTCAAAGCCTTCTACCCCGGCCGAGTAGCCACCCAGCACGTTGATGGACAAATTGTTCACCGTTTGGCCGCTGCGAAGCCCATTGGAGCCCAACGGACCTAGGAAAGAAATTTGGGCCGGCTGCTTGTAGGTGGGGCGTGCGGGCTCCTCGCTTTCTGTAGCGGCAGCCGGTGCCGCCGCCGCAGCAACCGAATCCTGTTTGGCCACAATAGGTTTAGCCTCAGTGGTTGCGGATGGCGTAGCAGCCGTTGGCGGACTAGTGGTTTCGGGTGTTGTGGCCGGGGCAACTTCTGGGTCGAGGCTTCCTGCGCCACCAGCAGCAGGGCTTGGGTTATTCGGCTTGACAGTGGAGGCCGTTTGCGCGGGTGTTGCCGTTGCGTTCTTAGCCGGCGAAGCAGCCTTGGTTGGCGTTTTGCCACCACCTGCATTGCCGGCTTTGGTGGCCGTCGATTGGCCCTTGGCGGTTTTGGCTGGCTCCTTCTTCGGGGGTGTGGCCTTGGCTGGGGGCGCTGGCTTGGCGGCCGGCGCGGCGCCAGGCCTATCGGCGGCTTTGCCCGGCTCCGACCTAGGCGCTGCCTCATCGGGCGCGCGCTCGGTTACGGCTTTGCTGACGGTAGTAGTCGTGGCAGCTGGCGCTGTTGCCGAAGTTGGTTTGGCAGCAGCCGATCTGGGCGCGACGGGGTGCAGCACCAGCTGGTCGCCTACCAGTTCGTAGCCAATGTTCTTATCGCGCAGCACTTCGCCCAGCACCGTACGCAACGGCTGGTTGTTGGCCGATACCGTTACGGGTTGCTTTAAGTTCAGGGCCGTGTTGCTGTACGATATGCGCACGCCGTACTGCCGGCGCAAGGTGCGCAGCACCGATTCGAGCGGCGCTTCGTTGAACGTAACCGTAACTTTGCGCTCGAGCACCGAGCCGCTTCGGGCTTGGGCCATGGCGGGCTCGGTAGCCAAGGCGCACAGCATGGCAGCCGCCAGGCATATGCGGTTTCGCATAGCAGACATGGATCTGGAAGTCTGTTGGAGGATGAGATAGGGCTACTGGCAGCCCGGTCCGTCAAGGGTATAGCCGTCGGCGGTTTGCGAAACCGACAGGTTAGCCGACAGGCTGACGACGCGCAGCACTTGCGGCAATTGGGCCTGTTTGAAGTTGCCCGTAAAGCGGCAACGGGCCAGTTCGGGCTTGCTTAGCTCCACGGGTGTGCCGTAGTAGCGGGTAAGGGTTTCGGCCACCTGGCCGAGGCTCTGGTTGTCGAACACCAGCTCATCTTGTTGCCAAGCCCGGAAATTGGGGTCGACGATGGGCTTTTGCACGGCTACGGCCGGGGCCGATCGCCTGATAACACCGCGCAGCCCCGGCGTAAGCACCACCGAGTCCTGCACCGTTACGCGCTGCCGATCGGGGCTGAACGCCACGCGGCCCGTTACCACCGAAACCTCCACCGAGTCTTCGGCCGAGTAGGCGCGCACGTTAAAGGAAGTGCCCAGCACGCGCGTGCGGGTGTCGTTGGCCAGCACGGTAAAGGGCCGGCCGTGGTCTTTTTTGATTTCAAAGAAAGCCTCGCCCTGCAGCTGCACCACGCGGCTGTTTTCGTTGAAATCGGCGGCGTAGCTGAGCGTGGAGTTGCGGTTTACCCACACGCGGCTGCCATCGGGCAAGGTGCTGAGCTTGCGCTCGGGGCCGGCGGCTACCGTTACGGTTTCGGCCGAGTTGCGGCTAAGCAAGAAGGTGCGGGCCACAGCCCAAACGCCTACCAGCAGCAGCACGGCCGCCGCAACGCGCATCCAAGTTTGGCTGTTGCCCCACATGGGCACAACCCTAGGTTCGGGGGTTGGCAAGGGCGGGGCTACCGAACTTTTACCTAGGGCTTTTATGCCCGCGGCCGCGCTAAAGCGCTGCCAGGCTTTATCTACATCGGCTTCGCTGAAAACCTCGGCCGTGGTGCCGCCCCGCTCCCACGCCCGGGTGGCATCGGTAAGCACGCGCAGGCGGCTGGGGCGCGCCGTTAGCCAGCGGTGCAGTTCCTCTTGCTCCGACACGGAGGCTTCGCCCGCCAAATGTTTGGCGAGTAGCTCCCAGGGGGCTTCCGTATCGGGGTAGAGGTCGGGCATGGTGGCGGAGAATCGGGTATTAAGTTGGTAATTTTTGCCGATTAGCGCGTTATAGCGCGGACTGCAAAGCCCGCGCTACTGCTATGGCGTGATGGTGACCGTAGCCGAGCGTACGGCCGTACCGGCAAAGTAGCCCACGGCTTTCGGCCCGTTCGGATCGACGTTGACGATGTTGGTGCGCACGTTGGCGGGCGGCGACGAGAACATGCCTACGTTGTTGATTTGCGTGAACATTTCGGTCAGGAAGAAATAGTAGTCCCTGGGCAACGAGAGCACCTCTACCCGCACCCGGTCGCCGATGCGGAAGGGACGGTCGGTCATTTCTACGTCGCCGATGTACTTGCCGTCAACCAAGGCATCGTCGCGCACAATCAGTTCGTCGGGGTTGTTGCGCAGCGTGTCGTTCTGGTACAGCTTAAAGCGGTAGTAGTCGCCCACGCCGGGCAGCTCGGGGCCGTTGTAGAGCACGTAGTACCCATCGCGCCAGCCGGGTTGGCCCACCTTGTGCTGCTGCTCGAACCGGTCGATTTGGGGCACGCGCTTGATTTCGGTAGCGGCGCGGTACTCCTGCCCATCGGCCTTAATGGTAAGCGTGTACTGGTTGCCGATGCGGCCGCGCAGGCTGCTGGTTTGGTACACGCCGGGGGCCGTTTCGCGCAGGGTTTCGGTAGCGCCCTGGCTATCCGAAATAGTGAGTTCGGCGCCGCGCACGGCCAGAGGCGTTTTGTCGTCGAAGTAAGCCCCGGTGCGCGTCAGGCGAATTTCGTAGGGGCCGGGTTGGTCGGTAATGTTGCCTTCCACGGCCAACTGCGACTCCGGCTCGGGCAGCTCAACTTGCACCACATCGGTGCAGCTGGCCAGCGTACCTAGGGTTAGGGCTACAGCGGCAAGAGAGAAAAAACGGGCGAGCATATTGCTAGGCGGCCGCAGCCGTTAGAAGTTGAAGTTATAAGACACCGAAGGCAGCATCGAGCCGAACACCGAGAGGCGCACGGCCTCGGTTTTGCGCGGGTCGTCCTCGTTTTGGCGGAAATAAATGCCGTAGGCGTTGCGGCGTGCGTACACGTTGTACACCGAAAACACCCATTCGCTCTGCCAGCGGCGGCTGGGGTGCTGCGGGTTCTTGAGCGTGGCCCCTAGGTCGAGGCGGTGGTAGGCGGGTACGCGGTAGTTGTTGCGGGCATCGCCGCTTACCACCGGCACCACCAGGCCCTCGTAGCTGAAGCGGGCGTTGGGGAAGGTGGTGGCCACGCCGGTGCTGTAAGCAAAGTTGCCCGACACCGTGAGGCGCTTGCCCACTTGGTACATGCTCACCACCGAGAGGTTGTGCGTCTTGTCGTACTTGTTGGCGTACCACGCACCGCGGTTGATGCCATCAATCTGCCGCTCCGAGCGCGACAAGGTGTAGCTTACCCAGCCTGTAATCGGGCCTTGGTTTTTCTTCACGAAGAACTCGGCCCCGTAGGCGCGGCCGTCGCCGTAAAGCAGTTCGCCTTCCAGATCTTTGTTGAGCAGAGTGCTGGCCCCGTTCACGTAGTCGATCTGGTTGTCCATGGTTTTGCCGAATACTTCCACCGAGGCCTCGTAGCCATTGTCCAGGAAGTTGCGGAAGTAACCTAGGGCTACCTGATTGGCGCGCTCGGGCCGGATATTGTTGGTGCTGGGGCTCCACACATCCAAGGGCGAGGCGGCCGTGGTGTTCGATATCAGGTGGATGTACTGCGCCGTGCGGTTGTAGCTGGCTTTCAGCGAGCTGTTCTCGTCGAGCGTGAAGCGCAGCGAGGCGCGGGGCTCCAGGTTGGCGTAGCGTTTCACCACTTCGCCGTTGCGGGGCGTGCGCGGGTTCAGCGGATCTTTGCGCTTGCCTTCCTCGCCCTGGTAGTCGTAAATGGTTTTGCCGGTACCCAGGAAATCGAACACCGATAGGCGCAAGCCGTACTGCAGTTGCAGGCGCGGCGAAAGGGTTTGCTCGTTATCGAGGTAGGCAGCGTACTCGCCGGCTTTCTGCTCGTCCACCTTCAGCTCCACAAAAATCGACTCGGCGCTCAGCGGCTTTACCGTGGCAGGGTTAAACCGGTAGCGCGTACCGCTCACGCCGCCGCTGATGGTGTTGTTCGCGTTCAGCTGGAAGCTCAAATCGGCCTTGCCGGTGTAATTGCGCACGCTCGAGGTCCACTCGAAGGCTTGCGTGCCGTTGGGCACACCTAGGGCGTAGTCGTATTGCGCGGCCACGCCGGTAAAGTTGCCGAACAGGCGGGGCGAGAACTGGTGCGTCCAGCGGGCGGTGCCGCCGGTGTTGCCCCAGTTGTTCTTGAACACGTTGCTGAAGTTGAACACGTCGCGGCCGCGGTAGCCGGTTAGCTGCAGCTGGTCGCGGGCGCTGAACTTGTGGTTCACCTTCACGCTCAGGTCGTAGAAATACGCCTGGTTGTCCTTTTGGTCGGGCACCAGCTTCAGGAACAAGTCGCCGTAGGAGCGGCGGCCGGCCAGCACCACCGAGGTGCGGTCCTTAATCAGCGGCGCTTCCACGGCCAAACGGCTCGAAATCAAACCAATGCCGCCGTTCACGCTGGCGCGCTCGGCCGTGTGCCCGTCGCGCAGGCGCACATCAAGCAACGACGACAAACGCCCGCCGTACTGCGCCGGAATGCCGCCCTTGTACAGCTTCATGTCCTGCACAGCATCGGGGTTGAAGGCCGAGAACAAACCAAACAAGTGCGAAACGTTGTACACGGGCATCTCGTCCATCAAAATCAAGTTCTGATCGACGCCGCCGCCGCGCACGTTGAAGCCCGAAGCGCCCTCGCCCACCGTGGTTACGCCGGGCAGCAGCTGAATGCTGCGCACCACGTCTACCTCACCCAGGAGCGCGGGCATCAGCTTCACGGTTTTCATGTCGAGCTTGTTCACGCTCATTTCGGGCTTGCGCACGTTGTCCTCAGCGCGTTGGCCCTGCACCACCACCTCCTGCGTTTGCACCCGCGTGGCCGATAGCTTTACCGAGCTCGTGGCATCGGCCCCTAGGTTGATTTTCACCTCCTGCGGCTCGTAGCCCATAACCAGGTAGGTAACCGTGTGCGGGCCTTTGGGCAGTTGCAGCTGGTAGTAGCCGTTTTCGTCGGTGTTGGCACCTAGGCCCAGCGCTTTCACGAACACGCTGGCGCCCACCAAGGCCTCGCCGGTGGCGCCGTCGCGGAGGTAGCCGCTTAGGGTTGCGCGCTGGGTGGCTTCGGGCAAGGTTTGGCTCCAGGAGGGGGCGGCCGTCAGTAGCAGCCCGGCGGCCAGCCCCCAGTGGATTGATGATTTCATGTTTGTTTTCGGAGCGGCAGCTACCCCGGCCAACCAGCAGAGGCCGGCCGGAGCAGTTGCGGTAGTTGAGAGAAGGGAGAGAAGCGCGTGTTCGGAGCGAAGCAGGATTACGGCAGCGTTAGGCTGCGCCCTGGTGTTTGTTCTTGGGGTTAGTTACCGCTGAGTACTTTGCCCGAACCCGAAATGCGCGTGGTAACGGTGGGGTTGCCGCGGTAGTAAATGGTGCCGCTGCCGCTGATTTCGGCATTGAGCGTGCGGGCAGCCTGCACGTAAGCTTTGCCCGAGCCGCTGATGGATGCGTAGGCATCCTGCGTAGCCAGCTCGTAGGCGCTTACCTGGCCCGAGCCGCTGATGTTGACGGTGTGGCTAGCTGCCTCGCCGCTGAGGCGGGCCTCCCCCGAGCCCGAAATGCGGGTGCGCAGGCTTTGTACTTGGTCGAGGTCCAGGGTGGCTTCGCCCGAGCCCGACACCTCTACTTGGAAGGAGTTGGCCGACCACGGCGAGGTGCTGCGCACTTTGCCCGAACCCGATACCTGCACCTCCGACAGCGAAGGCACCGTGATGTAGACCTTGATGGGTTCGTGGCTGCGCACTTGCACATGGCCGTACTCAATCTGCAGCTCATCGCCGTTGATTTCGGTTTCGAGCACATCGAGGATGTTGCGCTGCCCTTCGAGGCGTACTTCCTGCCGGCTGCCCTGCGTGAGAATTACTTCCGCATCAATCTTGAGCTCCACACGGCTGAAGCTGTTGAACGAGCGGGTTTCCGTAACGGTAGGGCCGGTGCCCCGTACACGCGGGCCGAAAGCTTCGCCTTCGTGCGAGCAGCCGGCAGAGAGTAGCAGTACCGAGAAAAGAGGAGCGATGAGCCAGTTGGTTTTCATAGCGGTTGAGAGAGGTTGGTTTATCAGGGTTTTCAGTAGTAAGAGCCACAACCCAGGCCTTACCCCTACGCCACCCCTAAAAAAATTTCCAACCACGCTATAACAGCCACGAATTCAGGCCCGAAAAAAAGCCACTGAGCTTGTCGCGCATGATGCGCAAAGCCTTTCCCATTTGATTTTCCACGGTTTTGGGGGCTACTTCCAAGGCTTCGGCAATCTGCTGATAGCTCATGCCTTCTTGCCGGCTCATCAGAAACACGGCGCGGCACTGCGGCGGCAAAGCCTCGAGGGCGGTGGCTACTAATTGTTCAGCCTCTTGGCCCTCAAGGTGCTCGGCGGTGGTGTCGCGGCCGGTTTCGGCCAGGTTGGCATCGTCCCAGCTTACCTGGCGCTTTTGCTGCTCCACGTGGCGCAGGGCCGCGTTCATAGCAGCGCGGTAGAGGTAGGCTTTATAAGTGCTGCTGATGACAAGCGACTCGCGGTTGTTCCAGATGCGCATGAACACATCTTGCAGCAGGTCTTCGGCCACGGCACGATCTTGCACTACCCGGTACACCACGTTGCCGAGCGGGCGGTAAAATGCCCGAAACAACTCCTGCAGAAACGCCTCGCCGTTGGTGCGCTGTAGCTCCGCTAAGCGGGCTTCGAGGGCGTCAACGGTATCAATTTCGGGCGTATTGGCAGCCATATCCTCGCGGGTAGCACGCGGGCCGCTCGGCGGGCGCGGCACAAAACTACGTAAGATATGTTTTGCGCTATGCTTTATTGAAGGCTCAATTGTCTTTTCCGCCCAAGCGACTACCCGAAGCAGAGCCAGCGATACAGCAACCGAAGCAAAAGAAGCGTAACTGTCCATTATCGTACAGGGCCCAAGTGAATAGCCGTACGAATTACCAAATCAATGCCATTCGCGGAATCGCATGATAATGTGGTTGTTCAGAAACAACGCTAGCTGAACAAAGGCCGCAAATATGTCCGGTTGCGGACACGGGTGTTCGGCCGGCAGCCCGGCCCTAGGTAGTGGTAGCCGGTGCTGCCTCCTTCACGTTTTGCAGGCGCCGCAGGCGCGGGGCCAGCAAAGCCGTAAAGCCCACTACCACCAGCGTCATCATGCCCCCAAACACCACCGAGGGCACTACGCCCATCAGCCTGGCTACCGCCCCCGATTCGAAGGCGCCGATTTCGTTGGACGAGCCGATGAAAATGTTGTTGACGGCGGCTACGCGGCCTTTCATGTACTCGGGCGTGAAGGTGTGGATAAGCGTGGAGCGCACGATAACCGACACCGAATCGAACACGCCGGTAAGAAACAGCAGGAACAACGACAGCCAAAAGTTGGTGGACAGGGCAAAGCCCACGGTAGCCAAGCCAAAGCCGGCCACCGCCCACAACAGCTTGCGGCCCATGTGGCGGTGCAGCGGAAAATACGTGAGCGTTACGGCCATCAGCACCGAGCCCACGGCCGGCGCGGCGCGCAAGTAACCTAGGCCGTCGGCGCCAATCTTCAGGATGTCGTCGGCGAAGATGGGCAGCAAGGCCACGGCCCCGCCAAACAGCACCGCAAACAAATCAAGCGACAAGGCGGCCAGCACAATCTGGTTTTGGAAGATAAAGCGCACGCCCGACAAAATGCTTTCCTTCAGGCTTAGCTGCTCGCCCTCGCGCGGCGGCAGCGGCCGCCCGGCAATGCTGCTAAACAGCAACAAGGCCAAAATCGTCAGCAGCAAATCGATGCCGTAGGCTGCCGATATCCCTAGGTGCGCGTACAGCAAACCGCCGATGGCAGGCCCCATCACGGCCGAGAACTGCCACGTCGAGCTGTTCCAGGTAATGGCGTTGGGCAGCAATTGGCGGTTGGGCAGCAGCTGCGGCATAAACGAAAACAAGGCCGGCCCCAAAAAGCCCCGGGCCAGGCCGCTCACGAAGATGACCGCGTAGAGGGGCACTGTTTTGTACTCCTCGAGCACCCACGCGCCCGCGGGCCGCGTGAACAGGTACAAGGCCAAGGAGCACAGCATAAACACCGTTACGGCCGACACGATGATGTTTTTGCGCCGCACCGAGTCGGCTACGTGCCCGGCGTACAACGACACCGTGATGCTGGGAATGGCCTCGGCCAAGCCAATCAACCCCAGGGCCAGCGGGTCCTTGGTTAGCTGATACATCTGCCAGCCTACCACCACGGCCTGCATTTGCGTGGCCAGCACCAGGCACACCCGCGCCGAGATAAGCCGGCGAAACTCCGGAATGCGCAGCGCAGCGTAGGGGTCGTGGGGCCGCTGGGGCGCGGCCAAGTCGGCAGTACTCATAAGAAGCCTCTAACGGGGAAAGCGCGCAAAGGTAGTCCGGCACTTGCTTGCGCCACCGATTTGGATAAGGCCGCTAATTTTTGTATCGTTGTGTACAACGCCCTGCGCTGCACCTCTCAGCTTGCCGCCTGCTGTTTCGGCGCCACCTGCGCCGTAGCCCGCACCTATTGTTGCCTTGTTTGCCAGCCCCGCCTGGGCCTGGTCCCGATCGGGTGCCTCCTTCTGCTTACCGTGTTTGGCCTTGTTGCTCGGGCAGCGTAGCGTGCTCGGCCGTGCTCCTCGTGCTTGTGTTGCGCTGCTTTGCCGCGCTGTGGTTTCTTTTCCTTTGCTGATCATGAGCGCTGCCCTCCAGGATATTGTCGATCTGTCGTTTCGCGACGACCTAGGCTTGCTCTTCAGCCGCTGGCTGCGCCAGGTAGATGACGCCGAAGTACGCCAGGGCTACGAGGCCTCGTTGGCGCTGGCAGCCCCGCGGCGCGCGCGTTACTGGCTGCTCGATATGCGCCGCCGCGGCATGGTAAGCACTGCAGCCACCCGCTGGGTTATGGAGGCGTTTTTGCCGCGGTTGGTGGCTACCCTTAGCGGACATGTGTACTTGGCTTACCTGATTTCGCCGGCGCACGAGAGCGAACTGCCCAGCGTTGTCAGCAACGCCCCGCCGGCCGACGACCGCTGCCGCGTGCAGGTGTTCACCGACGAACCATCGGCCATGCAGTGGCTTGCGCACAACCGCCAGCTAAACCTACCGCACGCCCAATCAACACCTACAACAACCGGCACCTAGGGCCCGTAGAGGAGCGTGCGCGCCCGCTTGCACTTTTCGCGGCGTGCCCCTTTGCCTCATGAAACGTTTCGTTTTGTTGTTCTTGCTGTGCTGCGCCACGTTGGTATCGGTAGCACAAACTGCCACCGCCCTGAAAGACGGCGCCTACCGCCGCAACGGCGTGGTAATGCGCCTGAAAGCGGGCAAAGCCACGCGCCTACAAGCGCCACTCGCCCTTTCCGACGGCTCCGTGATTAACCCATCGGGCTTGCTGGTACGCAAAGACGGCACCCGCCAGCAACTGCCCGAGGGCCAAGCCGTGAACATGCAGGGCGTGGTGGTGAACTTCCGCGACGATATGCGCACGCCCCAGGCCATTGAGCGGCAAAGCGTGCAGGTAACCGGCAGCACCGGCGAAACCCGCGTGAGCGTGCCCGGCACTCCGGTTTCGGCCGCCACAGCCCAGCAGCTCAAGCAACTTGAGCGGCGCGTAGCCCTGTTGCAGCAAGCCACCGATAAGCTTGCCGAGCGCACCGCCCTAGGTGCCGCCGCCGTGCCCAACGGCACTCGCTACGACCAGCAGCTGCGCACCCTCGATGCCCAGCTGAAAAGGTAACTGCACGGTTTTTGCAGCCCCCAAAGCCCGCTGTTTCAGCGGGCTTTTTTTATGGTTGAGCTTCGGAACAAAAAAATTATTTGGGGGCCCGCCACAATACGCGTTGCAAAGCAGCTTGCAGAACTCTACATTTGATCAGTACGCTTTCTACAGGCTCTTCAACTTAACTTTCACGGCAACCTGCACAATATGGCCTAAAGCTCTACGTTCCCCTAACCGTAGCCTTTATGGAAACTATGCAGCCGAGCGATTCCGCGTTGATTTCGCTCTACATTGCCGGCAAGGAAGAAGCCTTCGCCCTGCTCTTGGACAGGCACAAGCGCCGCGTCTTCACCACGATCATGCTGATCGTGAAAGACCCCGTGATTGCCGAAGACCTGGTGCAGGATGCGTTCATCAAAGCGGTGCACACGATGAAGAGCGGTCGGTACAATGAAGAGGGGAAGTTTTCGTCGTGGATCTGCCGCATTGCCCACAACCTGGCCATCG